>NZ_FNZO01000012.1:0-230915 GCF_900109305.1 Paenibacillus sp. cl141a
GAACTGGAATTTTTCTTCATGGATGGACGCCCCTTCTTTTTTGGCTCAAGGGCTTCTAAACCGCCAGTCTCCATCTTTCTCTGCCAGGAATACAACATGGAGAAGTCCGGAAGCTTAAACAATGCAGCGGTATCCATGAGAGAAGCGTCTGATTGAGCCATATGATTGAGTACGTCCAGTTTAAAGCTTGCCGGATAATTTGTATAGCCGTTAGTAAAGACGGCCTCACCATGCATCTCATAGAGCTTTAACCAATATTGGAATTGAGACTTGGTAACGCGCATTTGATTTGCGTATTCTGACTGAGATAGAAGATCCGAGTCATACCCTTGAATTAATGCCAATTTGCTGTCCTTAGTAAATTTAGTCATAAAAAACTGCACCTCCAACTGTTAGATGTGTCTAACAATTGGGGTGCAGTTCATAGGATCGGCTTGTTTGTTATGCCTGTAAAATCAGACGCTGCCCAGGTATGCTCGCTAAGGGATAATATTATCATTATCAGGGATATATTTATCCAACAATATACTTTTTTAGTTATATATGTATTATCTTGGATAAGTGACTAGAGTTGGTTAAGGGAGGAACTTATTGAATGGTAATGCATTTCTCCAAGATTAGCAACATCAATATTCATGTCAAATGGTTCACGGACAATTTTGAATGGGTCCCTCTGCCCTTTCCCCGTATCGTTACGCTGACGTTCCTGTTTTGGTTAGCGTTTACATTGCTGATCTTGTTGCTCACATGCGCATTGCACGATCCCTTGGGAAAGATGCGGCCCGTCGTGCGAATCCACGGATGGCTGCACAGGCTTAGGCCACACACCGAGGTGATTCTGCGTATTGGGCTGGCCATCGGGCTGATACTGCAGCTTCTGAGCGGCTCGTACCTCGCCCCCGAATTCCGAACCAATTCCATGTGGATCATCCTCGGCCTATCCGCAGCCGCAGCGTGCCTTCTCTATAAACGCACCTTGCCGGTGAGCGGCGCCATCCTATTCCTGCTCTATATTCAGGCGTCCTTATCCTACGGTCTTTTTCATTCCATCGATTATTTGCTCTATCTCGGCATTGTTTATTATCTGTTTGTGTGCGGCACTCCCATCAAAAGATCGGCAGCCCCGGTCTTGTATATATGCACAGGCATGTCCCTCGCTTGGCTTGCCATGGAAAAGCTGACCATTCCCGAGCTCGCTTGCACGGTTATGGGCAGCTATGGACTTCCTACCTTCGGTTTTACCATTGAGCATTTTGTCATGATTAGCGCTTTTGTTGAAATCGGACTGGCATGGGCATTCATCGTAGGCATCATGAACCGGTTCACGGCACTGCTGGTATCCGGCATTTTTATTATGACAAGCCTTGTATTCGGTTACAAAGAAGTGATCGGCCATATGATCATTCACACGGTGCTGATCCTGTTCCTGATCGAAGGCACGGGGGAAATGCGCACCCCTTTTCAGTTCCATCGCTCGCCCGTTAAACGCGGATTGTTTGTGGGCGTTAACTTCTGCCTGTTTCTGTTCAGTTTGATGGCGCTCTATATTTGGATGGGCAAGACGTTATGACAAACTCTGAATCCGTTGGCCGATGGAATTGCCCAGCTCAACCACCGTTTTGGTCTCGCTTGACCTGACGACTGCATCCAGCACTTCTTGATTCCGGTATCCGTCCATGAACCCAGGCACTCCGTCGGCAGGCGTTCCCCGCAATATCGCGGCAAAATCGGCATACTGCTTGACTTTGCAATGCTGCGGCACTTCCATTGCCGTTCTGGCGAGCTGCCCAGGCTCTTCTTCGCGAATCCACACCACCCGCTCCGGATCCAATGTGCTCGCGTGGACCGTGCCGTGGTCGCCATAAATGGACACTTCATGCTGATTGCCTGAACCGAATGCATTGCGTGACGTCTGGAAAACGCCCATAATATCACCCTCCATCCGGGCCTGGAAGCTGGCAAAATCATCGACCTCGATCTTGGCCATGGCTCCCGTTACCGGGTCCCGGCGTTCCGGGATGATGGTATGTAGCTGGGCCGTGATTTCTTCGAACTCTCCAAACAGAAAACGGGCCATATCAATCATATGCGAACCGAGATCTCCCAGCGTTCCCGTCCCCGTGATGGCTTTGTTGTATCTCCACATGTAGGGAACCTGCTGGTTCGGCACGCCAAACCCCTGCAAATACTGAATGGAGAAATGACGGATCGTACCCAGCTTGCCCGTACGGATAAGTTCCCTGGCATAACGAAAAGCGGGCGTATATCGGTACGTAAATCCGATCATGGCGGGAACGGGCTGTTTCTCATACAGCTCCAGCAAGGAGATGGCTTCTTCGAAGACTCGCGTGAATGGTTTTTCCGCCAAAAAAGGCTTGCCCGCTTGCAAGCATGCGCTGATGATATCAGCGTGCACGTTGTTGGGCGTGACCGAGATGACGGCATCGACGTCAGGATCTTCAATTAAATCCTTGAAATCCGCATAGCGTTTCCCGTCCTCGATCCCCAACTGATCGCCTACTCTGGCCACCGCTTCTCCGTTGACGTCGCTCACGGCCACAAACTGATAGACATTCTCTGCATTCATCCAGCGGATATGCTCCTGCGCCATCCCGCCCAAACCGATTAAGCCGATTCGAAATTTATTCATCGTTAGAACACTCCTCCTATTAGGTCTCTCATTAGGATTGTGCGACAGGAGCGATGGGCGCCACCCGCCCGTAAGCCGTTCTAGCTCCTTCAACCGGAGCGGCCCAGAACACGCCATTGGTAATCACCTGCAGAATTTCGGGCTGGTGGTAGACCGGAAACATTTCGTGGCCCGGACGGAAATAAAACAGCTTCCCCCTGCCGCGCCTGTAACAACACCCGCTTCGGAACACTTCCCCGCCTTCGAACCAGGAGACGAACACAAGCTCATCCGGCGCCGAAATTTCGAACCGCTCTCCATACATTTCTTCCCGCGGAATCTCGATATATTCACCCAGCCCCTGCGCAATCGGATGGCTCGGTTCAACGACCCATAAACGCTCGATCTCGCCGTCGTCGCGCCATTTCAGCATCCCGGTGTTCGTGCCAAGGAGCCTGGAGAAGATTTTGGAGCCGTGACCGGAATGCAGCACGATCAATCCCATGCCGTCCAGCACCCGCTGCCGAACCTTCTCGACGATGTCGTCGCGGACCTCGTCATGTGCCAGATGGCCCCACCACAGCAGTACATCCGTGTTCGCCAATCGCTCATCGGTCAATCCGTGATCCGGCTCATCCAGTACGGCGGTGGCTACTTCCAAACCTTCCACCTGTTCGAGATGATCCGCTATCGCACGATGAATCCCATTCGGATATATGCCGGCTACCTGTTCATTATGTCTCTCATGCCGGTATTCATTCCATACCGTGACTTTGATGTTCCCCATGATTGCTGCCTCCTGTAGATTATATAGATGAAACGAACTCATCACTGCGCATGCGGATTATTCCTCCAATCTCTGTTGTTCTCTAATTTCCTCTGAGATATATAAAAACGCTGTAGAAATTAGAGAACAAAGGAGACCGCTTTGCTTTTCCAAAATAATTCCGCCTTCTCCGTTGAAGCCTGACACTCTAATACCTATTGAAATCAAACCAAACTCTATTCCCTCGAAATCACGCTGCCCCGCAGCATTTCGATCTGCGGGGCAGCTCATGACGATGGCCGTCAATCCTTATTTGACGCTGATATACCGCTGATAGGCTTCCTTGCGGATCTGTACCAGCCGCTCCAGTCCCATATCGTTCAGCTTCTTGACATACGCGTCCCATTCCGCATCGATGTTGCCTTCGGATATCCATTTTGCGCGGGTCGTGCCGACAAAGCCATCGATATCCGTAGTCAGCGTAGGCAGCTCCTGGAATTCTTCGGCGCTGTACATGACGTTCGGGAACGGCGTCGTCACGTAATCGCTGCCCAGCTTGTCGATGACCAGCTTCAAGCCGTCACCCGTGGTCTCATCCAATATGATGTTTTTCTCGAAGCTCGGGCTTACGTATTTGGGACCGAAATCCCTTACGGATTGCTCCCAGTACCAGGCATCCGCACTCGTTCCCTCCGGCGGACTCATGAGCGTAAACGTTCCGTCGTCGTTCTTCTGAATCACTGTGCCGATGGCTCCCCAAAAATTCTGAATGCTCGCTTCATTGGTGTAGAACTGATCCGCCCAGCGGGCCGAAATTTCCGGATGCTTGTTCGACGTGGTGATGAGAAACTCGTTTCTGCGCAGGCTCATGCCCTCAGGCTCGCCCCCCTGGTACCTTTTACCGTCAGGACCGGCAATGGATGGAATCGCGATGTATTGATCCTTCCATTTTCCGAATACCGCGTCCGGTACCCATTGGTTGGAGAAACCGATCAATGCCGCATCCGGGTTCTGATGTTTTGCCGTGGACATGGTGCTGTCCTGCGTAAAGATCTCTTGGTCTATGAGGCCTTCGGCGTACAGCTTATGGGCCCACTTGATCGCTTCTTTGTAACTCTCCGTCACCGGGTAGTAAACAGGTTCGTTATCGATGACCATCATGCTGTTTCCGTTGATGTCCGTGATGCCGAACGGATTCAACAAATCGATGCTGATGTTCCCTGATCCGCTGACCGGAATTTCGTCAGCCTTGCCGTTGCCGTTCGGATCTCGTTCTTTAAACGCCTTGAACACCTCATACAGCTCGTCTGTGTTGTCCGGTACGTCCAATCCGAGTGCATCGAGCCAGGTTTTGTTAATGATCGGCTGGATCGAAGCTTTCGGCCTGGACGGCAGCCGCGCCGGCAAGGAATAGATTTTCCCGTCGGGGAAGGTGCTCATCTTTTTCATCTCGGGCGTTTCTTCCAGCGCCGCCTTCAGATTCGGCATGTATTGATCGATGTAGTCGTCGAGCGGACGGAAATACGACAGGTTGTTGACAATGTCGGAATCGCTGAATACGATATCTCCGAAAATGATATCCGGCAGCGTACCGCTTGCCAGCATGATCGATTTTTGCTCGCCCCAATCATTGGAGGACATGATCTGCCAATTGATTTTGACGTTGGTCTCCTTCTCCAAATCCTTGAGCCACTGGTTCTGGAGGAACGTATCCCCCATGTTGCCCCATCGAACGGTCAGCACGTCCAGCGTAATCGGTTCATTCACGATCGGCAGGCCCTCTTTGTTAAAAGCGGCTTCGGCATCCGACTTGGCGTCCTCCTTCTTGCCGCCGCTGCAGCCCGCCAGGTTCAACAGCAGGATTGCGGCCAACATGATAACGGCAGCCAGTTTGAGGCGATGTCTCCTCTTTGCATGGTTTGTTCCCATTCCACCATTCCCCCTATACTTATTTTTCATCAATCCATCGCGGTGTTACGACTTGACGGCTCCGATCATCACCCCCTGGTTGAAATGCTTTTGCACAAACGGGTAGATGCACATGATCGGCACCGTGGCGACGATAATGACCGCATAGCGCATAATGTTGGCCAGACGCAGCGCAATGGCCGCGGCTTCCCCGGTACCCATGGCGGACTGCATCTGGTTGGTGACCAGAATATTGCGCAGAATGAGCTGCAGCGGGTACAGGTTCGTATCTTTTAAATAGATCAGGGCGTTGAAATAAGAATTCCAATGACCCACGGCCGTCCACAAGGCGATGACCGAGATGACCGCTTTCGAAAGCGGAATCACGATGGTCACGAAATATCGGAGATTTCCGCAGCCATCCAGCTGTGCCGCCTCCCATAAATCCTCCGGGATGCTGCTCTGGAAAAAGGTCCGCGCCACGATGATGTTGAAGGCGGCAACCGAGAACGGCAGCACCATGACAAGAAACGTATCGTACAGCTGGAAATCGCGGATCGTCATGAAGGTCGGAATCAAACCGCCGTTAAAGAACATCGTAAATATAAAGAGCAGCGATATATACTTGCGGCCCACGAGGTCTTTGCGGGACAGCGCGTAAGCTGCGGATATGTTAACCACCAGGCCGATGGCTGTACCTACGATCGTATACACAATCGTGTTTCGGTACCCAATCCATATATTAGAGTGCTTCAGCAATTCTTGATAGCCTGCCAGCGTAAAATCCTTAGGCCACAGCCATACCTGTCCATTCGCGACCGCTGCCGGCTCGCTGAACGAAGCGATGACGATGAAGTACAGCGGGTAAATCAGCACGATCAACATCAAGACGGCGAATACATACAGGCCGATTTCCAGCACCCTGTCGGAAGATCGGGTATGCCTCTGCCGCGGCCCCGTCTTCTCTCTTACTTCCACTACGCCCATAGAACCCTTCCTCTCTTGCGTTACCACAAACTGTTTTCGCTGTATTTTTTCGAAATCTGGTTGACCAGAATCAGCAGAACAAAATTGATGACCGTATTAAACAAATTGATGGCCGACGAGAAGCTGTATTGGCTGCTCAGCATCCCGATTTTGTACACATACGTGGAGATGACCTCGCTGGAGGTAATATTGAGGCTGTTTTGCATGAGATAAACCTTCTCGAACCCGACGCCAAGCAAGCTCCCGATCCGCAAAATGAGCAGCGTTACGACCGTTGGCATCAGCATCGGAATGTCGATGAACCGGATTTTTTGCCATCTGCTTGCCCCGTCCATGGTGGCCGCCTCGTACAGGCTGGGGCTCACCGCTGACAACGCCGCGATATAGATAATGCTGTCCCAGCCCGTATGCTGCCACACGTCCGACCATACGTACACGCTGCTGAACAAACCGGCCGATCCCATCAGATTCGGCGCTTCCGCACCAAAGAGCCGGAAGATATTCCCGATCAATCCCGAGCCCGGCGAGAACAGAATCAGCATGAGTCCCACCATGACGACCGTCGATATAAAATGCGGCATGTAGGTTACGGTCTGGAAGAAGCGCTTGAACCCATTCTGGCGCATTTGATTGACCATCAAGGCCAGCATGATCGGAATCGGGAACGTCGCAACGCTGTATAAGCTGATGACCAGCGTATTCGTTATGGTGGTCGAGAATTGATAGGAGTTAAAAAACTTCTCGAAGTACTTCAGGCCGGCCCAGGGGCTGTCCATAATCCCGAGAGCGGGACTGTAATCCTTGAATGCGATCAAAATGCCGTACATCGGCACGTAAGAAAACAACAAAACCAGCACTACCGCAGGCAGCAGCAGCAAATACAGGCCCCAATTCTTTCTGATCCGCCCGAGGGTTGGGTGTGTGGTTCTATTCAGTTGGCCTGCTTTCAAATCGATTCCCCTTTCGTTCGCGTCGTCATGAACCCGGTATGTCACGTAAGCAATTTCAGTATACTGCGATCCGGCGTCATGATTTGGACCTCATGATGCGCTATCCGGACCTTTGCCTTGTCCATTTCACCGCCGTCCCCCCGTCCTCCGCTCAAACATGCCGGTATTCGGACTTTACGATGTGTTATCCGGACTTTATGGAAAATGCCCGAGCGTTCGCTCCTGTTTTTTTCGACGTTTCCATTTATAATATCCTTACCGATATAAAAACGCTTTCATAATATAGGCGAACTGAAAGGAATCACGAAATCCCTATGGTTAAAGCACTGAATAACAAGCCTTATCCCATTCGTCACTATGTGAAAATCATGCTCTTCATCTCGGTCTTTGCCCTGGTGGTGGATCTGGTGATCAGCTTCGCCTCGATCTTCATCGTGAAGCAGCAATCCACCCGCTATTTGCAGGATACGGCGAATCTGTACATCCGGCAGATCAATCATGACTTCTCGTATATCAACCACTATATGGGCTGGACGCTCGCGAACGACGAAAGCGTCAAGAACATGGATACCCCCGGCACCGATTACGTGAATTATATTAAGTCGAGCGAAAGAGTGCATAAACAGTTTAATGAGCTTCAAAAAAACTATGGCCAGGAATACAACTTCTTCTTCTATTTAAAGGAACAGGATTTCTTCCAGAACTATGCCCCCATGTCCTTGTCGTATACGGAGTTCCAGGAGCTGAAGGAACAAATCGTCTCTCTCACGGATTCCAAAAACGTATACGAAACGTTCTACTCGAACTGGAACCCGATCCTGGTGCAGGACACCCATTACGTCATTAACATCGTACCCTATCACAACCGGTACTTGATCTGCCTCATCTCCGCAGACGACCTAGTCCGGCCGCTCCAGGAACTGGATTTGGGCGAGGACGGGTTCGTCTCTCTGGTGGATGCCCAAGGAGCCGCCCTTACGAGTCCAGGTGCCGGCGAGGCGGGAGCCAAGCCGCTCGAAGGCGCCAAGGCTTCCTTGTTCAGCCTGTCACAGCCGCGGACTACGGTCACCGAGGGATTCTCGAATGCCTCCTTCAATGTACAGCTGGTCATCCAGTTCGGCGTGTTCGAGACCATCATGATCGCCCAGCTGCTCATTATGCTGCTGTTCGTACTGCTCACTTGCACGCTCAGCGTGGTCATGCTGTATTTCAAGAAGAAGGTGTTAAAGCCGATTCAGAATTTCTCGGAAAACGTAAGGCGCATCCATGAGGATAGCGAAAATCTGGATTTCATGAGCAGCGAGATCATCGAGCTCGAGCAGGTGAATTCCCAATTCAAACACCTGATCGAACAGATCAAGAAATTTAAAATCGATATTTACGAGCAGGAGCTCGAGAAGCAAAGAATCCAGCTCGATTATATGAAGCTGCAGATCAACCCCCATTTTTTCCTGAACTGCCTGACGAACATCTACAGCATGGCGCAAATGCAAATGTTTAAGGAAATCGAATATATGTCGCTGTCCACGTCCAAATATTTTCGTTACATCTTTCAGAGCGGCGATAACCTCGTGCGGCTTGAGGACGAAATCGAGCACGTCCGGATTTATTTGGAGATTCAGAAGCACCGCTACCGCGATGCCTTTTCTTATCATATCGGGTTTGAAGAAGAGCTTGCCGGCCTCACGATTCCCCCCCTGGTGCTCCAGACCTTTATTGAAAACGCGGTGAAATACGCCGTATCCAGAGATCAGGTGCTGCAAATTCGCCTGACCGTCAGTTTGCGGGCGGAGGACGATAAGCCTTATGCGGTCATCCGGATCTCCGATACCGGTCCCGGCTTTCCGGAAGACGTATTGGATAAGCTGGCAAACGGCAAGCCGCTGGATCAAAGCGAAGGGAAACACATCGGGATCATGAACACCCTTCAGCGGCTGGAGCTGCTCTACCATCATCGCGCGCAGGTGGAATTTTCGAACCCGGAAGGCGGCGGTGCCAGCGTCGCACTAACGCTGCCCCAGCCATTGCAGGAAAGGAGAGGAGACATTTCATGAATGTATTGCTGGTTGATGACGATTATTTTGTCGTGGCCGCGCTGGAGAAGAAGATTGATTGGAAGGCACTCTCGATCGAACAAATCCATACCGCTTACAGCGTGGCGCAGGCAAGGGAAATTCTGCAGAGTCATTCCGTTCAGATCCTCATTTGCGACATCGAAATGCCGCAGGGCAGCGGACTGGAGCTTCTCGCCTGGATACGCGAGGAACAATACGGCATACAGACGATCTTCCTGACCAATTACGCCGATTTCAACTATGCGCAGAAAGCGATTGAGCTGCAAAGCTTCGACTATTTCCTGAAGCCGATTGAATTCGATAAGCTCAGCCTCATCATCTCCAAGGCCGTGTACAAAGCTAAGGAACAGCAAAGCGACCAGGAGGCGATACAGAACGGGCAGCTGTGGAAGAAAAACCAAAGAAAGCTGCAAGAGCACTTCTGGAGCAAGCTGATCAAGGAAAAAAAAGCTTCGTCGGACCGGGCGGCCATCGCCGGATATATCGCGGAGCAGAATCTGTCCTATGCGATGTCGGATCTGTTTCTCCCCCTGCTGATCACGATTTTTCCGTATGATCAAAGCTTGGGCAAAGAAGACAAGGACCTGTTTGATTACGCGTTTCTCAACGTGCTGTCCGAATTGTTCCAGGATCCGCTCTTTACGGTTGAGACCGTCATGGAGTATAGGGATTACGAATGGATGGTCATCCTGAAGTGGAATCATTCTCCGGATACCGCGGTCATTGAATGCATCTGCAGGTCCTTCATCGAGAAAGCCAACCGGTTCCTTCGGAGCGATGCGTGCTGCAACGTATCGGTCTCAGCGGCTTTGGAGGGGATCAACAAATCCATGCGGGACCTGCTGCAAATGAACGAGGACATGATCAAGAAGCGCAACCAGATCATGTTTCTGGAACGGCATTCGCTGCAAGAAGCCGCGTATACCCCTCCTCCGCTTCAAGATTGGGAGGCGCTGCTTGCCGAAAACAACCCGGCCGCCTTTCTCGAAGAAACTCGCCGGTACCTGCAGAATTTGGCCAAGAGCGGCGTCCACAGCGCTTCGGTGCTGCGTTTATTCCGCTTGGATATGGTGCAGCTCGTGTACTCCTATCTGAAGGGCAAAGAGATCCAGGCTCATAAGCTGTATACCGGCAAAACCAATGATCAGTTATTTCTGCAGTCGTTAAACTCGATTGAAGACATGGAAAAATACATGGCGTATCTCGTCCGCACGGCAGCCGAATATCAAGCCTACGCCGGCCATTCTCATACCGTGGTGGAGGAAATCAAGCATTATATCGGGTGCCATTACGGGGAGGAGCTGACGCGAACGACCCTGGCGGAAATCGTCTTTCTGAACCCGGATTATTTGGCCCGCGTCTTTAAGAAAGAAACGGGCATATCTTTAGGCACTTATATCATTCAGGCCCGCATCCGGACGGCCAAACATCTGTTGGAGTCGACTCCGATGTCCGTGTATCAGATTGCGGCGAAGGTCGGATACGCCAACTATTCCTACTTCTCGAAGCTGTTCAAGCAGGATACGGGCTGGGCGCCCAGCGACTATAGGCGGGTGCTGCAAGGCGGAGGCAGCGGGAAGGTGGATCACGCCAAATGACCGCAGCAAGGACTGGCAATCCATGAAAAATGGGCGGATCAACGACGTCAACATAAAAAGTACCGCAGCCTCAAGCATAATCGCTTGGCGGCCGCGGTACTTTCTTTACGATATTCAATAAGTGCTGTCCTTCGTTAGGTTACGCAGGGTAAATATCGAAATCCTTCAGCGTTTCGCCCGTTCTGGCCGATTCAAACACCGCTTCGATCAGGTTCAGGACCCGCAGCACTTCCTCGTTCTTCACGATCGGTTGTGCCTCGCCCCGGGTCACGGCCGCAAAGTTATCGAAGAAGCTGCTGGATTGACGGTATGGCTCCGGCAGGGCACCCGTAATGGTAGCTTCTTCGGAAGGAGGGGCCATCGTTTTGGTCAAGCCTACCCCGGCTTGAATCGGCTTCGGCTCCACTTTCGCCGCATCCTGGTTCCGGGTAACGACTCTTCCGTTTAACGACCAGTCCTCAATAATGCCGGTTCCCTCGGTTCCTTTGACATACCAGCGTGGAAGCGTAATGAAATTCGTCGTTCCCACTTCGATCAGAACCGATACGCCGTTCTCGAATTCGATGACCGATTCAAAGCCGTCATCCACCTCATCGCCCAAAATAAAGCTCAAGCGGCTGCTCAGGCTGGTCATCCGGCTGTCCACCATGAACAGGATCTGGTCCAGCAAATGCACGCCCCAGTCCAGCAGCATGCCGCCGCCGTGCGCTTCCAGATGGCGCCAATCGCCCGGAATGCCGTTCGCCCCGTGTACCCTGGATTCGATACGGAACAATTCGCCAATCGTCTTTTCGTTGTACATTTGCTTAATCGTCAGGAAATCCTCGTCCCAGCGGCGGTTCTGGTGAACCATCAGCACCCGACCGGCGGCATCGGCAGCGGAGACCATGTCCTTAAAGTCACCTACGGACAATGTTACCGGCTTCTCGCAGATAACATGCTTGCCTGCCGCAAACGCCTGAAGCGCCAGCTCCTTATGCACGTCGTTCGGCGTTGCAATGAGCACCACGTCAACCGCATCATCGTTCAATACCTGCTCATAACTCTCGTAGGCAGAATACCCGTCCTCCCGGGACGCCTTCCGGCGCTCTTCCAGAATATCGTAGGTTCCGGTCACCTCAAGAAACGCGTTGTCCTTAATCAGCTTGGCATGGTAGCTGCCCATTCCGCCGTAGCCCACGATCACGATCGCTTGTTTTCTTTTTTCCGTTGTCATAGATACATAGCTCCTTTTTTACATCTCAGCAGTAAACGCATACACAACCATTATAATATCACATGCGAAATAACTGTTCTCTTTTACGATATTGTATTCCTGCTGCCATCGCAAGGCTGTGAGTTACATCGCAGTCCGTAATGGAATGAGCAGGATAGCAAAAAAAAGCGTTACCCTGCTTCTATCGCAGGGGAACGCTTCTTGATTTTCGCGAGTTATTCCTTCACGACCAGCTTCAGCGGTGCCGCGATATTCGCTTCCACCTCTTTGCCCTGCAGCACGTCCTTGGCTGCGCCGACGGCGAGCTGACCGATCAGTTCGGGCTGCTGGGCTACCGTTGCCGTCAGATTGCCGGCTTCGATGGACTTCAGCGCATCGTCGTTGCCGTCAAAGCCGATGACCATGATGTCTTTGCCCGAGCTTTGAATCGCTTCGATTGCGCCCAGGGCCATTTCGTCATTGTGGGCAAATATCGCTTTGGCGTCCGGATTGCCCTGCAGCAGATTTTCCGTCACGGTAAGACCTTTGGTCCGGTCAAAATCCGCCGCTTGCTTCGCGACCACGTTCAGCTGCTCATCCGCGATATCATGGAAGCCCTTGCCCCGTTCGCGGGTCGCGGAAGCGCCCGGAACGCCTTCGAGCTCAATGACCTTCGTATCTTTGCCCAGCTGCTCCACGATATATTCGGCTGCCATTTGGCCGCCCTTCACGTTATCCGAGGCGACCAGCGCAGCGACCTCGCCTTGATCCGCCGATCGGTCCAGGGTGATGACCGGTATGCCCAAACTGTTTGCCGTTTGAACCACGGTCGAGATCGCGGACGAATCCGTCGGGTTAATCAGCAGTGCATTGACGCCCTGCTGAATCAGGTCGTCAACGTCATTGCTCTGCTTGGCAGAGTCGTTCTGCGCGTCAACGACAACGACCTCCATTCCCTGCTTCGCCGCTTCGGCGACGACGCCATCCTTCAAGGAGACAAAGAATGGGTTATTCAAGGTGGAGATGGAAAGACCGATCTTGATGTCTTTGACGTCCCCGCCGGTTTTGGGCTTTGCCCATTCCGGCGGCTCCAGGGAACAGCCCGTGATGAAGATCAGCATGAGTGATACGAGCAGCAAAGTTGTTTTTTTCATCGTTCATTCTCCCCCTTAAGCCGATTTCTTGCGGTCGAGCAGTACGGCAATCGCAATCACGACGCCTTTGACAACCATTTGATAGAATGAGTTCACGCCGAGCAGGTTGAGCCCGTTGTTCAGAATTCCGATGATCAGCACCCCGATCAGCGTGCCGACAATTCGGCCGCGTCCCCCGGTCAGGCTTGTACCGCCCAGCACAACGGCTGCGATGGCATCCAGTTCATAGGAGGTACCCGCTGTCGGCTGTGCGGAATTCAAACGGGACGTCAGAATCGCGCCTGCCAGCGCGGACAGCATCCCTGCCAGGGAATAAATCATGATCTTTACGCGCGGTACCTTAATGCCGGATACAAGCGATGCTTTTTCGTTACCGCCGATGGCATACGTTTTGCGGCCAAACGACGTTTTATGCAGGATGACCCACAGCACGGCAAACGTGATGATCATCGTAATGGCCGGCACGGGAATGCCCAGCAGGTATCCGCGGCCGAACAATTGGAAGACAAGGCTGTCGCCAAGCCCGGTAATCGGATTGCCGTTCGTATAAACCAGCGTAAGTCCCCGGAATATCGTCATGGTAGCCAAGGTGGCGATAAACGGCGCCATTTTCCCCTTGGTGATCATGAGACCGTTGATCATGCCCATCACCCCGCCAAGCGCAACGCCGATGATGATCGAGAGAATCGGGTCAAAGCCGGCCACCATCATGTTGGCGACAAATGCGCTGGAGAGCGCGAGAATCGAACCGACCGACAGGTCAATGCCGCCCGTCAGGATAACAAACGTCATACCGAAAGCAATCAGTGCGTTAATCGATACCTGACGCAGCAGGTTCAGAATGTTAAGCGGTTCCAAGAAGCTTGGATTCAGGACGGAAACGATGACGATCAGAATGATCAGTCCGAGCAGCGGACCGAGCTTTTGCGTCAAACCTGAGACCTTGAACCCTTTTCCCGCCTTGGCATCGTTAATAGTTGTCATATTACTGTCCCCCTGTAGCTAGAGTCATGATGTGTTCCTGCGTGGCTTGTTCGCGATCCAGTTCACCGGATATCCTGCCCTCGTGAACGACGAGAATCCGGTCGCTCATCCCGAGCACCTCCGGCAGCTCCGACGAGACCATCAGAATCGCCACGCCGCGTTCGGTCAGCTCATTCATCAGCTGGTAAATTTCGCGTTTCGCTCCTACGTCCACGCCGCGGGTCGGCTCGTCCAGGATGAGCACGCTCGGCCCAATGCCGATCCATTTGGCGATAACCACCTTCTGCTGGTTGCCCCCCGACAGATTGCGTGCATGCGTCTCGGATGAGTGGGTCTTGATCTGCAGCCGCTTTGTCAGCGTTTCGACGAAATCCTGCTCCTTCTTCCCGGAGATGAATCCTCTGGATGAGAAGCTGAACAGATTGGGCAGCGCCATATTTTCACGGACCGAGAAATCCAGGACCAGCCCTTCATCCTTGCGATCCTCCGTTATGAATCCAATGCCGTGTTTCACGGCATCATCCGGCTTCTTGATATGAACCTTCTTGCCGCGCACCCAGATTTCCCCGCTATCCAGCGGGTCCAGCCCGAAGATCGCTCGCATCATCTCGGTCCGCCCCGCGCCCATCAAACCGGATACGCCTACGATCTCGCCGGCTCGGACCGAGAAGCTCACATTCTCGAACCGGCCCTTGCCGGAAATATTTTTCACTTCCAGCACCGGTTCGCCCGGAGACGGATGCCGTGCGGGATATCGCTCGGTCAGCTCCCGGCCGACCATCTTTTTGACGACTTCGTCAAAGTTGGTTTCGGGAATCGGCTTGGTGTCCACGGATTTGCCATCCCTCATAACCGTAATCCGGTCGCAGATCGTGAAGATCTCCTCCATGCGGTGGGAAATGTAAACGATGGATACGCCTTGCTTTTTCAACGAGCGGATGACGCCGAACAGCTTCTCGATTTCCCTTTCGGTCAGTGCCGCCGTGGGCTCGTCCATAATGATGACTTTCGCTTTGGTCATGAGCGCTTTGGCGATCTCAATCATCTGCTGCTGGCCTACGGAGCATTCCCCTGCCTCCTGCGTCAACGGTATCGTCACCGCCAATTTGCCGAACTGTTCCTTCGCAAGCGCCTTCATTTGTTTCATGTTGAGGAATCCCAGGCCGGATGTCATCTCCTTGCCGATAAACAAGTTATCCAGAACCGTCATCTCCGGCCAGATGTTGAGCTCCTGGTGGATGAAGGCGACGCCTTTCTCTTCGGCTTCCTTCGGGTTCGCAAAATAGGTTTCCTGACCGTCGATCAAGATCTTGCCCTCATCCCGGCTGTGAAGCCCGGTTAAAATATTCATCAGCGTCGATTTGCCCGCGCCGTTCTCTCCCATCAGGGCATGAACCTCTCCTTCCCGGAGATCAAAGTCCACGCCCGCCAGCACCCGGTTCGTGCCAAAGGATTTATGGATATTCGTCATCTCAATGTTCATGATGCTTCCTCCTCTTTAACCGAAATGAACGCCGGCCTGCAAAATGCAGTTCGCATAGGGCTTGGCTTCGCCCGTACGGATAAACGCCTTGGCGTTTCGAGTCCGTTCCTTGAACTGCTCGTGCGAGCAAGCCTCGATCTCGCAATCCTGAAATTGTTCATGTATATCATGCAGTGTTTCCTTATTCTCCCGCTTCATTTCTTCAGCAATGACGATTTTTTCAACGACCATATCGTCGGCGATCGCCTCCACCACCTCCATAAAGCTCGGCGTCCCCAGCGTTAACGCCAGGTCGATCTTCGGAACGCCTGGAGGAACCGGAAGGCCAACGTCCCCGACCACGATGGTATCGGTGTGCCCCAGATCCGCCAGCACTTTCGCGATGTGGCTGTTCAACATGCCGTTCTTCTTCATGATCAAAGGCTCCCTTCCACTTCGAGACGCGACGGCATTCCGCCCTGCGCTCCGAACTTCATGACCGACAAGGAAGCGGCGCGGTTCGCGAATCTGAGGCTGTCGGTCAGACTCATGCCCTCGGCCAGCGCCACGGCGAATGCGCCGTTGAATGTATCGCCGGCACCCGTCGTATCTACGGCTTCAACCTTGTAGCCCGGAACCACGACCTCTTGCATACCGTCAAAATAACGAACGCCCTTTTTCCCTTCCGTTACGATGAGTTTGTTCGGATACCGGCGCAGCACGTCGCCGAGCGGCTCGTCATGAAACAGGATAGCGGCTTCATGTTCGTTTGGCGTAATGTATGCCGCCCGTTCAATAACGACGCTCGGCACCGGACGGGCAGGAGCGGGGTTCAGCATCAATGGCACCTGATACTTGGCGCATATCGCACTCACGTGCACCACCGTTTCTTCCGGAATCTCCTGCTGAATCAACACGATATCCGCCGCCTGGATTGCCTTTTCCGCCTGATCTACGTATTCCGGAGTGATCCGATCATTGGCAGCCTTCACCACCACGATGCTGTTGTCTCCCTCTGCCAAAATGATGTGCGCCGTGCCGCTTTCCATACCTGTAACCGGTTCCACATAATCCGTAAGAACACCATTCGACTGCAAATTGCTCAAAATCGTTTCGCCGAAGGAATCGTCACCGACGCAGCCAACCATCGTCACCTCTGCACCCAGCCTTGCCGCCGCGACGGCCTGGTTGGCTCCCTTCCCTCCGGGCACCGTCTTAAAGCTGTCGCCCAGCACCGTCTCTCCCGCGCCAGGGCGCTTGGCGGAGGTCACCACCAAGTCCATCGACGCGCTTCCGATCACCACGATTTTTGCCATCACGATTCCACCTTTCTCGTTGTCTGCCGCTCTATGAATTCAACCGAGAATTCGATATTGCTTTTCTCTATGCGCTGCCCTTCGATAAGCCCGATAAGCAATCTGGCCGCTTCCCGGCCCATTTCGTACGCCGGCTGATGAATCGTCGACAGCGGCGGGGCCAGCAGCCTGCTGAGCAGAATATCGTCAAATCCGATAATTTGTACGTCTTCCGGCACCCTTTTCCCCAGCCGAAACGCTTCCTTCACCACGGCGGATGCCATAATATCGTTACTCGCGATTATGCCATCCGTGTCCGGATATTCGCTGAACACTTTCTGGGCGAATTCTTCGGCATCGGTTAAAGAAAACGATGTCGTCTTCAGCACTTGATACGCAGCCGCCTGTTGCTCCAGAACCTCGACGGCTCCTTCAAAACGTTCCTGTGCAGGCCGCACATCCGCCGGGCCTTGAATTACCGTTATGGCTTTACTCCCTCGCCGCACGATTTCCTCAGCCGCTATTCTTCCTCCCTGACGGCCATCCGCGTACACGGAAGGGTGGTCCGACGAGGTGCGGTCCAGAAACACGACGGGAATGTTCAGCCCCGCATACATGTCGGCATCCGGGTTGTTGGTCGATGATATGACGCCAACCACATTATTCTGGACAAACGTCTGAATGTACTCCGTTTCCTTCTTCTTGCTCTCGTCGCTGTTTCCGAAGATCAATCGGTAATCATTCTCCTGCATCTCGTCCTCTACCCCGCGGGCAAGCTGCGGGAAATAAGGGTTCATGATGTCGGGAAGCAAAAGTCCTATCAATTTGGATTTCCTCTTGTATAAAGAACGCGCCACTTCATTCGGCGTGTAATTCAGCTCTCGAATGCTCTGTTCCACCTTGGACCTGGTGTCCTCATGCACGTAACCGTTTCCATTTAAAACCCGCGAAACCGTGGCTACGGATACGCCCGCCTGATTCGCCACATCCTTGATCGTTGCCATACCGTCATCACCTCATTCATGTGTAACCGGTTACAGGTATAAGATATCACATCTCTTTTCCACGTGCAAGCTTTTAGGGAATGGAATATTCTTGTACCGGCACTGGCAAGCTCGCCTTCAGCAACTGCCATGTCCGGCAATAAATTACGGTATTCTTACAAAACCCCTTACTGGATTTTACATCCGGCTCCTATACTCAAGGCTGTAAGGCCAAGCTGGAAAGTGAGGTAAAACATGATGATGGAAAAAGAATTCACGCTTCCTTCTCCGGGGCACTCTCTATCGCCGAACGTCAACGGGCCGGAGGTATCAACCGCGGCGAAACCCGTCTCGATCAAGAGAACAAGGCGCAGAGAAATTCTGCTCGCTTATGCATGTTTAGCGCCTTCGCTGCTCATATTCGCCCTGTTCTTATTCTACCCGCTGCTCAAGTCGGTTTATCTTAGCCTGTTCCTGACCGATCCGCAAGGCAGGGTAGCGGAATTCGTAGGATTCGACAACTTCAGGGAAATATTGGCCTCCGACATGTTCTATACAAGCTTTGGCAATACCCTGCTGTTCATCGTGCTGACGGTTCCGACCGGCATGGCGGCTGCGATTCTGCTGGCTGCCCTGACGCACAACAAACTCAAGGGCATGAAAATATTCCGCTTTATCTTCTCGCTTCCGATGGCCGTGTCCGTCGGTACCGGCTCGATGATCTGGATGATTCTATACCATCCGTCCTTAGGCATACTGAATTATTTTCTGTCGCTGCTCGGCACGCAGCCCGTCCAATGGCTGACCGATCCGAAATGGGCCATGATCTCCGTCGCGCTTATGACAATCTGGATGAATCTTGGATTCAACTATATCCTGATGCTGAGCGGCATGCAGGGCGTGTCCGAAGATATCTATGACAGCACCAAGATAGACGGCTCCGGTCCGCTGAGAACGTTCTTCCGGATTACGATGCCGCTAATCTCCCCTACGTTATTCTTCACGTCCGTCGTATCGGTCATCGGTGCCTTCCAAGCATTCGGACAAATCAACATCCTCACCAAAGGCGGTCCGATGAACAGCACCAACGTCATGGTATTCAACATCTATCAGGATGCCTTCGTCAATTTTCGCTTCGGCATCGGCAGCGCGCAGGCACTCATCCTGTTTGCCATCATTCTGCTGCTGACCGTCTTTCAATTTAAATTCGTCGAGAAGAAGGTGCATTACCAGTGAACATGCGTCTCATGCCCAAAAGCCTCATCTACATCGCGCTGCTTCTCGGTTCGTTGGCCGTTCTTTTCCCGCTCCTATACACCTTGTCGACATCGCTGATGAGCGAGGCCGAATCGGCCGTCTATCCGCCGCCTCTGCTTCCCGAAGCCGTCAATCTGTCCAACTTCGCCAAGGTGATCGATACGATTCCTGTCCTTACCTTTATCGGAAACAGCCTGGTTGTCTCCATTGCCATCATGCTCGGGCAGATCGTGACCGCAAGTCTGGCGGCATACGCTTTCGCCTTCCTGCGATTCCCGGGAAAAACGCTGCTGTTCAGCCTCTTTCTCGCCACGATGATGATCCCGTGGGAGGTGATCATGATTCCGAACTATCTGACGGTCAAAAGCCTGAACTGGCTGGACACCTATCAAGGGCTCATCATTCCATTTCTGGCCACGGCCTTCGGAACCTTCCTGCTCAGACAGACCTTCCTGCAGCTGCCGAAGGAGCTGTTTGAAGCGGCCCGCGTGGACGGCTGCGGACATGTCCGCGTTTTCCTGAGCATGGTGCTGCCGTTATCTATCCCGGGAATCGCCACGCTGGGCGTGTACTCGTTCCTGAATAATTGGAACATGTACCTGTGGCCGCTTTTGACCACCAACCGGGTCGAGATGCGAACCGTCCAAATCGGGATCGGCATGCTGCAGTTCGAAGAGATGAATTCATGGAATCTGATACTCTCCGGCGTGCTCCTGCTGCTGCTGCCTTCCCTGCTGCTGCTTGCGCTTGGGCTGAAACCCCTTGTGCGCGGCATCACTGCAGGTGCTTTGAAAGGCTAATGGCCACAAAGCCGGACCTTAATGGACCATATTGGATCAGCCTTGCGTGCCGGTTATCGATATCAAACGGGCCCACGCAATTTCTGATAGATCAACCATACTTTATTTTCAAAAAGGGAGAGATTAACCGATCATGAAACGTTTTGGTAAAAGGTCCTTCGCGCTGCTCCTGCTTTCCTGCTTCATGCTGATCAACGTCGCTTGCAGCAATACGCCAACCGCCGGAGAAACGACCGTTGCCGCCGGCAGCGAACCGGCCAAGGAACCTGTTAAGGTCGTTTGGTGGCATTCCATGAGCGGTGAGCTCGGGACCGTCGCGGACAAGCTGATTTCCGATTTTAACGCAGCACACCAGGATATTCAGGTAGAGGGCGTGTTTCAAGGCACGTACGATGAAAGCTTGAACAAGCTGAAGGCTTCATTGGGATCGAATAGCGGACCGACCATGATTCAGGTGTACGAAATCGGCAGCCGTTTCATGATGGACACCAAGGCGATCCGTCCGGTTCAAGACTTCATGGATGCTGAAGCCTACGACATTTCCTCCTTGGAACCGAATATCAAAAATTACTACACATTCGACGACAAATTGTATTCGATGCCGTTCAACTCCTCCAACCCGATCCTTTACTACAACAAAGATGCCTTTAAAGCGGCGGGTCTGGATCCGGAAAATCCTCCAAAAACCTACGAAGAGGTAGCGGAAGCGGCTAAAGCGCTAACGAAAGGCGGCCAAACCGGCACATCCTTCGCCATTTACGGCTGGTTCATGGAGCAATTCCTTGCGAACCAAGGCGTTGAGCTGCTGAACAACGGCAACGGCCGCACTTCTCCGGCGACCGCTTCGCAAGTCAACAACGCCGCTGCCGTGAAAACGCTGGAATGGTGGAAGCAAATGCTGGACGATAAAGTTCTGCTGAACCTGGGACGTAAAACGGATGACACCAAAAAAGCCTTTGCAGCCGGCCAAGTCGCCATGACGCTGGACTCCACGGCTTCGCTCCGCGGAATCGTCAGCGCAGCGGAAGGCAAATTCGAAGTCGGCACGGCTTTCCTGCCCAAACCGGCTGACGGCGGCGAAGGCGGCGTTATCATCGGCGGTGCAAGCCTGTGGCTGATGAACAACAAATCGGAAGAAGAGCAGCAGGCCGCCTGGGAATTCATGAAGTATTTGGCCGAGCCGCAAACCCAAGCCTACTGGCATGTCAACACGGGTTACTTCCCGGTCACGACCAAAGCTTACGAAGAGTCCCTGGTAAAAGAAAACCTGGAGAAATATCCTCAATTCCAGACCGCGGTGGATCAACTGCATCAAACGACCGCCAACCTGGCAACGCAGGGGGCTGTCATGGGCGTGTTCCCTGAGGCCCGCCAGCTGACGGAAACGGCCATCGAGGAAGTGCTGAACGGTCAGAAAACGCCTCAGGAAGCATTGGACAAAGCTGCTCAGGATATCAGCTCCAAGATCGAGACCTATAATAAAACGGTAAAATAAACGTCGGGCATGCCGCGTAAGCATGCAATGAAACCTAATTCGAATTGCACGTCATTAACACCCTTCATGCTGTCTCATGGGACTCTCTGCAGTCATTCCATGAATCATGCATAAAGGGTGTTTTTCTCGTCCAACCCAAAACTTTCCATATTGGATCGGCCTGTATAGGGCTTTGCCCAAGTCACTCAGCCCGGCTCCGGAATACACTGTTACAAAGTGGAGGTGAGCAAAGTGATGAACAATCTTCCGTCCACCGTATCGATCATCCCGGTGCGATTCGACCGGGGAGCTACCCGCCGCGGCGCCGGACAGGGACCGGACGCGATATTCGGAGCCGGCCTGAAACGCAAGCTTAACGCGCTCGGTGTAACCTACCAGATCGATGATCCTGCTGCGCTCCCCGAGCGCAAGGATGAAGCGCACCATCCCCGATTAAAACATTTGACAGAAGTCGTGACGATGAACGAGCAGTTGGCAGCGCGCGTATCCGCCCTGGCGGAAGCGGGCACCTTCCCTCTTGTGCTCGGCGGCGACCATAGCATAGCCATCGGCACGCTTGCCGGACTTACCCGGCATTACCGCAACTTGGGCGTCATCTGGATCGATGCCCATTCCGATCTCAATACGCCGGATACTACCCCGACCGGCAATATCCATGGCATGTCCCTGGCTGTCAGCTTGGGAAAGGGCGATCGGCGGCTAACCTCGATCGGCGGCGTTAAATCAACCATTAAGCCGGAGCATGTCGTGCTCATCGGCGCGCGCTCACTTGATCAGGGCGAGCGGGACTTCATCCGCCGGGAAGGCATCGCCTGCTTCACGATGCAGGATATCGACCGCATGGGCATGTTCCGGGTCATGGAGGAAGCCATCCGCATATCGTCAGCGGGAACGGATGGCGTTCACCTCTCCTTTGATATCGACAGTGTCGACCCGAAGATCGCACCGGGAACAGGAACGCCGGTTCAAGGCGGGCTCAGCTACCGGGAAGCGCACCTGGCCATGGAGATGCTGTCGGAATCCGGTATTCTGACGTCAGCCGAATTCGTGGAGAATAACCCGCTGCTGGACCGCGGACAGAAGACGTCCCGGCTGCTTGTCGGTTTAATCGCCTCCATGCTGGGCGAAAGCATCTTATGACATTTTGATGTCATGGCATCATGCTTGATTATGAGAAGCCTCTTGCGCGGGCATGCTGTATTTTCCGCGTTGCGGTTTCTTTAGACTCCCAAGGAGGTTACGCCATGGCCCCTTCCAATCCTCATATCGAGAAAGCCGAAAGGTACGGCGCAAAAAACTACCACCCTCTTCCCATCGTCATCGCTTCAGCTGAAGGCATTCATGTGACGGATACAGATGGCAAACGGTATATCGATATGTTAAGCGCCTACTCGGCGCTAAACGCAGGTCATTGTCATCCCCGCATCATCCGGGCCTTAAAGGAACAGGCGGATCGGGTGACCCTGACCTCGCGCGCATTTCATCATGATCACCTGGGCGATTTTTACGAGAAGCTGTCCGCTTTAACCGGCAAAGGGATGATTCTTCCCATGAATACGGGAGCCGAGGCGGTTGAGACCGCGCTTAAGGCAGCGCGTCGCTATGCTTACCGGAAGAAAGGCATCCCGGCAGATCAGGCCGAAATCATCGTCTGCGAGGGCAATTTCCACGGCCGAACGATCACGGTTACCTCCTTCTCCTCGTCCCGCGAATACCGCGAGGACTTCGGTCCGTTTACGCCGGGATTCAAAGTCATTCCCTATGGCGACCTTGAGGCGCTGGAGCAGGCGATATCACCGAATACGGCCGCTTTTCTCGTGGAGCCGATCCAAGGCGAATCCGGCATCGTCATTCCGCCTGACGGATACCTGAGCGGGGCACGGGAGCTGTGCAGGCAGCACAGCGTCCTCATGCTAGCGGACGAAATCCAGAGCGGCTTCGGCAGGACGGGCAAACGCTTTGCCTGCGACTGGGAGGACGTCGAGCCGGATATGTACATTCTTGGAAAAGCGCTGGGCGGCGGCGTCTTTCCCGTCTCCGCCGTGGCGGCGGACGCGGATATTCTGGATGTATTCGAGCCGGGTTCCCACGGCTCCACCTTCGGCGGAAATCCGCTCGGGTGCGCGGTGGCCATCGCCTCCATGGACGTGTTCATTGAGGAAGGGCTGGAGGTTCGCTCCCTGGAGCTCGGCGAATATTTTCTCCGGCTGCTTCGATCCATCCCGCATCCCGATATCCAGGAGGTGCGCGGCAGAGGTCTATTCATCGGCATGGAGCTCAAGGTCCCGGCCAGATCCTATTGCGAGAAACTGAAAGATCTCGGCCTGCTATGCAAAGAAACCCATGAAGCCATTATCCGCTTCGCCCCTCCGCTCATCATCACCAAAGTAGAACTGGACCAGGCTGCGGCGATCGTAAGGCAGGCGTTTGCGTGATAAATCGATACCGGTTTGCACTGCGCAAAAAACAGTTTGTTCACCCCTGGCTCCAAGGCATGGGGTGCGGCAAACTGTTTTTTTCGGTTTCTTTCCGCTCCTAGCCAGGCAGAAGCTGAAGCGTTGACTGAAATATCATATAGCGGTGCCATGCCGCATTTCCTGTATAATGGGTTGTATAATATTGGATTTACGATTCTGACAAGAAACGTATCGTTATTCCCTTCTCGGCTCATTTCAGCGTATGACGGGTAATGATTCCCGGCCATGTTTTATCAGGGTTGATGATAACTTAACAAGGAGGTTCACTCATGAGAATAGCCATCTGCGGGGGTACCGGCTTCATTGGCCAAGCATTGTGCAAGCGCTGGCTGCGCGACGGACATGACATGATCATCGTCACCAGGTCAAAGCCGGAGATCCCCGCTGTGCAGCAGAACGGGTCATTATCCTACTTAACCTGGGATGAGATGAAATCCCATCCGGAGCGGTTCGAGGGCTTGGACGCACTCGTTAACCTTGCCGGCTCCTCCCTGAGCCAGCGCTGGACGCAAGCAGGCAAGACGAGAATTCTTCAGTCCCGGCAACGAACCGTAACTGCCGTAGCGGACCTGATGCGGCGCCTGGAGCACAAACCTCCGGTCATTCTTCAAGCATCGGCAATGGCCATATATGGTACATCCGAGTTTGAAGCGTTTGATGAGGACAGTCCGGCCACGATCATGGATTTCCCGTCCGAGGTTGTGCAGCAATGGGAGCAGGCAGCCGATTGCATCCCGGTCGACCGGTTAATCAAGCTGCGCATCAGCGTCGTGCTGGGCGATCAAGGCGGTGCCCTCCCCAAAATGCTGCTGCCGTATAAATTAGGAGTCGGCGGCAACATCGGCAGCGGCAAGCAATGGCTCTCCTGGATCCATATCGACGACATCGTGGAATTAATCGATTATTGCATCCGGCACGAAGACATTTCCGGAGCCGTGAACGCCGCTTCCCCGCACGCGGTCACGAACGAAGAATTTGGCCGTAGCGTCTCCAAGGTCTATCGCCGTCCGCATTGGCTGCCCATGCCTGCATTCATGCTCCAAGCCATCCTGGGCGAAATGTCGCTTATTCTGTTAAAGGGCCAGCGGATCCTTCCGGCCAAAGCCCAGCGCCACGGCTTCAAGTTCCGGTATCCGGAAGTGACGGCCGCCTTGCAGCAGATCAAAGGAAGCTGAATCACCCTCCTTGAGCATAAAAAAACAATCGCTCTCTTGATCTCAAGGGAGCGATTGTTTTATTCGATGAACGTTATTGGACCGGAGATAACTCACTCTCCGTGACCCATTTGTGGTTCTTGACTTCCTCTCCGGATGTTGACGTGAAGTCCACCATATAGACCGTCGTTTGCTCGGCGGAATCGATAACGGCCGTCGCACCGTTCATCCCCTCCATATGATCCGCATTCACGACGGCTTTCGCTCCCGGCTCCAGGGGCTCCTTGCCCGCATCCTTCAGCTCTTCATGAATGACCCATTTATGATCCTTCACTTCGGGCCCGCCGTTCGTCGGCGTATACGATATCGTGTACACTGTCGTATCGTAAGCTCCGACTATCGTTGCTTGGGCCCCCTTCATCCCGGGCATGTGGTCGGATTCGATGATCGCTTGGGTCCCGGCCGCATAGGCCGGATTGTCCGCAGTCTTCAACCCTTCCGGAACCTCGCCCGATCCGGAATGGTTCATGCTGCCGTGATCCATGCCTTCCATGCCGCCGGTGGTATCCACGCTCTCCGCTTGATCCGGATTCGCGCCATCGGTATTTCCGCAGGCGCCCAGCACGAGGATGAGGGATGCAAAGGCAACCAGAATAAGCGGCTTTAATCGTTTTTTTGCTGACATATGACGAACTCCTCTCTTATATTGAATATTCATAGCATAACAGCGACTTGTGAAGAACTTATGTAGCTGTCTATGCATTACATCACTATACCCATTTTTTCTTTATATCTTATCTTGTGATATATAATAGAGAGACAATCCAAGATACATCCAACCTATATTAAAGGCAGATGACATTGCCTTATGAACGAAGGAGAACCATCTCCCATGCAAATCGATGACGATGCTTTCATCCCGTTATTCAAGCGGGCCAATTCCATATTAAATCGTACCTTGAGCCGTATTGAACAACAGGAGCTGAGCATCCGGATCCATTACTGGGGGTTCATGCCGCGCCACTACGACAATACGGAGCACAAGCATTCTTTTTTTGAAGCTTGTTACGTGTTAACAGGCAACGGAACCTATATCGAAGGCGAAAGAGAGTTTCATCTCTATCCGGGCACGCTATTTCTCTCACGTCCGGGCGTCCAGCATCAAATAAGAAGCAAGGATGGCTTGGCCTTATGCTATGTCGCCTTTGAACCGGAAGAAACGGCAACCGGCGAGTTTTATGCGGCCGCGTTCCGGTTGCTGGCCAAACAAGGCAATCCGGTGGTTACAGAAGGTGCCCGGCAGGCGTCCGGATTATTGTGGCTTTCGCTGTTATCGCTGTTTCATACGGGTTCCGGCAAACAGCACCCGCCGCAAATGCTGAACAGTTTGGCCGCATCACTGATAGTATCCTTTCTGACCGTCCATGGCCCGGGCTTCCACCATGAGCCTTCCGGTGCCGAAGCAAACGATGAAGGAACCTCCATGTTTCATCAGGCCGAACTGTTTATCAAGGACAACCTCAACGAACCGCTCTCGCTGGAGCGCGTGGCGGGCCATCTCCACATCACGACCCGTCATTTAACCCGGCTGTTTCGCAAATACGGCCATCAATCCTTTGTCCATTATGTACAGGAGCAGCGCGTGCAGCAGGCAAAGCATATGCTCCTCCATACGGATCGGCAGATCAAGGAGATTGCCGTCTGCTGCGGATTCGAGTCCGTGCATTACTTCACCAGGGTATTTACGTCCAAACTTGGCGTAACCCCGGCCCGCTTCCGGCGCTCGCAGTTTTCGGAAGGACGCTACGACTCCGAGGTTTAGCGTTAAGGGCTGCCGATGTCCTGATCGTACAAAAACACTTCCTCTTTTTATAAAGACGTATCCTCCCTTGCCTTCTACAATGAAGTCGTAACAGACATTCCGGAAGGGAGGATATATCCAATCCATGAAACCTGCAACTGCCTTTCAATCATATCCGATCAATCCTGTGGATTTTCGCCACGAGCCCTTGTTCATGAATCAGGGGATCGACTCCTGGTGCTCGTTCATCATGTCGACCCACAAACAAAAATCGCAGCTTCATCCCCCCGAAAAGCGCGGCGTCTACATTACGCTTGACGGAACGCACGGTGCCGATTTCGATAAACTGCTGATCCAGCTTGAGCAAACCTGCGAACAAGAGAGCATCGCCTTCTTAAGCGATTCGACGTCCCATTACGTAAAACCCGAAGCCGAGCTCCGGGCCGAGATGGCTCCTT
The DNA here is from genome assembly GCF_900109305.1 of Paenibacillus sp. cl141a. Taxonomy (NCBI): domain Bacteria; kingdom Bacillati; phylum Bacillota; class Bacilli; order Caryophanales; family Paenibacillaceae; genus Paenibacillus; species Paenibacillus sp. cl141a. The sequence goes on from NZ_FNZO01000012.1 coordinate 27,429, forward strand.
ATCTGACCGATAACCGGGCATTCGGCTATAAAGCCTCGGATGTCCGTCCCACTCAATATTTTCAGCCGGACGCAAAGGCTGCCTTGCAAAAAAGCGCGCTGCAATTTGACGCGATGTGCGGCATTCACGTGCTGCACGGCCCGGGTGCCTCGCTGCTGGAAGGCAGAACCCCCGATCTTCGCTTCTACGCCGATTACTCCCGCGGAAACCAGCAGCGGCGCCATGCCGAGCGTATGGGCAGCTTCGGCCTCGGCATCTCGAGCGATAAGGTTGAGACCTACAAGAACTGCCTGTTTCTCGAATGGCCCGTCTGGGAGACTTACCGCCGGGACTGGCTGGACCATCATGTCCAGCATTCGGTCAACCAAGCGTACTATATGGACTTGAATCGTTCGGAAGCTCCCGTCTGGCTGCCTGCAGCGAAATTGGCAAGCGTGCTGCATCAAGCGGCCCGGCAGCCGTTTCGGGTCAAGCCGTTTTTTGCCCCGGGGATATGGGGAGGGCAATACCTTAAGGAATTGTGCGGCCTGCCCGAAGAATGGCCGAACTGCGCCTGGAGCTTTGAACCCATCGCTCCCGAGAACACGCTGCTGCTGCGCGTGCAGAATGTCACCTTCGAGGTTCCATTCACTTTGTTGATGGAGGCAGCCCCACAGGAAATTATGGGAACGCGTAATTTCGAGCTGTTCGGCGATTATTTTCCGATCCGGTTTGACTATCTGGATACGATGCAGGGCGGCGAGCTGTCGCTTCAGGTGCATCCGCTGCAGGAATATGTAGAGGCGCAGTTCAATGAACATATGACACAGCAAGAGTCGTACTACATCATGCGTAATGTCCCGGGAGCCAAAGTGTATTTGGGACTGAAGGAAGGGATCACCGGCGGACGGCTCCTTGAAGCCGTCGAGAATGCCCATCTTCAGGAAGATCCGCTGGAGCTTTCCGACTACGTTAACGAGTACCACTCGCAAACAGGGGATCTCTACCTTATTCCACCGGGTACGGTCCACTGCTCCGGAAGGGATAATCTCGTGCTGGAAATCTCCTCGACCACTTGGTGGTTTACATTCAAGATTTATGATTATCTGCGGCTGGACGCCGATGGCAAGCCACGCCCGATGAACCCTGAGCATGCGCGCCACAATATCAATGACGCCATGAATACGCCGGCAGTAGAGGACGGGCTTATCGCTAGGCCATCCGTCGTAAGCCGTCAAGGCGGCAGCACGGAGGAACTGCTGGGACAACGGGAAGATCTTCTGTTCCAGGTCAGCAGGCTGAATTTGCAGGATACGTGGAGAGCGGATACCCAAGGAGAGTTCGTTATGTACAATCTCGTTGAAGGCGACCGCGTCCGCCTTGTACCGGCTGCGGATGAGGGTGGGGCCGTTGAATGGGGCTATGCGGAATCCTTCATCGTTCCGGCATGTATAGGCGAATACCGATTGGAGAACCTGTCCGGATCCCCATGCACCTTGATTGCGGCCAGGGTCAATCCGGAATGGAATCTCCCGCTGCTTCCGCCTTCCCGGAGAGCGGCAAGCGGAGAGTTTTCATGAACCGCCCTGATTGGGACGATCCGGGAAACCCGTCTCCCCCTGCCCCCATCACCATAACGCTTGATGCCGGTGGAACCGCTTTGAAGGGGGCGCTGCTCGTGAACGGGCAGCTTGTCCCCGGCTCGTTCCTCATCCGGCCTTCGGCATCGCAAGGAACGGCGGAGGAAGCGATCGCCAGCTTCGCCGGCGCCTGCCATGATTTGTTAAGCTTTTACGCCTCGGCCTTCCGGCCGGTGGACTATCGAGATTCGATCCGGATCGGCTTTGCCTTTCCGGGGCCCTTCGATTACGCAAAAGGCGTTGCCCTTCTTCAAGGCATCGGCAAATATGATGGGCTGTACAAACTGTCGGTTCGGGATCTGCTCCGTTCGAAGTTCCAGAGCCTCAAACCATCCTTTCCGGGTGCCATGATGAATCGTTTGACCGCTGCCGATATCCGATTCGGGAACGACGCCTTCATGTTCGGGCTGGGCGCCTCCATCCGGTTCAGGGGGGAACGTCTCGTATGCCTGACGCTCGGTACGGGCCTCGGTTCGGCCTTCGTGGAGAATGGCCGGATCGTAGCCGGCAAGGACGGTATCCCTGGCAGCGGCATGCTGTATGCGGAGCCTTACCAGGACCACATCGTGGACAGCTATTTCGGGAGAAGAGGCATTCTGAGGATGGCCTCGGAGCGGGGACTCCTGACGGACGGAATCGACGTAGCCGATCTGGCCGAAGCGGCAACGCGAGGTAATGGGCAGGCCCGCGATTTATTCCGGGAATTCGGCAGCAATCTGGGAGGCATGCTGCGGCCCTATCTATCCGGATTCCGGCCGGATCGCTTGGTGCTGGGCGGACAGATCTCGGGCAGCTTGCCCTTATGGGAAAGGGATATGCAGCTGGCCTTGGGTACGCACAGCGTTCCAATCGACTGTCTCGAGGACGGTACGTCCGCTGTGTTTTACGGCATTGAGAAGCTGTTTGACGATACGGCGAACGATCTATCCGCTCCATATTATCATTAGGAGGTCCTATCATATGAACAAGAACATATCACGCCAAGGAAGCCATAGACCCGCCCGTCCCTGGACGATCTATGCCATCCATCATTCTCACACGGATATCGGTTACACCGAGCGCCAGGAGCGGATCGAGCAGTACCATGTCGATTTTATCCGCCAGGCTCTGGACATTACGAATGCCGCACACCGCGGAGAACGTCCGGAATGGAAATCGTTCCGCTGGACTTGCGAAACATTCTGGGCGGTTGAGAAATTCCTCGAATCGGCCACAACGGAAGAAAAGGAGGCTTTTCAGCAAGCGGTAATCCGCGGTGATATCGAACTGTCCGGAACCTATCTCAACATGACGGAGCTTCCGGACTTCGACCTCCTTCTGCGCAATCACGGCAAGGCGCAAAGGTATGCAAACACTTTCGGACATCGGATCGACAGCGCCATGACCGCCGACATTAACGGGTACAGCTGGGGTTATGCGGTAAGCCTGCTGCAAAATAACATCGAGCATCTGTTTTCCTGCATCCATACGCACCACGGCATGTATCCGCTGGGCCGCAAACAAACCCCGTTCTGGTGGGAAAGCCACAGCGGCGGCAGGCTGCTCGTATGGAACGGCGAGCATTACATGTTCGGCAACGAGCTCGGATTCTGCCCTGACGCACTCGGCAAATACATCATCAAGGATGAGCTTCAGCATAATCTGATGGAGCCCGAGGAGCGGCACAACGACATTGCTGCCCTGCGGATTAACCGGTATTTATGGAATCTTGAGCAGGAGTCTTACCCGTATTCCTTCGTTCCCGTCATGGTCTCCGGCCTGGGCACGGACAATGCGTCCCCGAATGCCGACATTGCGGAGTGGATAAGCGCATGGAATGAACAATACGGCGACCAAATCACCATTAAAATGGCCACGCTCTCCGAATTTTTTGCCGTCTTGAAGCAGGAGGATCTGTCCGCGCTTCCGGTGCACCGCGGAGATTGGCCGGACTGGTGGACCGATGGGATCGCCTCCACGGCGATGCATACCCAGATTTACCGGGATGCCCAGCGCACGCTTCGCAAAGTCAAGCGTCTCGATCCGGGCCATGCAGCGGCAAGCCTGGCCGAGATCGAGGAGGCCTCGCAGGCGCTGACCATGTACGCCGAGCATACCTGGGGCTACCATTCCTCCGTGTATGAGCCTTGGCATCCGCAGGTGCAGATGCTGGAGGTGCGAAAGCAAGCCTATGCGGCGGAAGCCAGCAAGCTGGCTTACCGGGCGCTGGACCAAGCGCTCGTTGCCCGTCAGGGCGCACTGCTTGCCCCCCATCGTTCCTTACGCTACGAGGTAATCAACACGGAAACTGCCGCAGCTACGCTGCAGGTTGCCATACCGCTGGATGGCTGGGAACACGTGATCCTGAAGAAAAGGTTCGAGCTCATCGACGAAACGACCGGGCAGCCGCTTCCGTACCAATTGACACATACGGGGGCACTCGTTACGGAGCTCAGGCTTGAAGCGGGAGAGTCCCGGATATTGTTTATTCATACGCCCGAATCGTCAGATGTTCTCGCTGCTTCCGGGAATATGGCGACCGCGCGGAATACCGAACCGATTGCGTGCGAAGGCATCGCCGACATTTGGACCCAGCCCTTGACTCCTTATCCGATCGTGGTGGGCAAGAGTTCGCTCGAATCCGACTTCTTCCGGATCGAATGGGAAATAAACAACGGCATTACGTCGTGGATCGATAAGACACGCTCGGCGGACCTGCTGGACGGCGAACGCGAGCACGGGGCATTCTCTCCTGTCTACGAGGTAACGCCGGCACAGGATGAGTTTAATCCATCCGAAATATGCTCGACCCGCCGCCGCATGGGACGCAACCGGAAGGGCACCAACGTCCAGCGGGATGCCGGGCGCTTAACCCGGGCGACCGTGCTGGACAACGGACCGCTGTTTGCCCTGGTCGAGCTGGTGTTCGACGTGAAGGGACTCAGCTACTATGCCCTCCACATCAAAATGTTTGCCAACCATCCTCGTGTCGAGGTCTCCGTCCGCTTCCATAAGGACAGCGTTTGGCTGCCGGAAAATGTCTATGTGGCACTGCCGTTCTCGCTGGGGACGGAAGCCGAGTTATACGCCGAAAAAGCCGGATGCCATATCCGGCCTTGGAAGGATCAAATTCCTGGAAGCTGCCTCGATTACACCAGCGTGCAGGAGGGAATATTCTGGCACTCGGCTAAAGACCGGGAAGCGCTGACCCTGTCCATGACAGACACGCCGCTCGTACAGCTCGGAACGCTGGAGCACGGGCCGCGCCAGCTTCACGCCATGCAGCCGGCGGACAGCCGCCCTTCCACGTATGCCTGGATATTGACGAACTATTGGGAAACCAATTTCAAGGCTACGCTCGGCGGCTTCTACGAGTTCCGCTATGCGGTAGAACGCCATCGCCAGCTGGACCCCCAGCAAACGGCGAAGACGCTGCACGCCTCAACCGGACAATTCACGGTCCATCGGATCAAGTAATTCATATAAGAAGAACAGCTGCCCCGGATTTCAAGGCAGCTGTTCTCATTAATACAAGGAGGCAACCAGTCGATCCGGCCTCTCCCGTCTTTTGATTATTCGGTTATAGCGGGATTACGTCCAGGCCCACATGAATCCGTCGCGATCCCAGGCAATCCGGCCGCCATGCAGTTTGCGGAAAGCCTTCTTCACGTCCTTGGACAGCGATGCATTTCCATTCTCGTTCACGAATACAAATTCTTCCCCGAAGTTCTCGCGTACATAACGGATGGCTTCCGTCTGATACAAATTGCCCGTAAACCGGATTTCCTCCACCATCCATTCGGCCACCTGCTGTGCTGTATATGCCATATTCGCATTCTTCCCTTCTGTATCCATTCCCTTATTATAACAGAATGGACGAGAGAGTCGATTCGCATGGAAGCCGACCGAAGGCAGCCATGCATATTACGACTGCATCACGATAACGTAAGCAGATTACATCAAGATCCATGACAGCAATAAAAACTGGATGGAACCCGCAATCTCGATCATGCCGACCTTCATCGGTTTCATTATTTTTCCGGCATACCGCAGGGTCTTTACAAACGGAAACAAGAACGGCAGGCACATCCACGGATGCCCGAAGAGTATCGGCAGAATCAGCATCACCGAATGATACATGATGGCATATGCCGTCCAGCGCCTGTTTTTCCGCTCCCGAAATACAGCGCTTGCGGTACATGTCCTCCCATTCCCTGCTTTTCTCCTCCAGAACGAACCAATTGCCAGAATAGCTTACCATCCTCTTGAAGAACTTCAGCCCCGACTTTCGTCTCCTAGGACACTTCAACTCCTTCTGCTTGAATGACAATGATTGGGGAATCAATGTGCCGTTCTTCGTATAGCTTCATAATGAGCGGCCACACCCTCGGTTCCTATTAGGGAAACTCCTATATTCCTTCGAGAATTCCCTTGGTTAACGTCAGGCGGCGATCCGAGCACGGATCGTCTTGCGAAACAAAAAAAGGCGTCCCGCAAGACCTGATGATCTTGCGGGACACCTTGGGATTCTGTTGCGACCGCTGAATGTTTAGGATCATTCCCCGATCTTCACCGGGACCCCCGTTTCGGCCGACTGCATAGCAGCAAAGGTAATTTCCATGGTTTTAAACGCATCCTCGTAGGAGGATAAGATTCCGGAGGCATCGCCGGTGCGAACCGCGTGGATGAACGCTTCACTCTCCCGAAGATACGGATTAGCCGCATTGCGGTATTCCGTCGTTCTTCCTTTTTCCTTGACGATGAGTTTATCGGATTGAATGCCGATGACCCCCTGCTCCGTATAAATATCCAAGCCAGCCCGATCCGACTCCGGCAGCATGCAGGTATTGGAGATCGTTGCCACGGCGCCGGATTTTAATTTCAGCGTCGCAGTGCCTACGTCGTGTACCGTTACCCCTTCATGAACATCCTTCATCGCGCGATGGGCAAACGCCGCATACACTTCATCCGCTTCACCCAACAGGCAGCGAAGCAGGTCAACCATATGGGTGGTTTGCTCAATGAATTGCCCTCCCGAGCCTTCCTGCTGTCTCCACCAGTACACCTGCGGCATGTCACCCATCCAGTAGCCAAGCGCCATCCCGATCTTCCGGTCTTCCAGCAGCTCGGCAGCCTTGATGGCCGTATCCGTATAACGGAAATGATACCCTGCAGACGTAATTAAACCGGCCTTCTTTACCTCATGCAGAATCTGCCGTGGCGTATCCAGGTTCGTGCCCAGCGGCTTCTCGACCAGAAAAGGAATGCCCCGCTCTACGACCTGGGCTTCGATCTCTCCATGCGCAAACGGCGGAACGCAGATATAAACCGCATCCGGCTTGGTTGCATCCAGCATCTGCTCAACGTTGCTGTACGCCTTGGCCCCGGCAAAGCCCCGCACCGCTTGTTCCGCTTTTTCCTGACTCGTCCCGACAAAGGCGGCAACGTTCACTCCGTCCATATTGGACACAATATCTGCATGCACTCTGCTGAACCAGCCTGTACCGATCATTCCTATGTTGAATGCCATCTGATCCTAAAACCTCCCCTTTTATTAGAGACGTTCTTTTCTTCTTCATTATCATAGTACCGGAAAAAGCCCGGCAAGCATCATGTTTCGTCGGCCTTGTCCTCAATTCCTTTATTTGAATGAAAAAAGCCCGCTCTTTCGGTCATGGACCGCGAGCGGACTCTGCCTATCTGAAAATCATCCATATGACAATAAACGCTATTAACGAAACAAGATAAATGATGAGCAGCTTCGTGAGATTGGTTCTCGTTTTCCGCTCATAGTTCGGGTTTGCCTTCTTATTCTCCTGAGATAATCCTACTAGAAGCGTTGATATTCCTCCAATTAATGCCAGCGCGATGACGATAATATACATAACCAACCACAAACAACCCCATTCGATTATTCATTATATACAATCTATTATAGAACCTGAGGCTTCAGGATCAACCTATATCATCATGAAATGGTCGTTTCTGCCTCATTATAATGAACAATCGGCCGATGCACACCATCCAATTGCGCGACAGTTGTGACCATCCAATTGGATGGCGGGTCACCCTCCATTGCGGCTTTCAACCTTCGCGCGCCGTCCATTGATGCAGCCGTTCCAGTGCCTCATCGGCTTCAGGCATCGGAAACAGGGGCCACACATGCATCATGTTCTCGTATTCCCAGTATTCGGTATCGACGCCTTCCCGGGCCATCTTATCGTGCAGCAGGCGAGCGTCCGGCAGCAAGGAATCGTCGGTTCCTGCAAGAATGACCGTGCGGGGAAGGCTTCCCATCTCGCCAAACAGAGGACTGACCGCTGGATGGTCCATCGGAAGGCCTCCTGCATACATCCTTCCTACCGCTCCGAGCCCGGCCGGCTGGAGAAAGACATCGCGCTGCGGGATGCCGAGCGCGGATATCTGCGGATTATCCGTGGCTGCATCCACCCATGGCGAGATCAGAATCAGCCCCTCCGCTTGCAGCGGCGTCTCCTTGACCGACTGGGCCATGTCGAGAGCCAGCGCGCCGCCGGCCGAATCGCCCATAAGAAATACCGGGCGCCCGGCCTGGGCGCATACGTGCACGTAAAACTCGCGCATCAGCCCCGTCAGCTTTTTCGCATCGGCAGCCGGAACGGTGGGATAATTGGGTAGGATGACGGTGAATCCGGTTCGTTCCGTCCACTGCCTGGCAAACGCGAAATGGGGCGGCAGAATCTCTTCGATATAGGCTCCGCCGTGCAAATAAACGACGGTCCCCCGTTCCTTCGTACCATGCGATACATAATAATTCATGCTTACGCCCGATCCGCTATGGAAACGGCGGGTCTCAAATTCTTCCTGTTCCTCTGACAGCGCAGGATATGGAGGCAATGTTTCGATATACTGCCGAATCGTTCCGGCATGTTCCCATTTATGATGAAATCCCTCGGCGGTCAGCTGCTCTTTTATAGCCGTACTCTCTTTACTCGGCATATGGTTTTCTCCCCTTTGCTGGACGTTATCGATATAGGGCAAGCTGGTGTGTGTCCTGCTTCAATATATCACCGCACGCGGCATGGCCGCTGTGGCAATTGATACAGAAGCGTTAACCAATGGGGTTGTCCTAGACCAATCTGCTCAAGGCTCTGAGCCGGCTAAACGATGATACCCTATATAAAAGCCCCGCATTCTACCGGGCTGAATCCCTCAGTAATTGATCCGCGCTGTGCTGCAGAAGAAGGCAGAAGGACCGGTTATGTCCGATAAAAAACGACGATACGTCATAGCGATGACGGGCTGGCTCATAAGTAATCAGAGCGCGATGCTTCATATTTTCGATAAGTATGTCAGCGAACCGCTCCGCTGGACCCTTTGCGAAAAAGGTTAGGTAGGCGTACAGGGAATGATCCACGGGCTCATCGAGAGGGCTTACGCCCGCGCAGGAAAACTCGGTCTCCAAGCCCGCCTGCTGCAGCAAAATCAATATCGGATACAACTGCTCGTCGACAGGGGCATTGCCGAACAACCGCGTGCGTTTGGGCTGTATGCGTTCCTTGGGTCTGTTGATCCACTCGTTTAGCTCCTGCCTTCTCCGCCTCCACTGTTCCGGGGTATGTGCGCTCAGGAGCAGCTCTCCGCCGGAATCCTGTCGTTCCTGGTTCATCCGTCCATCCCCCTCATTGACATGGTATCTTGCTGCTACTTTCAGTGTAGTCCCATTTCGTATGAAGTCAAATAAGCCGGACGGCTGGTCCGGCTTGCGTTCAAGCATGCGCTAACGGGTTTCCCGGTGCAGGGTCACCCGCTTCAAACGCGGACAATATTTGCGCAATTCCATCCGCTCCGGGTGATTTCGTTTATTTTTGGTCGTGGTATAGTTACGGTCCCCCGTTTCCGTGCATGCCAATGTGATCGTCACTCGCATATTCAGCACCTCCTGCCTTTTGTTTAAATCGTAATAATTACGATTAATTAAAATATACTTTATTCCCGTTTTTATGTTTTGTCAAGAAACTTACAGCCGCATTTCGGGAAGTCGGTCATGTTGCCCCGTCCAACTCGCAGTCCGATATCCCGTCCATGGCTTAAAATTTGTCATCGTAATGATGAAATTATGAAAAGCCTTTATTTATGCTAAATGATATGATTAAGGTTACAGACAGGAACCGCCTGAATATGTCACGAAAGGATGAGGAAGGTGTGGAAGCCGGATCGTAACAGCACACGACCTCTATATCAGCAAATTGCCGATGATCTGGAGCAAAGAATATCTTATGGTGAGTTTCCACCGGGCAGCTTACTCCCATCCGAACGAAAGCTTGCGGAGCAGTTAGAGGTTAATCGAAGCACCGTGGTTCTGGCTTACTCGGAGCTTCGGGCGCTTGGAATCATAGAGAGCCGTTCCGGAAGCGGAACGCGGGTCAGCAACTCCAAATGGGGAGCCACGCCCAAGCATACGCCGAACTGGCGCCGCTATGCGGAGGGAGGGAATTTCCTGCCGAACCTCCCTTTTCTTCGCCGGATTCGGGAAGCGCTGGCGCAGGATCCCTCATTGATCGATTTTGCCAGCGGAGAGCTTGCCGGCGATTTGGCGCCGATCCAAGAAATGAATACGTTGATGAGTCAAAAATCGAACACGTCCTATTTCGGATATGACAACCCGCAGGGATATGGTCCGCTCCGGCAGGCTTTGGTTACGTATCTGAAAAACTATCGGGGGATCCAGACCACCGAATCCTCCATATTGATCACGTCGGGGTCTCAGCAGTCACTGTATCTCATTACGCAGTGCTTGTTGTCGCCTGGCGATGCGGTGGCCATTGAAGATCCGTCGTACTGCTATTCGCTGCCGATGTTTCAATCGGCCGGCCTTCGCCTGTTCAGACTCCCTGTCGATGAACGAGGGGTGCGGCCGGAGGACATCCGCTCGCTGTACAAGAAACATCGGATCAAGATGATCTTCATTAATCCGAATTTTCAGAATCCGACCGGCACCGTCATGGCACTGGAGCGAAGGTCGCAGCTGCTGGATGCAGCCAGTGAACTTGGACTTCCCATCGTGGAGGACGATCCCTTCAGTTTGACCGCCTACCAGTGCCCGCCGCCGGCTCCTTTGAAATCCGTGGATTCCATCGGGTCGGTGCTGTACATCGGCTCACTCTCGAAAATAGCCGCGTCCGGCCTTCGCGTAGGCTGGATGGTCGCCCCGAATTCCATTGTGGAGCGGCTCGCCGACGCTAGGCAGCAGATGGATTTCGGGCTGAGCGTGGTGCCCCAAAGCCTTGCCGTCCAGTTTATCGACTCTTCCTATTTTGCTCCCCACCTGGACAGGCTGCGAGCGAGCTTGCTGTACAAGCGGGATTTACTGATCGAGGCCCTGCAGAAAGAGCTGCAAGGCCTGGTTCATTTCCATGTGCCGAAGGGCGGCCTGCATCTCTGGTGCAAGATCGTGCCGGAAGTGAATGACAGCAAGCTGTTGGAGGCCGCCATTCAAAAAGGCGTTATTTTCGCGCCGGGAAGCGTGTACGGTTCGGCTTCCGGATATGTGCGATTCACTTACGCCCGTGCCAGGGCCGAGGATATCCCTTACGGAATCTCCAAGTTCGCCCAAGCCCTGCACGCCGCCATTCAATAGGGCAGCACCGGGAGCGGTGTCCTCCTGCCCTTAAGCAGGAAAAGGGTTAGCTTTTCGAAAGCTAACCTTTTTTCATGTTTTCTTTTGCCCTCTCCTCTTATCCTGATCATTGCAATATGGTCAACCAGATATATAAACCCAAGAGGGTTATGAATAACGTCGGGATGGTCAATAGGATCCCTGTTTTGAAGTAGGTTCCCCAGCTGATCTTCACGCCCTTGGCAGAAAGGACATGCAGCCAAAGCAAGGTTGCCAGCGAACCGATCGGCGTAATTTTGGGACCTAAATCGGAACCGATCACGTTCGCATAAATTAAGGCCTCTTTAATGGCTGCCGACGTATGGGTTGCATCGATTGCGAGTGCATCGATCATCACCGTCGGCAAATTGTTCATAATAGACGAAATCATGGCGGCAATAAACCCCATGGCCATGGTAGCGGCAAACAACCCTTGATCCGCTGCGCTCTGTATGACGCCGGCCAGCAGATCCGTAAGGCCTGCATTGCGCAAGCCATATACGACGACATACATGCCGATCGAGAAAAACACGATCGCCCATGGCGCCCCTTTAAGCACTTCCTTGGTTTGCACAACCGGACTTTTTCTCGCCATCAGCAGGAACCATATCGCGATAACGCCAGCTACGATCGATACGGGGATGCCCACAAATTCACACACAAAATAACCGAGGAGCAGCACGCTCAATACGATCCATGATAAACGGAACATGGCAGGATCCTGAATCGCTGTGGATGGCTGCTTCAGCTGGGTACCGTCAAACTTTCGAGGGATGCTTTTGCGGAAAAACAAATAAAGCACAAGAACGCTCGCTGCCAAAGAGAACAGATTCGGAACCAGCATGCGACTGGCATATTCGATGAACGTGATGCCGAAGAAATCGGCAGATACGATGTTCACCAGGTTGCTGACGACAAGCGGAAGCGAGGTGGTGTCCGCAATAAAGCCGCTTGCGATAATAAAAGGAAATACCTTTCGTTCATCGAAGTTCAGCGCCCTTACCATGGCAAGCACGATCGGTGTCAAGATGAGAGCCGCTCCGTCATTCGCAAAGAATGCGGAAACAACCGCCCCAAGCAAGGAGACGTACACAAACATCCGGATGCCGTTTCCCCGAGCGGCATTGGCCATATGCAGCGCAGCCCATTCAAATAACCCGATTTTATCCAATATCAACGAAATAATGATGATTGCAACAAAGGCGAGCGTTGCATTCCATACGATGCGGGTGACGTCCCACACATCCTGAAAGTCAACGACTCCAACGAGAAGCACCAGCAAAGCGCCTCCGCAAGCCGACCATCCAATGGATAGATTTTTAGGCTGCCAAATGACAAAAATTAAAGTGACAATAAAAATGATGCTGGCCAGGACAACAGAAACCAATGTTCAAACCTCCAATGACGTGTTGAGCAGGAATACAGTTATATTTCGCAGGGAATCAATATATAACTATATCCTTATACATAAAACGGCAATCCTCCTCTGGCACTGCCTTAGCGTCGATGCGAATGCCCGCTGACTCTCGGTTAGTTACAAGTACAGTCCACCTCCTTATTCATGGATGACAATACTTCTTGCGAACCTGGCATCTAAAAATTACGATTCTATCTCATATAAGTTAGTGCCTATTTATTAATGGAAAGTGTGCCTGATTTCAATCGTTAGGCCCTTTATTTGCAGCCCGGAGCAGATGAGGCCGGCAAACAGCAATCCTTGGCATTTGGTGCCACTGCTGATGCCACATGCACCGGTCTCCGGCAGCTCCAGCCCACCTTTGACGCCGCCTCCAGATCGCAGTCCATATAGGCTGCAATGGATCAGACCTGCTCATACCCTGTAGCCATGAGGAAAGTCGGAGCCCGGCCATAATTCTTCATCCCGACAAGATAAAAGTTTTTATTGAAATGACGAAGTTCTTTCTCCCCATGAGGTCTTACGGTGCCGCAGCTGTGTACATTCGGATCAATTAGCGGAGCCAGCGCCTCAACGCTGATTGGATGATTGTAGCAACCGATCTGCAGCGCGTCTAGCATCCATTTTTTGGATTTGTATCGGAGTGTGCTCGGAATCACACTCCGATATACAAAAAAGGTATCCGGTTCACCAAAGCGGCTAGGATGTCTCTCATGCCGATAATCCCGCCGCCACCGTGCGGTTGCGTCCTTCCCCCTTCGCCCGGTACAGCGCCATATCCGCCGCTTGAAATACATCCTCCCGGCTTCCCCCGTGATCCGGATACAGCGATACGCCGATCGATACGGTGAGCGTTCCGGAATAAGGGGTCGGGGAAATCAGGATCGCCCTGCGTATCCGTTCAGCCATACGGTATGCCGTATCCAGGCTGCGTTCGCGAAGAAGAATGACAAACTCTTCCCCGCCAAAACGGGAGCATACCGCATCCGCGGGAGCGCAATCCACCATGACGGCCGCCACGAGCTTCAGGATCTGATCGCCGGTTTGATGGCCATATGTATCGTTTATCGCTTTGAAATGGTCGATATCCAGGAGAATAACGGCATACGGTTCCCGTAGCGCATCCCAAGACTCAAGGCAGCGTTCCAGCTCCCGGCGATTGGACAGCCCCGTCAATGGATCCGTGATCGCTTCCTGCTGCAGCGACTGCGTCTGCTTGGCCATCGTTTCCGCAGCAGCTCCCATGATCCGGTTCAACTGGTCGGCTTCCCGGTTCCAATGCGGCCGAAATTCCTGGGAAGACACCATTTGGCCGGCTGCTACCGATTTCGTTAATTTATAGAGCCGGGTAAACGGGGCGGCAATTCTTGCGGCCGTATATACGGCAATGAACAGCATGAGCGCGATGGGAAACAGCATGCTTCTCAGCTGGTCCTGCAAATTTCGATTGACATCGGCCAGGATGGAGCTTACCGACGTCTGCATGACGATCCCCCAGCCATTCATCGCCACGCTGGCATAACCCGTCAAGTAATCGTCGCCCTGTGTATTCGTCACGCGTTGCATGCCGCTCTCGCCATCCATGAGCCGTCTCACGACCACGTTAGAACTCACGTCCTCCCCGACCCGGCTTTCCTCCAGATGATAGAGCACCTTCCCGCCGGAATCCACGATATAGGAATAGGAGTCCTCTTCATTTCCAGCACCCGATCCGAGGATCCGATGCAATATATTGTTTTCTTCCAGATAAATCGTGCCTGCTATCATACCGCAGTACTTGCCGGATCCGTCAAAAATCGGCTCGCTCGCAAACACAATCCAGCGGCCGGTCGGACTCCTATACGGTACCGAAAGATAGGATTTTCTCTCATTTAATGCTTGAACGGCCCCCTCCGTTATTAATCGGGCAGGGTTGACCTGATTCACCGCAGGAGAAACAACCCGAATGCTCCCCCTTTCGTCGGCCCAAAATACGGAATTGAAATAAGGGCTGCTCTTGAGCATAAGATCAAAAATGACCTGCAGCTCCTTTTCGTCGGATGCCGCTCTTGCTTCAATGGCCGGGTTGCTTGCGGCGGCGCGCAGACTTTGGCGCATCCCCGAGAAAAGCGCTTCAATGGTAACCGCCATTTTTTGCGCGGATGATAAATTCAGCGACATGGTCGTGTCGTACAGGGATCGTTTCTCGTTTTTATACTGGATGTAGACCATGATCGACATCGTCATCAGGATGGATAATGAAACCAAGGCAGGCATGACCATCGCAAGACTGATTTTGAGGCGTCGTTTGGGTATGTTCATGGAGGCTGTACCCCTACTCTTATGAAAATTTTTTCCGGATGAATACACGATCTTTTCATATTACTTCACAAACGTTTTGGAGTCCATATAGGGAATGCCGGATCATGCTCTGTATTTACCAGTTGCATAACGAACGTATGTTCGTTATATAATAGTGGGGAGCATATGAAGAACGATGAGGAGGCATCAGGCATGTCCGCGTCTCCGCTGCAAACCGAGGAAGAGCTGCTGTCCGTCAAGGACTGCGTCATTCTGCCGATTTTGCTGGACGTGCTGGAACGGGATATCCGCAGCATGAAGCATACCGGCATAAGCGACTATTACGTGTTCCATCTGCAGACCATTCAGAAGATTACGTTCGCGAAGCTCGCCGAGCTCAAGAGAAGCTGCCGCGCACGCGGCATCGCCATTCTGGAAACCCGGCGCCAGAAGCACTCCGTCACCATCCGCTACCGATGTCGCGGCTACCAGCATGACATGGAGCTGATGTGGGATTTTGTGAGAGCCGATATTCAAATGCGTCTGGCTGAAACATTTCACATTCGTCTCGAATAGGAGGAATCATCATGCATAAACGCAAGCAGCGCGTCGTTTTTCTGGCGGACTGCCAGTCCTTTTATGCCTCTGTTGAAAAAGCGGCGAATCCCGCATACCAACACAGACCCCTGGTCGTCTCCGGCGACCCTTCCCGGCGAAGCGGCATCATTCTCGCGGCATGCCCGCTTGCGAAGGACCACGGGGTCACCACGGCGGAGCCCCTGTGGCAGGCCCAGCAGAAATGCCCCGATCTGGTCGTGATGAAACCGCGCATGAGCGCCTATATCCGGGTATCCCTGCAGATTATGAGCATTCTCGAATCCTATTCCGATCTCGTGGAGCCGTTCAGCATTGATGAGCAATTCATCGATGTGACGGCAAGCTTGGCGCACTTTGGCTGCACGCCGAAGGAGCTTGCCCGGCATATTCAGATGCGGGTGCGGCGCGAGACCGGCGTCTATACCCGAGTGGGCATCGGGCGCAACAAGGTTCTTGCCAAGCTGGCCTGCGACAATTTTGCCAAGAAGAATGAGGACGGCATCTTTGAGCTGAACGAGGCCACCATGGACGCGCTCTGGGCTTGCCCCACCCATAAAATGTTCGGCGTGGGCTCGCGGACCACGAAGCATCTGGCACGGCTCGGCATCCAGACCATCGGGGAGCTGGCCCATACGCCGCTTCCCGATCTCAAATTCAAAATGAAGCGCTACATGAAAAAAAACTGCGACATCTGGAGCGAAGTGCTGTGGCGAACCGCCAATGGTTATGATGATTCCCCAGTGACGCCCGATGCATTCGACGGGCAAAAAGGAATCGGCCGCCAGACCACGCTTCCTGTCGATTATCACGACCAGCAGGACATCGATGTCGTGCTGAACGAGCTCTCCATGCTCATCTGCCAGCGGGCGCGGGCCAAAGGCTACATGGGCAACGTGGTCCACGCCGGCGCCCAGGGCGCCGATTTCGATCGCCCTGTGGGGTTCTCCCGCCAAATGAAGATTGCCGAGCCGACGCATCTGTCCCGCGAAGTGTATGCGGCTGCCAAGGAGCTGTTCCGCAAGCACTGGGACGGCGGCCCTGTCCGCAAAATCTGGGTCTCCCTCGGAGAACTGCAGAGTGACGCGGTTTACCAGCTGTCTCTCTTCGGCGACCGGGAGCGGCTCATGTATTTGGAACATACCATGGACGATATCAACAACCAATACGGTCCCTCCTCCGTCTACTTCGGCTCATCGCTAACCAAAACCAGCCAGCTGAAATTTCTGAACGCCAAGATCGGAGGACACTACAAATGAAAAAACTAACGGAAAACGGTCTATGGGAATCCAGCCGCATGATGCTGTTTGAGCATCGCGACGCCATTTTGGAGAAGCAGGGCGAGAAGCATAAGCAGACCCACCCTCTTCTGGATGAGCAGCAGGTGCAGTGGATTATAGAAAAGATCAGCACGGCTTACCGGAGCAAGGAAACCATACAGCTGCAAGTATACGGGGAGTACGGAAATTACGCGGTAAACGGAAGGATCTCCCGAATCAATACCCTGAACGAGCGGTTGCTTGTCGGGGATACTTGGATTAATCTGGTAGATATACTGGAGGTTGAAACGGCGGAGACGTGTGATTGACTGCCGCGCGCATCCATATCCGCGCCGCCGTCTTGCCCATGCCGTATCCCCTGCCTGCTGCCCTCTCGGATCATCGGAGCCAGGGGATACGGCCAATTCGTTACATTCTGGATCAAGAGCCCCGCCCATCCCGGCTGCAGTGTTCCCCCTTGCTGCGGCAGCATCAGCGGGAAACCATTATAACGTCGCCTGATCCGCTGCAAGGAATCCACCCGCCATACGGTCGTCCGCCATGCCAAAAATCCCCTGCCGGGTCTGCTCTAAAGACCTTGCAGGGGATTTGGCGCGCTCCTTATCAATGCGGAACAAAGACGAGCTGCAGCACGAACAGCACGGCAAAAATATACATCAGCGGGTGAACCGCCTTCCACTTGCCCTTCACGATTTTCATGAGCGGGTATGAAATAAAACCGAGCGCAATCCCAGTTGCGATGCTGGACGTAAGCGGCATGGTCAAAATCACGAGAAACGCAGGGAACGCTTCATCAAAATCATTCCACCGGATGTGCTGAACGTTGCTCAGCATCAGACAGCCCACCACGATAAGCGAAGGTGCCGTGATGGCGGACAATCCGGCCACCGCCCCGATCAGCGGGCTAAAGAAGGCCGCAACCACGAACAGCCCGGCAACGACCACCGAGGTTAAGCCTGTGCGGCCGCCTGCGCCGACACCGGCTGCGGATTCGATATACGCCGTGGTCGGGCTTGTGCCGACCATGGAACCGGCCACGGTTGCCACCGAATCGGAGAACATGGCACGTTCCGCGCGGGGCAGCTTGTTATCCTTCATCAGCCCCGCCTGCTCTGCCACGCCAACGACCGTGCCCGTGGTATCGAACAGCGTTACAAGCAGGAATGAGAACACGACGGCATAGAGCCCGTGCCTGATCACATCCGAGGCGGCCGTAATCGGGTTCCATACCAGAATGCCTTCTGGCAGCGTGGGAACGGACATAATCCCGCCGGTGAAGGACAGCATATCGGCAAAATAAGCGATAATTCCGGTGAAAATCATGCCGATGAACAAGGCGCCCTTCACATCGCGGGACAGCAGCACGAGCGTAACCGCCAAGCCTACCAAGGCGAGCACGACCGATGGCTGGTGCAAATCGCCGAGCGCTACCAGATTATCCGGATGCGCGGTAATAATGCCGCTCATCCGCAGACCGATAAAAGCAATGAACAGGCCGATCCCGACCGTGATCGCATGCTTCAGGTTCGCCGGGATCATCTCAATTAACCTGCGCCGCAGGGAAGTCATCGATAACAGCAGAAACAGAATACCGGCGATAAAAACGGCGGAAAAGGCTTCAATATAACCAAGTCCGGCATGCCCTTGGACAACGGAATACGTAAAATAAGCATTCAGCCCCATCCCCGGCGCCACGGCAATCGGGTAGCGGGCTACGAGCCCCATGAGCAGCGTACCGATGACGGCGGCAATAATCGTAGCCGTGAAGCTTTGTTCAAACGGCACGCCCGCTTGCGACAGTATCAGCGGATTCACCACAGTCACATAAGCCATCGTAAAAAATGTCGTGGTCCCGGCAACAACTTCGGTTTTGACCGACGTGCCGTTAGCTTTTAAATCAAACACGAAAAATCCTCCATTCATGATGCTCGGCCCGGCTGAGCGCCGGACCCTTTTGGTAAGTTGTGCAATATTTGATATACTCAAACACAAACGAGCCGTCATCCTTATATGGCCATTCCGTCGGGAATGCCAGCATAAGTCGATGTTCAGATCTAAAGCGACTCGAATGAGAGGAGGCCTTGAAACGATGTGCGGACGTTTTACGCTCACCGTTACTTGGGAAGAGCTGATGACCAGGTATCTCATTGATCCCGAATCGGTCTCTCCCTTTCACGTTCCCAGGTACAACATCGCGCCTACGCAGATGGTCACGGCCATTATCCATGACGGGAGCACCAACCGGATCGGACAGCTGCAATGGGGGCTTGTCCCTTCCTGGGCCAAGGATTCCTCGGGCGGAGCCAAAATGATCAATGCCCGCAGTGAAACGCTGGAAGACAAGCCTGCCTATAGGATGCCCTTTTATCGGAAAAGATGCCTGATTCCTGCAGACGGTTTTTACGAATGGCAGAAAAGCGGCAATGGCAAGCAGCCCTTTCGCATTGGATTGAAGAACGGCGAAATATTCAGCATGGCCGGCCTGTACGACACCTGGATCACCCCAGGGGGCGAAAA
Source organism: Paenibacillus sp. cl141a (assembly GCF_900109305.1). Taxonomy (NCBI): domain Bacteria; kingdom Bacillati; phylum Bacillota; class Bacilli; order Caryophanales; family Paenibacillaceae; genus Paenibacillus; species Paenibacillus sp. cl141a. The sequence goes on from NZ_FNZO01000012.1 coordinate 46,752, forward strand.
GCTGAGCACCTGTACCGTCATTACGACCGAGCCCAACAGGCTCATGGAGCCGATCCATAACCGGATGCCGGTCATTCTAAGACCCGCTGACGAAGCGCTATGGCTTGAGCGGCAGCCGTCCTCCCATACCCATGGGAACCATCCTTCCCACCTGCAATCGCTCAAGGAGCTGTTGAAACCCTATCCCGCGGAGGAAATGCAGGCAGTGCCGGTAAGCACAACCGTAAACTCCGTCAAGAACGACACGGAAGATTGCATCCGCTCCATTACGGGCAGCTAGATATTCCGAAAAGGTTGGGATTTCTCTTCGACTGTCGCGCTTTTTCACAGCATACGGCTTCGCCGCTGCCGGTTAGAATAGCGAGGGACTCCTCTAAACGGGAATCCGCCTAAGATCGCCTCATTACTGCTCAAGCCATGTCAAAAGCCCCTGCTCATTAGGAGAAAACACTCCCGAGAGGGGCTTCTTCTATGCTTGTCATTCCTTGATGTCATCCAGTTGTTAACGAAACATTCCCCACAGCTTGATCAAATGGAAGGTGTTGTTCGGATCGATGCGCTGTGCAAGCACGAATTGAACCATTTGCTGCTCCTGTGCGGAGCTCAGCTTTTCATTCAAGATGCCGCTGGCCGTCCGGATCAATTGATGTACTTTTGCGCTATTTTGAAGATCCGCTTTGGTCAAGCCCTGAGTCAGTCCCTTGATTCTTTCCTTGATGGCCGGGTTTTTCATTTTTAGCTTGATACGCTCCACCAGCTGCGGACTAATGCCATACTGCTGATAACCCAATGTTGAAGCACCTCCAGTCATAAATGCTGCTACCCTTTTTGAGTATATGACGAAGGTCTGTCCATTGTGCCAACAGATTCATGCCATTAATCCATGATATCGCCCTGGAAGATCTTCTCCTGCTGCAAAAAGTCGCGCAGCGGCTCATATTCCGGCGACGTCCAGAAGGAGCTGTCGCTAACGAGAGCCGCCGCGTCGCCCCGGGCCTCTTCGACTACCTTGAAATCGGCGACCATGTCGGCCAGCCGGAACTCCGGCAGCCCGCTCTGCTTCGTACCGAAAAAGTCGCCCGGTCCCCGAAGCTCCAGATCCCGCCGGGATACCTCGAAGCCGTCTTCGGTTTCCGTCATGACCTGCATCCGCTCCTGACCTACTTCCGACTTCGGATCAGCCACCAGGACACAGTAGGAAGCATGCTGTCCACGGCCTACCCGGCCCCGAAGCTGGTGCAGCTGGGACAGGCCGAAGCGATCGGCATCCATAATGATCATCAGGGTTGCGTTCGGCACGTCAACGCCAACCTCAACAACCGTCGTGGAGATCAGCAGCTGAACCTCATTGCTGTAGAATTGGCGCATGACCTCATCCTTCTCGGCCGGCGTCATGCGGCCGTGCAGAAGTCCGACGGAATATGCGGGGAACGCCTGCTGCATCTGAACATGCAGGTCAATTGCATTCTGGACGTCCAGCTTGTCCGATTCCTCGATCAACGGGGCGATCAGATATGCCTGGCGTCCCTGATTTACTTCCCGGGAAATAAATCCGAGCACGCGATCCATCAGTTCATGTTTGACCCAATAGGTCGTAATGGGAATACGCCCTTTCGGACGCTCCGACAGCGTGGATACGTCCATGTCTCCGAAGGCGGTAATGGCCAGCGTCCGCGGGATCGGCGTCGCCGTCATCGTGAGCACGTCCGGGTTATACCCTTTACGCCTTAGAACGCTTCGCTGATTCACGCCGAAGCGGTGCTGCTCGTCCGTCACGACGAGCCCCAGCTCCCGGAAGTAGACGTCATCCTGGATAAGGGCATGGGTGCCCACGACGATGTCCGTCAGCCCCATCTGCAAGGAAGCCAGCAGCTCCTTCCGCTTCTTCCCCGTTACGCTGCCTGTCAGCAATCCGACCGTAATGCCGAAGGGTTCAAACAGCTTCTGCAGGGAACGCATATGCTGTTCGGCGAGAATCTCCGTCGGCACCATCAATGCGCCTTGGAAGCCCGAGCGGACCGTCGTAAACAACGCGATGGCGGCAACAATTGTTTTACCCGAGCCGACATCCCCTTGCAGCAAACGGTTCATGCAGTAAGGGGATCGCATATCATGCAAAATCTCCAGCTCCACCTTCTTCTGCGCATCGGTAAGCTCAAACGGGAAGCTGCGCACGAACTCCCGGATGGTTGCATTGTCGGCCGTATGTACCACCCCGTCCATCCGTCCCCGGTTCAGTGCCCGGAATGCCTGCATTTTTAACTGGAACAGGAAGAGCTCCTCGTACACCATGCGGCGCCGCCCTTCCTGACCTTCCCTGGAGTCGACAGGCTGATGGATCGTCATAATCGCCGCTTTACGGGGCATCAGATCATATTTTCGGAGCAGGGATTGCGGCAAAATCTCGGGAATCATCTCCCCGTATTGCTCCAATGCCTGTCCCATCGTTTTTCGGATCCAGGATTGCGTAATCTTTCCGCCGATGGAATACACCGGCTGCAGCGTTCCGCTGCGGAAGGCTCCTTTATCCGGGAATTCGGATTCAGACACCGTAAGCTGCATTCTGCGCTGGTCCCACTTGCCCGTCAGCACGATCTCCCGCCCAGCCGTAAGCTGGTCCTTCAGAAAATGCCGGTTAAACCAAGTCGCGGTGAACATCCAGTTTTCGGCCAGCATTTTGCAGGTTAATCGGGATTTGCGCCCGTAACGCTGCAGAACCGGCACGCTCGCAATCTTGGCTTGAATGGTGATTTTGTCCCCGTCCTTAACTTCGCTTAAGGACCGAAGCCGGTAATCCTCGTACCGGAAAGGGTAATACTCCAAAAGATCCTTGACCGTAGAGACGCCAAAGGCGTGAAGCTCCCCCTCTTTCAGGGCGCTCACGCCGTTGATCTGTCTGACGGATATTTGATCGAGTTTGAGACTCATATCATCTACCTCACTTAAGCAGGCCATATATATGCTGCAATGGTTCCCGGTCCGACGTGCGTACCGATAACCGGACCGATCTCGGAGAACACGGTTTCCTCGATCGTGAACACAGCGGACAGCTGCTGCAGAAAATCCTCAACCAGAGCAGGGTCAGCTGTATGACCCACAGCCACTTTAATATTTTTCACGCCGGATAGATCCTGTTGAAACAGCTCAATGATTTTGGCTGTCGCTTTCTTCCGACCCCGGACCTTGTCTACCGGAAAGATAATCCCTTCGCCGTCAATGGACAAAATCGGCTTAATGTTAAGCAGCGTACCGAGCACGGCCGACGCCTTGCCGATTCGTCCGCCCTTCTGCAAATATTCCAGCGTGTCTACCAAGAAGTAGAGGCGGCGCTTGGAACGAAGGTCCTCAAGCGATGAAAGAATATCCGAAACAGCGGCCCCTTCTTGCGCGAGCTTCGCTGCATGAACCACAAATAACCCGAAACCGTAGGAGGCCGATTTGGAATCCCATACGGTAATATCCGCTTCTCCTTCAATAAGAGAGGTTGCTAGCAATGCGGACTGATACGTTCCGCTCAGGCCGGATGAGATGTGAATGGACACAATGGAGCAGCCTGGGTGCTGTTCCAGAATGGACTCATACACAGCCACAAAATCTGCGGGCGAAGGCTGGGAGGTCGTCGGAAGCTGAGGCGATTGCACCAGTTTTTTGTAGAACTCTCCCGGCGTGATTTCCACTCCGTCCAAAAACGTATCTTCCCCGAACATAAGTCTCAGCGGCACAATATGAATGTTGTGTTGCTTCGCCAGGTCTGCCGGAATATCCGCTGTGCTGTCTGTCACAATAACGGTCTTATTCACCGGAACCCCTCCTAAAAATGTACCATGCATAATATCAAAGCGTTATGAAAAAAACTCTATCGACGTACTTTCTCCGAAGACAGACCGCATGCTGCGTAAGTTCATCTATCTATCAAGACTCCACGGAGAACAGATAGGAATAGATCGGCTGTCCGCCGTAGTGTACTTCAACCTCCGCGTTAGGGTACTGCTCGCCCAGCCACTCCGTGAGTGCGCTGGTCGATTCCTCGGTTGCGTCGGCGCCGGTAAGCAGCGTTACGATTTCATCGCCGGATTCCAGCATTTTACCCAGCAAATCCTGGGATGTCGTAATCAGATCCTCGTTCGCTGCCACGATGTTGGAATTGCGGATACCGATGAACTGGCCAGCCTTGATCTCGAGATCATCAATTGTTGTGTCCCGCACGGCATAGGTGACCTGCCCCGATTGCACGCGAGTGATGGCATCCAGCATGTTGTCGGTATTCACATCCGCATTCTCGTCTTCCTGGAAAGCAAATGCTGCCGCGATTCCCTGCGGGATCGTCTTGCTCGGGATGACCGTTACGCTGCGCTCGCCTTCGAGAAGCTCTCTGGCCTGCTCGGCAGCAAGCACGATGTTGGAGTTGTTTGGCAGAATATAAATCTGCTGGGCCGATATCGAAGAAATCGCATTGACGAAATCCTCGGTGCTCGGGTTCATCGTCTGTCCCCCGGAGAGAACGACGTCGACGCCCAGGCTCTTGAATATATCGGAAATGCCTTCCCCCGACGAAACCGCAATGAACCCGTATGGCGCGATCTCGTCCGCCGGAGGAACTGCCGGTGCTTCCGGCGTCACGGTCTCTGCCGGAATATCCGCAAACAGCTCGGGCATCGGCGCGATATCCATTCCCGTTGTCAGCAAGTCGCGGTGCTGCTCGCGCATATTCAATATGTGAATCTGGGTGATCTCTCCATACATGAGGGCCAAATTCAACACTTCGCCCGGCGCCTTGGAATGGACATGCACTTTGATCGTCTCGTCATCGGCAATGACAATGATGGAATCACCGTTCAATGCAAGCGCTTTCCGGAACTTATCTTCATCAAAGTCCGCACTCGTTCCCTCTCCAAGCTGCCTATTAATAAAGAATTCCATGTCGTATAAAAATTCAATGTCCTCCGTGGACAGTCGGGATTGGGCCGAAGGCGGAGCTTGAACCGCCGAGAAATCGGGAACCGCATGATAGGCCGGTGCCGCGCTGCTCTGTTCTGCTTGTCCTTCCGCAGAAGCGAAGGATCCGGACGCGCCGTCTTTTTTCAACGCTTGCAAGAAACCCTCGTAGATGTACACCAGGCCTTGCCCGCCCGAGTCCACAACGCCAACCTGCTTCAGCACGGGAAGCATATCCGGCGTCTGGGACAGCGTTTCTTTGGCTTTGGCCAGCACCTGCTCCATCAGCTCCACGATATCGTTGCTGCGGCGCGAGAAATAAACGGCATGTTTGGCCGCTTCTTTAGCTACGGTCAGGATGGTGCCTTCCACAGGCTTTACGACAGCTTTATACGCAGCTTCCACGCCTGTCTGCAGAGCTGCGGCGAATTGATGAGAATTAAGTTCTGTATAAGGTGCCGCATACCGGCTGAAACCACGGAACAACTGGGACAGGATCACCCCCGAGTTCCCTCTGGCTCCCATCAGAAGCCCCTTGGACAGCACACCGGCACTATGCCCGACGGACTCCGAGTACTTACTCTTCAGTTCTGCAACGCCTGCCGTCATCGTCAAATTCATGTTGGTCCCTGTGTCGCCGTCCGGCACCGGGAACACATTCAGGGAATTGACGTGTTCTGCATGCTGCTGCAGCTGCTCCGCTCCGGCAAGGACCATAGCGGTAAATTCTGTTCCATTCAAAGAACGCTTACTCAATGAGAATTCCCCTTCCTGGCTTGATACCCATAACACTACTTGTCGTAAATTTCATATCTATTTCATAGCTAATAGCTGACGAAATGCCCAACCAGTAAATAATAGACTTGCATGATTAAATGGATCATACCATCTTGATGGGCTACCCTCTCGTCCTCTACGTTATTCGGCTGCTCCAAACCTCATGGGAACATGCCGATCGGCCCACAATATACAGATCTTCGGAAATATTATGGACTAATCAACATTGTACTATAATGAGAAAGAGAAATAAATGTTTTTAGGGCAGTTGACGGAGCAATTTTTACTGTGATATTATATTTAAGTATTGTTTCATGCAGGGTTAGGAACAAGGAGGTGTAATGAATGGCTCGCAAATGTTATGTAACAGGCAAGAAACCAAGCAGTGGTAACCATGTTTCTCACGCTAACAACCACAACAAGCGTTCTTGGGGTGTCAACGTTCAAAAGGTTCGCATTTTGGTGGATGGCAAGCCAAAACGTGTATACGTCAGCACTCGCGCTTTGAAATCCGGTAAAGTGACTCGCGTATAATCATCTCGTTATATGAAGAAAAACTTCTAAATCTCCAGGCACCATTTGTGGGCGATCCGGGACAAGGAAGTTTTTCTTGCGTTTAGATACATATTCTTCACCTAAACAAAAAGCACCCTGAGCAGATAACAGGTGCTTTTTTTATTTAGATATAAGAAAAATGAAAGAGCCGAACTTCCGCTTTCTTATATCGCAAGAAAAACTTCCGGTCGAACGCGGTCTGTCATCGATAAGTACGTCGCTAGACACTCTTCTCATGATACAAGAAAGCGGCAGAGGCCTTGCGCGCATTGGCTTTCTTATACCGCAAGAAAAACTTCCGCATACAAGATGCGGTATGTCCTCCATGCGCTCTATCGGAGTGCTCTTCTCTTGCCTCATCCCCCGTAAACCGGCTGGCGGCGCCGGTCCCAGGCGGAGGTTTTGTTACGCCGGGACAAGCTGTCAGCTCTTGTGAAACGTATTTAAGATGGCCTTCACAAAACCTCCCAAAAACTTCGGCAGCTTGAACGTATAGAATTTCATGTCTCACCCTCCCCATCATTCTCATGCCTTCCTAGATTATGTTATGCACCAAGCCCTTAGATGTGAACACAGACAAAAAAGGCTACATGAGAACCCAGCTCATGTAACCATATTTATGCGGGAATCCCCCGCCCTATGCATCCCGTGCTCACGTTCTGAGGTCAAGATGTTACGCTGTCGCGGATTTGGGCAATGGCCGCCGTCCGATCCGGCTTGCCGAAGACCGCGCTGCCCGCAACCAGGACATCCGCTCCCGCTTCCACCACGAGCGGCGCTGTCTCCGCCGTAATGCCGCCATCCACTTCGATATGGATATTCGGATTGTCGGAGTTTGAAATCCACTCACGCAGCTGCGCAATCTTGCTTACGGTCCGCTCGATAAATGCCTGTCCGCCGAAGCCGGGATTTACGGTCATCACCAGCACCAAGTCCACGTCAGGAAGCACTTCCTGAAGGACATGGGCTGGCGTGGCCGGATTAATCGCGACGCCGGCCTTTACGCCATGCTCTTTAATGAGATGGATGACGCGATGAAGATGCGGGCAGGTCTCGGCATGAACCGTGATCAAGTCGGCTCCTGCCTTGACGAAGTCCGCAATATACAGCTCCGGCTGTTCGATCATCAGATGCACGTCGAGCGTCAGGCCCGTATGCGGTCTGATCGCTTGGACGATCGGCGGCCCCAGGGTAATATTCGGCACGAAATGCCCGTCCATGACGTCCACATGAATCCAGTCGGCTCCGCCCGCTTCGGCTTCCTTAATTTCCTGCCCCAGCTTTGCAAAGTCCGCCGACAATATGGATGGCGCAATTTTTATCATGATTCAGTACCTCCGCTTCTTGTCTTTCATCTCTGTATAAAAGTCCACGTAATGCCCATAACGGCTTGCCAGGATATTTCCATCTTCTTTGGCTTGAATCACCCGGCAGCCAGGCTCCTGCATGTGACTGCAGCCTCTGAATTTGCATTCAGCCGCATAAGAGGCAAACTCCTTGAAACAGGTGGACAGCTCCTCGACACCCAGCTCCAGGAAATCCAGCTGGCTAAAGCCTGGCGTATCGGCAACATAGCCTCCGTTATCAAGCTCAATCAGCTCCACATGGCGCGTGGTATGCCGGCCGCGGCCAAGGCGCAGGCTGATTTCGCTGGTCTCCAGCGAGAGACCCGGCATCAACGCATTGAGCAGAGACGATTTGCCGACGCCGGATTGACCGGAGAATACGCTGATTCGACCGGCCAGGCGGTCCTTGACCTCTTCGGTACCGATGCCTTGCAAGGAGCTGGTTATAAGCACTTCGTATCCGATTTCTTCGTACTGGCGCTTGACCTGCTCCAATACATCATCCGAGTCGTCAGCAAGGTCCTGCTTCGTCAGGCAGATCAACGCCTCAAGACCCGAATGCTCAATATGTACCAGGAACTTGTCCAGCAGATGCAGGCTCAAGTCCGGTTCCTTGACTGAAAACAACAGCACCGCCAAGTCGACGTTTGCGACCGGCGGGCGAATTAATTGGGAAGACCGTGGAAGTATTTCATCCACGGTCCCCTCCCCATTCTCAGTCAATGAATACTTCACGCGATCTCCAACGAGCGGAGAGATGCCTTTCTTTTTGAAAATGCCGCGGGCTCTGCATTGAACCGCTGGGTCCTCCCCGGATATAATGTTGCCATCCTGCAGTGGTTTGACATAGTAATATCCGCTTAGTGCCTTCACGATCAGTCCCTCTAGCATATAATAGGCCTCACCTTTCTTGTTGAAATGTAGTGTTCTCATGACTTGTTTCTAATCGTTGTCTTTGTCTTTGCCTTTGCCACGGCCCTTGCCGTTGCCGTTGTCCCAGTGGTAGGCCGCATCATCTTCCTCATTCGAACCGTCATCGCCATTTCCTTCATCCGGGTTGGTATCCACCGGTACATCAGGTTGCTCAGGCGGCTGCTCAAAGGTCGGCTGCGGCACCGTTCCGTTCTTGACGTCTGTGTAGCTTACGCTGTACGTATCCACCTGGCGGCCGTCACGGAATATCATGACCGTCGCGTGTTTGTCGGGAGCAAGCAGCAGCTTAACGGGTACCATTTCGGAAGTCGTAATGGTCTTGTTTACAGCTTCCTGGTTGTCTCCCAGCGCGTCGCTGAAGACCACCCGGATTTTGCTTTCTTGTCCTTCGGCGCTCGGCGACACCGGTACGCTGTAATTATACTCAAGCGCGTCCGAAGGATAGCCGGAGCTGACGAACAGCGTGATTTCAGAGTTAGGTGATACAGGAACATTAGGCTCATACGGCCATTGCTCCATGACCTCGCCCTTCTTCACTTCGAAGCTGGATTTCTCCTTTATCGCTCCAACCTTAAGGCCGAAGGATTCGATGGTAGCGACCGCTTTGTCTTTGTCCATTCCGATCAAGCTCGGCATATTGACCGTCTGCTTCCCTTTGCTGATCGTGAGACGAACCTCCTCCACCTGTTCAGGATTAATTTCGGATTCAGCAGAAGGGCTCTGATCAAATATCTGATCAGCAGGTACAGTATCATTGTTTTCAGAGGACTGTTTAATAGCGTTTTTCTTGATGCCCATATTTATCAGGATCTCAACTGCCTGATCAAATGTCTTTCCCGAGAGGTCCGGCATTTTTTCAAGCGGCTTCGCATCCCCGACCGACAATTGAACCGGTGAGCCCTTCTTCAGCATGGTCTCTGGTTCCTTGTCCTGTGCAAACACGACGCCTTCATCCACATTCGGTTTATATTCGCGAATGACTTCCTCATTCACCGTCAAACCTTGGGCCTCTAGCTCGCGGATCGCTTCCTCCTCCGTCATGCCTACAACTGGCGGCACCTTAACCTCCGGCACCTCCAGCATATTGTTCACATACATGACGACGCCTAACATCAGGCCGAGGAACAGGAGCACCGAGCCGATAATGATGGTCGGCTTGACCCACTTTTTCTTCTGTTTGCCGGTTGGCTTTTCCTCAAACTCATCGTCATCCGAGTCGTCATCTTGGTCATGAGGATGCTGGCTGCTGCGCTGCATCGTTTTGAGCGCCGGCATGACCAGGGTAGAATCGGCATCGTCCTCGAACTCCATCTTCGGCTCATTGAGGCGCATCGGCATCAAACACGTCTCGAGGTCGTCCATCATTTCTTCCGCGGACTGGTAACGCTCCTCCGGATTTTTGCGCATGGACTTCAGGATGATGTTCTCCACGCTTTGAGGAATGAGCGGGTTTACTTCCCTCGGCTCGTCAAATTCCTCCTGCAGATGCTTCAGTGCGACACTGATCGGACTCTCGCCCAGAAAAGGAAGACGGGCCGTGAGCATTTGATATAACACGATACCAAGTGAGTATAAATCCGATTTCTCGCCCGTCACGACGCCCTTGGCGTGCTCCGGCGAGAAATAATGCACAGAACCCACAACGGAGCCTGTCTGCGTAATGGTTGTCGACGTGACCGCCCTGGCAATGCCAAAGTCGGTTACTTTGACCCTCCCGTTACGGCCAATCAGAATGTTATGCGGTTTAATATCGCGGTGAATAATCTGGTTATGATGGGCATGCCCCAATGCATCGCAGATCTGGGTCGCAATCCGCACGGCTTCTTCGACCTGCAGCGGCGCCCGTTCTTTAATGATTTCATTCAAATTCTGACCTTCGATATATTCCATGACGATGTAATGCACATCTTCCTCTTGGCCCACATCGTAGATGCTAACCACGTTGGAATGCGACAATGAAGCCGCCGATTGTGCCTCACGCCGAAAACGGCGAATAAACTCCTCGTCGTGCACAAACTGCTGGCGCAGCACTTTGATCGCTACGTTCCGGTTCAGCAAAATATCCTGAGCCTTGTAGACCAGCGCCATGCCGCCGCCGCCGATGCGTTCAATAATCTTATAACGACCAGCCAATTCATGTCCGATCATGAATCCCACCCCTTTATACGTTGCCCGACAACCTCTTCTTGATGTTCAAACATTGCGACTGTGATGTTGTCCTCACCGCCAGCGAGAAGTGCCAGTTGAAGCAGGCGATCCGCTCTTTCTTCCAGAGGAAGTTCAAGTGAACCGGAAATTTGACCGATCAGCTCGCGGCTGACCCGGTTGCTGAGTCCGTCACTGCATAGCAGCAACACTTCGCCTTCCCCGAGCGTAACCGGCGTAAGCTCAACCGTCACGTCCACATCCGTTCCAAGTGCCCGGCTTAATACATTTTTCCGGGGATGGGTTTCCAGTTGATCTTCCGTAATCTGACCACTCTTAAAAAGCTCATTAACCAATGTGTGATCATCCGTGAGCCGAATGACTTGTCCGGGAACGACTTTGTAAGCCCGGCTGTCTCCGATATGCCCGATATAACCTTCGGAGCCTCGCAGCAGCACCGCTACGATCGTCGTGCCCATATTGTGAAGCCGCTCATCTGCCGAGGCTTCCTGATAGATAACTGCATTAGCGTGCAATATGGCATCGCCAAGCGCAGCCCGAACGCCGTCCATGGACATGTCCTGCTCCAAAGAGGACAAATCCGCGGCCACGGTATCTACCGCAAGCCGGCTGGCGGTGTCGCCCGCAAGGTGACCTCCCATGCCGTCGGCAACCACACCCAAGGTATAGCCATGCTCTAATGTGCTAACAAATACCGAATCTTCATTAACAGGACGAACGCGTCCCACATGGCTTACATGAACCGTCTTGATCAAATCTTCTCACCTCAACTCCATATGCTTGGCCCGCAGCTGGCCGCAAGCGGCAGCGATATCATGGCCTTGTTCACGACGGATGGTCACATTGACCCCCTTGTCTGCTAACGCACGTTGAAATTTGAAAATATCGTTACGCGATGTGCGAACATATTTCCGTTCCGGCACATGGTTAACCGGAATCAGATTGACGAAGCAGTTCATATCCTTGATGACGTCCGCAAGCTCTTCGGCATGCTCCACCTGATCATTCACTCCGCCGATCAAGGCGTATTCAAACGTAATGCGGCGTCCGGTTTTAGCCTGGTAATAACGAAGCGATTCAATCACGTCGTCAAACGGGAACCGGCGGTTCACGGGCATCAGCTTGGAGCGCAGCTTATCGTTCGGCGCATGAATGGAGATGGCCAGATTAATCTGGGTATCCTCTTCGGTGAATTTATAGATGTTAGGCACAATGCCGCTCGTCGATACGGTAATGTGGCGTTGGCCGATATTCAATCCTTTTTCATGGATCATCGTGCGCAGGAACTTCATGGTCGCCTCATAGTTCTCAAACGGTTCCCCTGAACCCATGATCACGATGCTGCTGACGCGTTCTCCCGTTTTATCGAGAATCTTCTGTGCCTGAACCACCTGGGCTACGATTTCGCCGGAGGTCAGGTTTCGCTTCAAGCCTCCCAGCGTGGATGCGCAGAACGTACATCCGATACGGCAGCCGACCTGCGTCGTAACGCAGATGCTGTTGCCGTAGTTATGCCGCATAATGACCGTCTCGATGGCATGGTCATCATGAAGGCCGAACAGAAACTTGACCGTTCCGTCCTTGGATTCCAGCTTGGTGATCTCCGTCAGGGTCACGAAGCTGAATTCCTGCTCCAGCTTGGCCCGAAGCTCTTTGGACAGATTCGTCATTTCCGCGAAGTCGTTCACCCGCTTCACGTACAGCCAGTCATAAATCTGGGTTCCCCGAAACGCGGGCTCCCCGTTCTCTTGAGCCCATGCTTGAAGCTCTTCCAGTGAATAATCATATATAAAAGGTTTCATTCTCACCACACCTGTCTAGTTTAAAGGATGTCCAGCCAGCATTCTTCCGAACGCTCCCTATTTCATTCATATGCATCTCTTTTTTCATTCTTCCTATTCTAACATAAATAAAAGAGACGGTAAAAGAGGAAAACCCGCCGGCATAGGCGGGATACGACTATAGTCATGGCGGCAAGCGCCCTTAAGAGGAACGTCTGCCGAGTCTGGCAATGTAAAAGCCGTCGCTGTGATAGTGCTGGGGCAGGATTTGAATGCCGCCGCCTCGTGCAAGCGAATTCTCGCCCAGCCGGCTTAAGGCTCCAAGGCCGTCTTCAGCAATGGCAAATTCGGAGTGGCCTTCCAGAAAAGCAGATACCACGCCTTCATTCTCCATCGCTTCAATCGTACACGTGCTGTATACCAAGATCCCTCCGGGACGCAGCAAGGTCGAGACCGACTCCAGCAGCCTGAACTGCAGCGCCGCAATCTCATGGATGTCCTCCTGGGACTTGCCCCACTTCAGATCCGGCTTGCGCCGGATCACGCCAAGGCCCGAGCAGGGAGCATCCAGCAAAATTCGGTCAAAAGACGCAGGCTCGAAGCGGTCTGCCAAATCCAGCGCATCCCCCGTCACGATCGAAATGCTGTCCAGCCCCAAACGACTGGCTTGATCCGATATCAGCTTCCCTTTATGGACATGAATATCGTTGGCGACGATGCTGCCCTCGTCCTTCATCAGCTCGCCCATATGGGCGCTCTTTCCGCCCGGGGCCGCGCAGCAATCGAGCACGCGCATGCCCGGCTCGGGCTGAACGGCCTCGGCCACGAGCATCGAGCTTTCGTCCTGGATCGAGATCATCCCGTCACGATACCAAACGGTCAAGGCCATATTGCCCGCGCCCTTAACGACAATCCCGTAGGGACTAACCGACGATGGGGAAGCATCCAGGCCATGGCTGCCCATTAATTTCAGCATGTCATCGCGGCTGATCATCGTGGTGTTCACCCTCACGCTGACAGCCGGTGGTTTATTGTTTGCGGCACAGATCGCCTCTGTTGCCTCCGTACCGTACTGGGAAATCCAGCGCTCCACCAGCCACTGCGGATGGGAATGCAGAAGGGAAATGCGCTGGGCGTCCGTCATATCCTCCGGAATGGCCAGGGTTTCCTTCTGACGCAAAATATTCCGAAGCACCCCGTTCACCATGCCGGAGATCCCTTGATGCCCGCGGCGCTTCGCCAGATTAACGGCCTCGCTGACAACCGCATGGTCCGGGATCCGATCCAGGTACACGATCTGATAAAGGCTGATGCGAAGCAGCGCCCTTACCCAAGGCTGAAGTTTCCGCACCCCTTTGTTGACAAACTTGTCCAAAAAATAATCAAGCGTGTTCAGCCGCGAGATCGTGCCGTAGATCAGCTCCGTGGCTAGTCCCGCGTCGCTCTTGGCAAGCGAGGACTTCTGCAGAGCGGAGTTGAGCAGGAGATTGCTGTACGCCCCCTCCTGCTCAACCTGAGTCAACACATTCATCGCCAGCTCCCGGGGAGAGTCCAGGCGTCCCTTCGGGCTGCGGTTTCCGCTCACGACAGCACCGTCCCGGCCGTCAGGCTCGTCCCGCGGACGAATTGCGCCGCATCCATTGCCTTTTTGCCGCTGGGCTGAACCGTAAGCAGCGTCAGCGTACCGTCGCCTGTTTTCACGACGATCCCTTTCTCCTGCAGCTCAAGCACGGTCCCGGGCTGCGCATTGCCAGATGGCTTCTGGGCGCTCTCCGGCTTAGCCGCTGCCCATACTTTAAACACTTCGCCGTTCCACAGCGTGAACCCGCCGGAATAAGGAACCAGACCGCGAATCTGATCGTAGATTTCGCGGGAAGTGCGGCTCCAGTCGATCTTCTCGTCATCCCGGCTCAGATTCGGAGCATACGTTGCCTTCGAATCATCCTGAGGCTCGGCCTCCACCTTGCCCTTCACGAGCCGCGGCAGCTCCCGCCGAAGCAGCTCCGCGCCGGCTTGGCTCAGCTTCTCGAACATGGTTCCAGCCGTATCGTCGTCTTCAATAGGGACCTCGGTGCGGGCGATCATGTCCCCGGTGTCGAGTCCCTCCGCCATATACATCAGCGTGATGCCTGTGACGGACTCTCCATTGATGATGCTCCGCTGAATCGGCGCTCCTCCCCGATAAGCGGGGAGCAGCGAGCCATGGACGTTCAGACAGCCAAGCGCCGGCATATCCAATACCGATTTCGGCAGGATTTGGCCGTACGCGGCCGTGACGATCAGATCGGGTTTATATGCGGCCAATTCGGCCACGGCTTCCGGATTCCGCAGTCGCTGCGGCTGCAGGACAGGGATGCCGTGACGAAGGGCGGCTTCCTTGACCGGCGTCGGGGTCAGCACTTTTTTGCGCCCCTGCGGACGGTCAGGCTGCGTTACGACGGCAGCTATCGTGTATCCTTCGGCAATCAGCATTTCCAGACTGGGTACTGCAAAGGCGGGGGTGCCCATAAATACGATATTCATCGGTTCTCCAACTCACTTCTCGGCTGTTCCGGAACATACTCATACACCCGGTCGGCGATTTCCGTAAACAGCACCCCGTTCAGATGATCGATTTCATGCTGAAATGCTCGCGCAAGCAGCCCTGTACCCGTAATGACAAGCTCATTGCCTTCGCGGTCAAGCCCCTTAACCGTTACTTTCTCCGCACGTCGAACATCCCCGTTCCATCCCGGAATACTCAGGCAGCCTTCCGGCCCGAATTGCTCGCCCTCGCTCTCCACGATCTCCGGATTGATCATCTTGATCAAGCCGTGCTCATCGCCCGCATCGATAACAATCAGGCGCTTCAGTATGCCGACCTGCGGCGCGGCCAGCCCGACGCCTTCCGCATCGTACATGGTATCAGCCATATCATCCAGGAGCTTTTGAACGTTCGGCGTAATTTTGGTAACTTCCTTTGCCTTTTTATGAAGAACCTCATCCGGTTCTTTAACGATAATACGAATCGCCATGTCTACGACACCATCCTTGTGCTTTTCATCATTATATGCGCTATTACATTAACATTTGCGGATCAACGTCAATACTGATTTGGAGCTTGCCGTCCCGCGCCGAATCCTGAAGCTTCTCGGCAACCGAACGCACCAGCGAGACAGCATCCATCGTTCCCCGCCATTTTATCATACATTGAAATCTGTATCTATTTTTTAACCGCGGAATGGGGGAAGCCACCGGACCCAGGATATCGAGCGCGCTTGCGTCGAACCGGTCCAGGCTTCCGAACCATCCCCGGCGGTCGGATTCGCTTTTGATGGCGGCGGCAAAATTCTCTGCCAGTCGTACGAGCAGCGGCAGCTGTTCATGCGACAGCGTCACCAGAATCAGCCTGCAGTACGGCGGATAATGGAGCGCTTTGCGGTGCTTCAGCTCATCCTTGACGAAGGATAAATAATCATGGCTGCTTGCATGAATAATCGAATAATGCTCGGGCGTGTAGGATTGGATGACCACTTCACCCGGCAGCTGATGGCGTCCCGCTCTTCCGGCCACCTGGGTCAGCAGCTGAAACGTCTTCTCGGCCGCCCGGAAGTCGGGCAGATTCAGCGCCGAATCGGCCGTAATGACGCCGACCAGGGTGACATCCGGGAAATCCAGGCCTTTGGCGACCATTTGGGTTCCAAGCAGCACGTCGCCCTTTTTATCCCGAAACTGCTTCAGCAGCTTCTCGTGGGAGCCCTTCTCGGTCGTCGTGTCCACGTCCATCCGAATGACGCGAATGCCGGGGAACAGCTTGGCCAATTCTTCCTCGACACGCTGCGTGCCCGTACCGAAATAGCGTATATGCTCGCTCCCGCAATCCGGGCATACCTCCGGGGCCTGTGCGGCGTAACCACAATAATGGCAGCGCAGATTGTTCGATTTCTGATGGTAGGTCAGCGAAATATCGCATTCCGGACAGCCTGCCACATATCCGCAGCTCCGGCACATCACGAAGGTGGAGTACCCCCGCCGATTCAGCAGCAGCACCGTCTGTTCTCCGCGTTCCAGCCGCGCCGAAATCGCGGCATGCAGGGAGCGGCTGAACATGGAGCGATTCCCTTCCCGAAGCTCCTCCCGCATATCCACGACCTGAACAGCCGGCAGCTGGTTGCCCAGCGCACGGCTCGGCATCTCCAGCAGATGCGGAGCAAAATCATCCTGAGCCTGCGATCTCGCCGCATGGTAGCTTTCAAGCGAAGGCGTTGCCGAGCCCAGAATGACGGCTGCGCCTGTCAGCGAGGCACGGTGAATCGCCACGTCCCTGGCATGGTACTTCGGCGTTTCTTCCTGCTTATATGAACTTTCATGCTCTTCATCCATAATAATAAGGCCAAGTCGGTCAAACGGCGCAAACACCGCCGATCGTGCTCCCACGACAACCGAAGCCCGGCCTTCCCTAATTTTGCGCCATTCATCGTAGCGCTCACCATCCGAAAGCCGGCTGTGCATGACGGCCACGCGGTCGCCGAAGCGGGCTTTGAACCGCTCCACCATTTGGGGCGTGAGCGATATTTCGGGCACCAGGACAATCGCCTGACGCTCCTGATCCAGGCAGCGCTGAATGGTCTGCAGGTAGATCTCGGTCTTGCCGCTGCCCGTCACCCCGTGCAGGAGAAACGCGCCGTGCTTGCGTTCATCCAGCTTGCGCACGATGCTCCGGTACACCGCCTGCTGCTCCGGCGTGAGCGCCAGCGGGGCGCTGGGGGTAAAGTGCCGTCCCCGGTACGGGTCGCGGAACACTTCGACATCCTCAAGGGTAATCAGCCCCTTGTCGGCCAGCGCCTTCACGGTGCCTGCGGTGACGCCGAGCGTCTGCAGCAGATCCTTCTGCGATATCGGCAGGAAGTCCTCCATCTCTACGATATATTGGAGCACTTCCTTCTGCCGCTGAGCCTTAGCCGGAAACGAAGCCAGCGCCGCATGCGCTTCCTCGCTCGAAACGGCAAGCTCTACCGCTTTCATCGTTTTTTTCTGCAGCTTGTCCTTGATTTGCTGGAATTCGCTTAACCGCCCCCGGCCGATCAGCGCTTTTACGGTGGCTGCCGCATCCGGAAACGCTCGCGTTAACTGTTGGAGCGACACCTCGCCTCGCTGACTGACAAACCGGATGATCTCCTGCTCCAATTCGCTTTCCGGCAGGAGCCCGAATAATCCGCCGCTTTCATCCGACAAGCCCGCATCCGGCTCGCCAAGGGAAATATACCGCTCGGCTTTTCCCTTCAGCGCCGTTGGCAGCATCGATTGAAGAGCGGATATATAACGGCATGCATACCGCTCTTTCATCCATTCTCCAAGCTCAATCAGCTCAGGCGAGAGCGGCGGCATCACATCGAGGACTTCCTGAATCGGCTTCATTTTGGCCGTATCCATCTCGGGCCGGGGATGCAGCGAAACCACGAATCCCTGAAGCGTACGGTGACCGAACGGCACGCCGACCCGGCTGCCTACCTCGACCCATGGCCGGAGCTCCTCCGGAATCAGATAATCAAACGGACGGTCCGTATCCTTGGACGGCACGTCCACAATCACGCGGGCCATTTCCATCAGGATAACCTCCCGGTCAACCGTTCGGCTGCCAGCGTTAACAGCCTCAAGGCCACTTCCTCCTTGGACATCACGGGCAGTTGCAGGACCAGCCCTTCTGCATCGAATATATGGACGCTGTTCGTGTCCGTGCCAAAGCCGGCGCCTTCCTGCGTAACATCATTGGCAACGATCAGGTCGCAATTTTTGCGTTTCAGCTTTTCCCTGGCGAACTGCTCTACCGTATCCGTCTCGGCGGCAAATCCGATCAAGAACTGGGAGGTCTTTTGGCGTCCCAGACTTTCCAGGATATCCGTGGTCTTGACAAGATCCAGCGTCATCGTTTCCCCGCGCTTCTTGATCTTTGACGTCGCGGCCTCCGCAGGACGATAATCGGCGACCGCCGCTGCCTTAACCACGATATCGCTCGTATCGAACACGCGCTGCACCGCTTCGTACATATCCTGGGCCGACTCCACTCTCTCGGCAGGAATCCCCGCTGGCGGGGCTTCATCGGTATGAGCCGCAATGAGGTGGACGTCCGCTCCCAGCTGCTTGGCAGCTTTAGCAATCGCAAATCCCATTTTTCCGGAGGAATCATTCGTGATATAACGGACCGGATCTATGCGCTCTATCGTACCGCCGGCCGTGACAACCACTTTTTTGCCGTGCAATATGCCTGTCGAGCCGCTTTCCATGTCCTGATTCGACGCCGCGGACTCGGCTGCGCGCCCTTGGAAAAACCGTTCAACCACATCCACGATCGTATCGGGCTCCTCCATCCGTCCCTTACCGACGTATCCGCATGCCAGAAGTCCCTCTCCGGGTTCAATCATGGACACCCCGCGGGAAACCAGCGTCTCCATGTTGGCCATGACGGCCGGATGCGTGTACATATGCACGTTCATCGCCGGCGAGATCATGACAGGAGCCGTGGTCGCAAGCAGCGTCGTGGTCAGCATGTCATCCGCCAGGCCATGTGCCATCTTGCCGATGACATTGGCCGTCGCCGGAGCAATCAGCACCAGATCGGCCAGGTCGGCCAAGTGGATATGCGAGACGACCGAGGGGTCCCTTTCGTCAAAAGTATCGCTATAAACCGGGTTTTTGGTCAGCGTCTGCAGCGTTAATTCCGGAATGAACTGCTTGGCGGATTCCGTCATGATAACATGCACATCCGCTCCCCTCTGGACAAGCCTGCTGCATAAAGTCGCTGCTTTATACGCGGCAATGCCACCTGTAACGCCAAGTACGACGACTTTTCCGTTCAACATGACAATCCCCCGCTTTCCATTTGTATGAAGGCTGTACTTTCATATCTTCTCAAAAAAATAACAACCTTTCGGTTGTCACATTTTCGCGCGCTAACGCATGGTATTCGAATGTTGAAAAAAAGCCTTAGTCCTCTCCACGCTCAATCTTCACGTAATCGCCATAGATTTCTTCCAGAGCGACACCGACGAACTTATGGGATTTCGGATGTTTCAACTCGCTGACTTCTCCTTCACGCAATTGGCGTGCACGGCGGGAAGCCGCAACCACAAGAGAATATTTACTGTCCACTTTATTCATCATTTCATCAATGGATGGATATAACACAGTCGAAGCACCTCTTCTTTATTTACTTGAAAGTTTACGCCGTCTATGAAAAGACTGCTTACTTTCTCACCTTACAATGTTCGGCTATAATGATAGATTGTATTCTCTCGCAAGCAAGATTGATTTCATCGTTCACTACGGCATAATCATAATGCTGCAGCAGATTGATTTCGTCAACAGCTACGGACATGCGGTGGTCGATCGTGGCCTGACTCTCTGTCCCCCGGCCCTGGATCCGATCTTTCAGTTCGTCCAGCGACGGCGGCATCAGAAACACAAAGATACCGTCCGGAAACTTCTCCTTGACCTTCAGCGCGCCCTGCACTTCGATCTCCAGTATAATATCCTTGCCGGTGGCTAATGTTTCTTCCACAAAATCACGCGGGGTTCCGTAATAGTTCCCGACGTATTCCGCATATTCGAGAAGCTGGTCGTTCTCAATCATATCCATGAATTGTTCCCGACTTTTGAAAAAATAGTTTACGCCGTTTACCTCGCCGAGCCGCGGCGAACGCGTCGTAGCCGACACCGAATACACCAGTTCCGGAACCCGGCTGCGAAGTGCCGTACAGACGGTTCCCTTTCCAACCCCCGAAGGACCGGACAATACAATCAATAATCCTTTAGACATAGTACTCCTCATCTTATTCGTCGTTGTCGTCATCTTTGCTGGACAGACGGTGAGCCACCGTTTCCGGCTGTACGGCCGATAAAATCACGTGGTCGCTATCGGTAATGATAACAGCCCGCGTCCTTCGGCCATATGTAGCATCAATCAGCATATGACGGTCCCGTGCTTCTTGAATGATCCTCTTGATCGGAGCCGATTCAGGACTCACGATTGAGATGATCCGATTGGCCGATACGATGTTTCCGAAGCCAATATTAATAAGTTTGATTGCCATAGTGCGGTTGCTCCCCCTATACATTTGACTCTTACTTGCCGATGAAACTGCGGTTATTCCACATTGGCGGCTTGTTCACGAATCTTCTCCAGTTCCGCTTTCATTTCGACAACACGGTTTACCAGAGTCAGATGATTGGCTTTCGATCCAATCGTATTGACTTCTCTGTTCATTTCCTGAATCAGAAAATCCAGTTTACGGCCTACAGGGCTTTTCTGAAGAAGCAGCTCCCTGCATTGTTCCAAATGGCTGTGAAGTCGAATCAACTCCTCGTCCACATTGGAACGTTCAGCAAACAGAGCGACTTCCATTCCGAATATATGTTCATCAACAGCAAGCGATCCGTCATCAAGAGATTCAATGCGCTGCCGCAGGCGCTTCCGGTATTCGGCCGGAACCTCCGGAGCAAGCTCGGTCATCTCCCGGTGCAGCTGCTGCAAGCGGTCAAGCCTCTGCCCGATATCCTTCGCGAGAAAAGCGCCTTCTCTGCTGCGCATCTGGACCAGACCCTCAAGCGCTTGTTCCAGACCTTGAAGAAGCGCATCATTCCATAACTTCTGCTGCGCTTCATCCATGGAAAGTCCGCTCGGAGTAACAAGAACATCTGGCAGCGTCAAAATATCCCGCACCGCCAGATCTCCCGTGATTCCGTATGACTTCAAATCCTCGGCTGCCTGTAAATACGCTTGAACCATGGCATGGTTCAGCACGGCACCCTGAGACTCGCCGTTGTTTTCCTTGTTAATATAAACATCAATCCGTCCGCGTCCGATCCGGCTCTGTACCGCCCGTCGAAGCGAATCCTCGAAGAGTGCCCATTCACGGGGCATGCGAAAGACGATCTCGCAGTACCGGTGATTGACTGACTTCACTTCGAAAGAGATACTATAGCCTTGAAAATCGACAACGGATTGCCCATATCCGGTCATGCTCAATGACATCGGAATCACATCCATTACACTATTGTAATTGATAATTATTAATGAAACAAGGGGGTCAATCGGCGGCCCGATTTCTCCCAGACGTACTCCATTAATTGTACGCTCATTTCATAGAACATAAACGGCGTCATCAAATAGATGCCGTTAAAATGCTCTGTCGCAACGTCCAGCAGCTCCTTGCCGATCTTGACGCCCATCGCCCGGCCCGCTTCGCCTTCAAGCCCCGCCATGCGGCTGCGGACTTCGTCCGAAAGCTGAATGCCCGGCACTTCATTGTGCAAATACTCGGCATTGCGCCCGCTTGCCAGCGGCATGATGCCGATGAAGATTGGAATATCCAGATGCGCCGTCGCTTCCCGAAGCCTAACCATTAACTCGGGATCGTAAACGGGCTGCGTCATAACGTAATCCGCGCCCGAAGCAATCTTCTTCTCCAATCGGGCAACCGCTTTGTCCAGATGCCTTACATTGGGATTGAACGCTGCCCCGACAACGAATTTGGCTTTTTGCTTCAGCGGCTTTCCGGAGAAAGCAATGCCGTCGTTCAGCTGCTTGATCATCCGAATAATTTCAAATGAGGTCATGTCGTAAACCGAGCTGGAATCCGGCAAATCCCCAAAACGGGCCGGATCCCCCGTCACCGCAAGCACATGGTCGATGCCGAGCGCATCGAAGCCCATCATGTGCGACTGCGTGCCGATCAGGTTCCGGTCTCGGCAAGCAATGTGAATCAGCGGCCGCAGTCCCGTGCGTGCTTGTACCAGATGTCCGAGGGCCATGTTGCTCATGCGGGTTACGGCCAGCGAGTTATCCGCTAGGGTCAGCGCATCGGCTCCCGCTTTTTTCAAAGCCTCCGCGCCTTTCATGAACTTGGTGATATCCAAATCCCTCGGTGGGTCCAGCTCCACGATGACCGTATGACGCTCCTTTACGATATCGACAATCGTCGGCTCCCCGCTTCGCTCGTAAAATTGCTCCTGGGCCGTTTCGTGAATCACGATCCGGTTGATTTCCGCCTCTTCGACGGTGGGGAGCGGCGAAGGAACGTAGCCGGATAGCGCCGAGGAAATTTCCGCGATATGCTCCGGCGTCGTCCCGCAGCAGCCGCCGATAATGCGGGCGCCGCGATCCGCAAACTCCAGGGCCGTTTTCCCGAAATACTCGGGACTCGCGCCATACCGGTATTCCCCGTCCACATAATCGGCGATTCCCGCATTCGGATAGACCGAAGCCGGAAGATTCATGATGCCGTTCAGGGTTTCCAGCGCGCGCATGATGCCGTTCGGCCCCGTCCGGCAGTTAAACCCGATCACGTCCGCGCCTTCTTGACTCAATATGCGGTATGCATCCGGCATCGTGAAGCCGTCCAGCGTGCGGGCAATATCCTCCACCGCGAACTGGCAGATCACCGGCAGGTCGCTCAGCATCCGTGCCTGCGCCAATGCCAATTGCATTTCATCCACGTCATAGAACGTCTCGAGCAGGATGCCGTCAACGCCTTCGGAGATGAGTACGGACAGCTGCTCTTCGAAGTAACGCTTGAGCTCGCTCGTGGAAATGTTGCTTCTTTTGCCTGCCCGAATGGAGCCGACCGCTCCCACCACATATCCTTGATCGCCGGCGGCTTCACGCGCAATTCTCACGCCTGCGCGGTTAATCTCTCCTACCCTCGCCTCCAAGCCGTATTTGGACAGCTTGTCATAATTGGCGGAGAACGTGTTGGTCTCGATGACCTGTGCACCAGCCTCAACATACTGGCGATGAACGTTCCCGATGACCTCCGGAGAGGTTAAATTCAGTTCTTCATATGAAATGCCTACAGGAAATCCTTTTTGGTATAAATAAGTACCCATCGCGCCGTCACCGACCAGTACCTGATTCTCCCATGCCTGCCGAAGATTCGGTTTCATCGCGTTTTCTCCTCCACCCGACGTTTATTTTCAACTAATGTATCATAAAACCTCTGCAAAGATAAAGAGACAAAAGGGAGGCCGTTCGAAGGCCTCCCTACCGTGTCCGTCCCTGCAGGACAAACTTATGAACATACTGTTTTTTCAACTGCCGGAGGAAGAGAAGCGGCCAGCGCATGCCCTAAATTGACAACTTCCCTTTATATACAACCTCAGCCGGTCCCGTCATGTACACATGGTTGTCAAGCTCATCCCACTCGATGAACAGATCCCCGCCCTTAAGCGAGATCGTCGCGCTGCGGTCTGTGGCACCGTTCAGCACGGAGGATACCAGCGTCGCGCAGGCGCCGGTGCCGCAGGCCAGGGTCGGTCCCGCGCCGCGCTCCCATACCCGCATGTCCACTTGACCGCGTGAATTCACCGTCGCAAACTCCACGTTGATCTTTCTCGGGAAGAGCGGGTGCACCTCAAGCTTAGGACCCCATACGCCGAGATCAAAGTTCACCGCATCGTCCACATAAATGACGCAGTGCGGATTGCCCATGGAAACGGCAGTGAATCGGAATTCCCGGCCGTCCACTTCAACGGGATGATTCACCACCGGATTGAGATCGACCAAGGTCGGCACGCTAAGTCCGTTCAGGACCGGTTCGCCCATATCGACCCTTACGCTGCTTACTTGACCATCCTGCACCGTAAGACGCACCTGCTGCACGCCGGCTCCGATAGTTTCTATGGTAATCTCCTCGCGGTCGATATGGCCGTGATCGTACACATACTTCGCGACGCAGCGGATGGCGTTGCCGCACTGCTCCGCTTCGGAACCGTCCGAATTCATAATCCGCATCATGAAATCAGCCTTCGCGGAAGGCAAAATATATACAAGTCCGTCAGCACCGATGCCGAAGAAGCGATTGCACAGCTTCACGGCCAATTCGGATGCATCGGATGGAAGTTCCCGTTCGCCGTATACGACAACGAAATCGTTGCCCAATCCATGCATTTTCGTAAATTCCATCATCAAAACCCATCTCCTCTGCAATTGCTACGCTTGTGCTTAGCATATCGCAGAGGTGATGGGCTATCCATTCATTTTACGCCGAAATATTTGCACTCTTCGTCATCATGCCGCGGCGGTTCCGGTTGCGGTGCCGTCTGCCGCCCCACACGCTTCCGGCCCCCATCAGGAAGGTAGGAATGCCGGCGGCGACGAGTGTCAATGCCCACTCTTTCAGGCCAAGCGGAACGGTCTTGAAGATCGGCTGGAACGCCTCGATGTACATGACGCCGAGCATCAGCAATACCGAGGACAGCACGGCCAGAACCAATGCTTTGTTCTGAAGCGGGTTCCGATGGAAAATCGAGCGCGAGCTGCGGCAGTCGAACACATGGATCAGCTGGGCCATGACGAGGGTAGCAAAGGCAACGGACTGCGCCTTGGCCAGCTGTGCCGGATCATTCGGCGCGATGCGCAGCGTGACCCAAAATGCGCCGAGCGTGCACAGACCGATCAGGATGCCGCGGCTGATGATTTTCCAGCCAAGGCGTCTGGCAAAAATATTTTCCTTGGCCCCCCGCGGCTTGTGCTCCATCAGGTCCTTCTCCGGCTGGTCCACCCCGAGCGCCATGGCCGGGAGTCCGTCGGTGACCAGGTTTACCCATAGAATCTGGATCGGAACGAGCGGAAGCGGCAGTCCCATCATCATCGCAAAAAACATCGTCAGAATCTCGCCGACATTGGAGGCCAGCAAATAGCGGATGAATTTGCGGATATTTTCATAAATGCTCCGCCCCTCCTCGATCGCCGAAACAATCGTGGAGAAATTATCGTCGCTGAGCACCAGCGATGACGCTTCCTTTGTTACATCCGTGCCGGTAATGCCCATGGCAATCCCGATATCCGAGGCTTTGATGGCCGGTGCATCGTTCACGCCGTCCCCCGTCATGGCAACCACATGCCCCTTCCGCTGGAGCGATTTCACGATGCGAAGCTTGTGCTCGGGAGAGACGCGGGCATAAACGAAGGTCTGCTCCACCCTCGCATCCAGCTCCTTGTCGTCCATTCGGGATAACTCCTGTCCCGATAACGACAGGCCGTTCCTTGGCATAATGCCGAGCTGGGCCGCGATCGCTTCCGCCGTCGTCCGATGATCGCCCGTGATCATGACGGTTTTGATTCCCGCGCGTCGGCACGTCGCTATCGCATCGCGCACTTCACGGCGCGGCGGATCGATCATTCCGGCCAACCCCACAAAGATAAGCTGGTTCTCGGCCTCTTTCTCCGTTTCCGGCTTGTCATAGGAACGCAAATCCCGGTAAGCCAAACCTAGCACGCGCAGCGCGTTGGAGGCCATGTCTTCATTGGCGGCCAACACCTTCTGGCGGAGCGTGGAGGTCAGCGGCACGACGTTCCCGTCCCACATGATATAAGCACAGGCGTCCAGCAGAACGTCAGGCGCGCCCTTCGTGCAGAGCAAGCGTCCGCCCTGATGGCTGACGATGACGGACATCAGCTTCCGCTCCGAATCGAAAGGAAACTCTTTGTCTCTTTGGTAGATGGAGTTCAGACTGCCCTTCGTCAAACCCATTTTGGACGAGAGCGTCAGCAGCGCTCCTTCTGTCGGGTCCCCTTTTAACTCCCAAGCAGCGGCTGCCGGCTCTTCCTTGCCCTTGCGCTTGCTACGGGCTTCCTCTTGCACGTTCTCATAGATCTCCGCATTGTTGCACAGCCCGCTGATTTGCAGCAGTCTGCGGAGCCCCTGATCGGATCTCAGCTCGACCGGCTTGCCTCTGTGAAGAATTTGACCCGTCGGGTCATACCCGTGCCCGGTCACCTCCAGCGTACGTCCTCCCAGCCAAACCTGGGTTACGGTCATTTTATTCTGCGTGAGCGTCCCCGTTTTGTCCGAACAGATCACGGATGCGCAGCCCAGCGTCTCCACGGATGGCAGCTTGCGCACGATCGCTTTGCGCTTGATCATGCGCTGCACGCCGAGGGATAGCGCAATTGTGACGATGGCCGGCAGCCCTTCAGGAATGGCCGCTACGGCAAGGCTGACCCCTGCGAAGAACATCCCTGCGGCAGGCTGTCCATGCAGAATGCCTGCGACAACGACCAGGACCGTCAGCCCCAAGGAAACGGCGATCAGAATTTTGCCCAGCTGCTCCAGGCGATGCTGCAGCGGCGTCTCCTGGGATTCCGTGTTTTGGATCAAATCGGCGATTTTGCCCATCTCCGTATCCATTCCGGTCCGGATGACAACGCCTTTGCCCGTGCCGCGGGCCACCATCGTTCCCATGAACCCGATGTTCTTCCGGTCGCCCAGCGGCACTTCCGCATCGTGGATCGGCTCAGCATGCTTATTTACCGGCAGGGACTCGCCGGTCAAGGCGGACTCCTCGACGCTGCAGCTGTTGATCTCGAGCCAGCGAACGTCGGCCGGGATACGGTCTCCGCTCTCGACGAGAATGACATCGCCAGGTACGAGTTCTCTGGCCGCAAGCTGCACCACCTTGCCGTCCCGGATGACCTTGGAGGTCGGCGCGGACAGCTGCTTCAAGGCCCGAAGCGACCGCTCCGCCTTGAATTCCTGGATGAAACCAAGGATCCCGTTGATCAGGATGATGGCCACGATCGTGACGGCATCCAGATACTCGCCCAGCAGGCCGGATACCAGGGTGGCCCCAAGAAGCACCAGCATCATGAAATCCTTAAATTGATTCAAGAACAGAACAAATGGAGAAATTTTAACGCCCTCGGAGAGCTCGTTATAGCCACTTTTTTTTCGTCTCTCCCCGGCTTCCTCTTCCGTGAGGCCCTGCTCCGGATGCATCTGCAGTACTTGCTGCAATTCATCCGTGTCCATCTGGTGCCATTGCTTTTGTTCCATGCTTCCTTTCCCTCCCGGTTGGTTTTGCAAGTTCCGGCGGATGACAGCTTTTCCACCCTTTCTACGTAAATGTATTCGGACAGGTCCTGAATTATCACAGAAGGGGCCTTAAGTTTTTAAAGGAAATATGGCATCATAGAGAAGTACGATTAGGAAGGGTAACAGACAGATAGGAGAATGAAGGATGGCACTAGACGGCATTGTCACGCGCGCGATCGTGCATGAGCTTCAAGCCTGCCGGGGCGCACGAATCAATAAAATATATCAACCGAACGATCGGGACATCGTGTTTCATATACGCACCCAGCAAGGAAACGCCAAGCTGCTGCTGTCCGCGAATCCCACGTATCCCAGGGTGCATCTAACGCAGGAAACGTTTCTCAATCCGGCCGAAGCGCCGATGTTTTGCATGATTTTGCGAAAACACTGCGAGAGCGGCATCATCGAGGACATCCAGCAGGTGGGCATGGAACGGATCATCCATATGACGATTCGCCAGCGCGACGAGCTCGGGGATATTTCCTCCAAGAAAATCATCGTGGAGCTGATGGGCAGACACAGCAACATCATTCTGCTCGATCCCGCAAGCGATACCATTCTGGACGGCATCAACCATGTGACGCCCGCCATCAGCAGCTACCGCGTGGTCATGCCTGGGTTTTCCTACACGAATCCGCCGGAGCAGCACAAGCTCAATCCGCTTGAAACCGGACAGGAAGCTTTCCGGGAGTCCTGCCTGGTGAACGAGGAGTCGGCCGTCCCATGGCTGGTCGGCGCATTCAGCGGTCTAAGCCCGCTGGCAGCCCAGGAAATAGCCCACCGTGCAGGAGAAGGCCACCCTGGCGGAAACGAAGGGGAAAAAGATTGCGGCAGCCTGTGGCGTGCATTCGATGAGGTGATGGGACAGGTCCGCAGCCATCAATATACGCCCGTTACAGGCGTCAATGCCAAGGGCAAATCGGTGTTCTCCGTCATACCGCTGACCTTGCTTGCAGACGAGACCAGGACCTACGAATCGGTCAGCCAATGCATGGAGGATTATTACGGGGATAAAGCGCAGCGGGATACGGTTAAACAGAAGGTCAGCGACCTCCTCCGATTCCTGCAGAATGAACGGACAAAAAACATCAAGAAGCTGGATAATCTGAACAAGGATTTGGAGGAAGCCGGCGATGCGGATCGGTACCGGATTTTTGGCGAGCTTCTCTTCGCCTCGCTCCATCAGATTCAGAAGGGCGACCGCGAGGTCCGGCTGATCAACTTCTACGATGAAGAGCAGGCGACCGTCACCATCCCGCTGGATCCGCTCCTGACACCGTCGGACAATGCCCAGCGGTATTTCAAAAAATACAATAAGTATAAGAACAGCCTCGCGGTCATCAACGAACAGCTAATCAAAACCCGTGAAGAGATCAGCTATATCGAGAATCTGCTGCAGCAGCTGTCGCATGCTTCCCTGAACGACATCGATGAAATCAGGGACGAGCTGGTCCAGCAGGGATATTTAAGAGACCGCAGCCGCAAAACGAAGAAAAAGAAGAAAAACGACAAGCCGACGCTTCATGTCTATACTTCATCGGAAGGCATCGAGCTCTATGTAGGCAAAAACAACCTTCAAAACGAATACGTGACCAACCGTCTCGCTTCCTCGAACGATACATGGCTGCACACGAAGGATATCCCGGGCTCCCATGTGGTCATCCGCAGCAACGAGTACGGGGACGCGACGCTCCAGGAAGCGGCGCAGCTGGCGGCTTATTACAGCCAGGCCAAAGAATCCAGCAGCGTGCCCGTCGACTATACGCTCATTCGCCACGTCCGCAAGCCGAATGGAGCCAAACCCGGTTTCGTCATCTACGACAATCAGAAAACGCTGTTCGTGACGCCGGACGAGCAGCTGATCAAGGCCATGCCCAATTCGGTAAAAAACAATCGCAATTAAAATGAACGGAAGACGCGGATAGATCTTCATCCAGCCTCAAAAAACGGGTACCCCATAAGGTCAAAATGACCAGCCGAGGTACCCGTTTTTTTACCGTTCCGTCTGCCTTAACTCCTTGCCCGCGCCTGTTGAAGCCGGTCCAGCACCTGGGTGGATACCTGGCGGCTGCCGATATCCCCATGGAATACCTGGCCTTGCCTCTGGCCATGGTAATCCGATCCGGCGGTCACGATGAAGCCGTACTTCTCGGCCATCGCCAAGTAACGTTCCTCCTCCGATACCCCATGGTCCGAATGATAGACTTCGATCCCCTTGAACCCTGACTCTTCAATGACCGTTCTGACCAACGCATCATCGCCGTAGAGTCCGGGGTGCGCAAGCACCGGCACGCCGCCGGCTTCACGGATCCATTCGCAGGCTTCCTTGGGATGGATCCGCGGCTGCGGTACATAGGCAGCAGCACCCTGGGCGAGATACCGGTCGAAGGCATCCCGCAGATCCAGGGCATGTCCTTGATGGACCAGCGCATCCGCAATATGCGGGCGTCCGATGCTCTCATCGGGCTCCAGCGGCCGCCCCAATACCGCAATGACTTCCTCCATCGTAAGCTCGATGCCAAGCTCGCGAAGCTTTGCCAAGATCTTTTCATTGCGCTTCTCCCTCGTGCGGCGAAGCGCTGCCAGCCGCTCCAGAAACACGGGGTCCCGGTGATCGACGTAATAGCCCAGGACGTGAATATCCGTCCCGCCTGCCATGGTGCTTATTTCAACGCCGGGGACCACCATGATGTTCAGGCGCTCTCCCGCTTGCAGCGCTTCCTCGATGCCGGCTACGGTATCATGATCCGTAATGGCCAAAGCCCCCAGCCCCCGCTCATAGGCGAGCTGCACGTTCTCCGAAGGCGTATTCATTCCATCCGAAGCCTGGGTGTGCGAATGGAGGTCGCAGCCCTTTCGATCCGCGAGTTTATCCATGGCATTCAATCTCCTTTCGTTCGTATATTCGGGTATGCTCGCATTAACGCCGACGCTCTCTTAAATAGGCCAAAAACGTCATCGCCGACATCGGCAAGAGCGCCGACCGCAGATGAATCGAATAGAAATTCCGTTTAAATGACGCATCCGCGATATCGATCATTTTGACTAACCCGAGCGCCGTCTCGTGCTTAACCGTAGAGGTTGACAGCATCGTGATGCCGAGTCCTTCCTCTACCGCCGACTTGACCGCTCCCGTGCTCCCCAGCTCCATCACCGTCTGGATGCTCTCGGGATCGTGCCCCCGCTCCAGCAGCACGTCCTCCATGACCTTCCGGGTGCCGGAACCTTTCTCGCGCAGCACAAACGGATACGTCAGCACATCCTTCAAATATATCGCATCTTCCCTTTGTGCTAAAGGATGGCTGGAAGGAACGATCAGTTTCAGCTCATCCTCCATGACCGCATCCAGCACCATGTCCGGATGTTCCACCGGAGCCTCGATCAGTCCGAAGTTCAGTTGATGGCTTGCGATTTCCTCGAGAATCTGCGTAGTGTTCATCACTTTGAGCATTATCGATATGTCCGGGTACTCCCGGCCGAAGGGCCCCAGCAGCCGTGGCAGCACGTACTCCCCGATCGTCAGGCTTGCCCCAAGCTGCAGCCTTCCCTGAAGTTTGTTCGAGAAAGCCGCCATGGCCGCGTCCGTGGCCTGCGAGAGCTCCAGGCTCCTGCGGGCAAAGGGGAGCAGCGTCCTCCCGGCCTCGGATAACTCCATGCGCTTGGTGGAACGGATGAGCAGCTTTGTCCCAAAGTACTCCTCCAGCGCCTGCACCTGCATCGTCACGGCCGGCTGGCTCATATGAAGCGCTTGCGCAGCAGCGGAAAAACTTCCCCGCTCGGCCACCGTGTAAAAGATATGTAGCTGGTGAAAATTCATCGTTTCGGTTCCCCTCTCGCTGCCGCTCTTGTTTTATATTGTAACGGATCGCGGCAGCGCATACAAAAAAAGACATCCGCGCTTACGCTCGCATGCCATTTCATGACTATATTTCTTTATTTACGCTTGCGGCTGTTCTTGATCAGCGTCATGCGGCGCGAATGACGAAGCCATGAGTAATAAGACTTCAGGTCCCGAAGCTCAATGGTTTCGGACATACGCCCCAAAAATGTTACAATGATCATCCGATGCAGTGGGTTGCCGATCAGATCACGTTCATGCTCCAGCTCCGAGAACTCCGCCACAACCACCAGGTCGTCGTCGATCAGATAGACATCCTGTTCGTTGCGGTAATACGGCACGATCCGGTCCTGCTTCAAGCACTCCCACATCCAAGTCCCGATTTCTTCGTGGGAGGTGTCATGGCCTTCCACCCGGTCCGTATAACGGCTCTTTGCATGATTGGTAATCACGATATCGGCTACCTTTTTATCATTTAACGTAATATAAAACGGCTCATAGGTGCTCCACCGCTCAGTCCCTTTGTCGCGCATGGAATATCACTCTCCACCAAATGGGTCTTTGTATCTATGTATATATACCCAACATATTACATCATTCCACTGTCATTCACAAGATTGAAACCTCGCTTCTTGTGAACAATCACCGAAAATTTAGAAATAGCTCTAATTGCATCCTGGTGCGGAAGGTGCACATCCGGATGGAATGATGGGTCCCATTAAAATGTAAATTGTACCTTACTTATACTATTTTATCAAATGGCCTTCCGATTTATGCCAATCTATCGCCGCAAATCGAAACAATCTTTGGAATTTCATGCGCGACATGCGAGGCTAATACTTTCCAAAGCTTTAAAAAAAGCGGCCCCAGAGGGGCCGCTTTACGCTTTTCTCGTATTCTTACAAGATGCGCGATATGCGATTTGCACAGATTCTCGAGCAGGCACATCCTGCTAGGGACCGTAAAACTTGGCTTTATCCGGCCCCTTGCTGCTGTACTCTGTCTTAATCTCGTTCCGGTAGGAGCGCTCGATCTTACGAACGTAGGACAATCTCCGGATGTTCTTCATTGTCTCTTCGGCACGGTCAGCGTTGACGTACATGACAACGTAATGCATGCGGCGCGATATATAATGGACGCTGCCGTATTTCTCCAAATTCCTTGCTGCCTTTACATCGCTGACCCATATAATAAAACCGGTCCGTTCAGCCAACATCCTAAGCTCCTCGCCTCACTTTCATCTCTATCTCTAATGTATGCCCGTTATCCGCACGAGCAGGCTCCGCCGCTGCCGCACCCCTTCTTCGGAAGAGGGTCATTGCCGGGAACCTTGATGCTCTCCGAAACCGAAAAAGCAATCCTCTCCGACATGGAATGCAGCAGATCGTCCAGATTCTTCTCGGCCTGCTTGAACCGGGCTACGGGCTCAAAAGCTTCCAGTTCCGCTTCCACCGCGGCTACTTCATCCTTGGCCGAATGGTAATTCGGGTGAAAGTGGCCGAACCGCTGCGTCTCTTCGAACAACTCCTTCTTCGAGTCAAGCTTTCTAACCAAAGCCTGAATCATGGGGTCATTCTCAACGGCCTGCTTCCAATATAGATAATCCGCCACTTCGACGGAAGCATTAATCATGTCGCCTATTTCGTAGGCATAGGTGAGCACCTCGGCCATATCGACCGTGTTTATTTCCGATACGCTCATGAACTCATCCCGCTTTTCTATTAAATTTGGTCCGCGTGTTGAACGTGGACTCTTTCATCATAGCATAACGCTCGTATCTTAAGAAGGGGGAATTCAAACGCTTTTACGGAATCACAAGCCGCATTTCCCTCCATTCCCCTTCGCCTAACTCCACGATGGCTCCCGTCTTATCCGAATCCGGATCGTATAACGCACCCGAAATTTTCCACGGCTGACGCAGGATTTGAAATGGAATGAATACCATGCGGCTGCCATCGACGGCAATTTCCAATTTGGCCGACAGCTCAAGCGCCTGCTCCATCATTTGTTTGGCCGTCGAGCCGTGGTAAGAGCGCCAATCCCGTGTCCACATGACAGGAATCCGGTTCAAATCGGGAATGATCGACGATGGATCCGGCAGGGTGTCATCAGGTTCAAGTGCAAACTCGCTTCGTGCAGGGCGGATCAATCCACAGGAGGGACGGCTGCGAGTCCCCCCCTGCATAGGGTAACGGTCATTTCCGTCAGCACCCGCAAGTTCCGCATCCTCTTCCGGAGGAGCCTCTGCATAGCGCAGCGACTCACTCAGGCCCGCCCTGTCCATCTCCTTGCCCCATTGGCATAAGGCAGCTTGCACGTTCTCCGGCATTCCAGCGGCTGCATGTTTCGTGAAAAAGGCCGCGATTCTCTCCGGCTCCATTCCGGCTTTTGCCGCCTGCATCACCGAATCCCTTGTCAGGCGATAAACCGTCATCACATCATCCAAAATCCGCTCCGTGCAGCAAGCAGCTTGAAACTTAACGGAATTCGGCAGATCGGGCGGGATCAAAATGTCAAAATCCGGCTGAATGAACAGACCCGACGATCCGGTCTCAGCCCCTTCGCTTCCATCCAGCAAGGAGGAGGGGGCCACACACCAGCGGAACAGGAATTGACCATCGTCATCGATGCCCATATCGGTGTAACCGCAGCCGGTTAATAACCGGAGCCATGAAGCGGCTTCCTCCGGCAATAATTCTATTCCGGTGGATGCCCCTCCTTCCAAAGGCTCTGAGACTTCAGCGGGCATCTGCCGTGCGCGGTACCACACCCCGCCGGACAGCGACGAGTGACATATCCGCCAAGTCCAATGCTGAAACTCGGCCGAGTTCGGAATGTAGCGTTCCATCATGTGAAGAAGGACGGACCGGTCCATCGCTTCCCGGGAGAGCATAAGCCAACGCCTCAATGCGGAACGGTTCAGCTTGAGTTCCCCCTGCTCTGCAACGACCAGCTCAAACGCAAACAGCAGATCCAACACCATCGCGACATGTGGAGGGTACGCATCCGCATGATCATAGTGAAGGGCGAGCCCTTCGACATCGTATGGCGTTAAGGCGATCTCGCTGCCCAGTTTCTGTATACATTTCTTATGCAAAATCCCTTTAGCGGTCAACGATAGGCGGTTCTTGGCCATATATACGAGAACATTGAACATATCGATCACTATGCCGCTTCTTGCTTCCTGCTGAAGCCTCACGGATGCAGAAGGCATGGAGCCTGTCTCAAGCGCCTCCACAGGACCACAGCCTTCTTGGAGGATCTGCAGCTTGTCAAAAGGAATGAAGTACAGCCTCTCGCCCCAACCTCTCTTGACCGCTCGCACCCATCCTTGTTGTCTCAAGGAGATGAAGGCAAGCTGCGCCTCCACGCCGCTCAAGCGAGGAAATCGCAATGAGCGCAGCTTGTCGTCATCGAAACCCTGCCCGGCAAAGCGGCGCCAGATATAATAGAGGACCGATCGCTCCTTCGGTAGTAGCCGTTCCAGGCTCGTCGTGTCCGCCATGTCCTGCTGCCTCGTCATCTCCACGAGACCTCCTTCCCGTCGGGATGCTGATAAGAACGGGGATTTCGCATCGCGATGAGATCCAGGGAGGCCGCCGGCTGCTTTGCATGTATCGCGTGATATTCGTACCCCTGCTCAATCAGAAACAGCTGTCGCCGGATCGCAAAGATCTCCTCCCGGCTGTCCTCCGTTACCAATGCATAAAAATAAGCCCGATTCTCCCCTGACTTCGGACGCAGCAAACGTCCAAGCCGCTGCGCTTCCTCCTGCCGCGAGCCATAGCTGCCCGAAACTTCGATCGCTACGGAAGCATCAGGGAGATCGACCGCGAAGTTTGCCACTTTCGATACGACAAGCACGCGTATGTTTCCTTCCCGGAAGGCGTTATACCATTCGTTGCGCTGATCCTGGGTCATTTGTCCCGTGATGAGCGGGGCCTGCAGCTCCCTGGAAATGGCATGGAGCTGATCCAGGTATTGTCCAATGATGAGCGTCTGGGCATCCTTGTGGACATCCACGAGCTGCCGAATCACATCAAGTTTGGAGGGATTCTCGGCAGCGAGCCGATATTGCTCCCTTTTGCCTGCCGTTTCGCAGGCTTCTCTGATCTCGTCCGGCAGCGGCACCTTAATCTCCGTGCAGGTCACCGAAGCAATCCACCCTTGTGCCTCCAGCCTTTTCCACGGCATTTCATATCGTTTGGGACCGATCAGGGAGAACACGTCGCTCTCCCTTCCATCCTCGCGAACCAAAGTGGCGGTCAGGCCAAGCCTGCGGGTCGCCTGGATGTCGGCCGTCGCGCGGAATACCGGTGCGGGAAGAAGATGAACCTCGTCATAAATGATCAAGCCCCAGCGCCGTTCATTAAACAGCTTCATATGCTGCTGCTCCGCCCCCTTGCCCTGCCGGTGGGTCAAGATGTGGTAGGTAGCGACCGTCACCGGCCTGACCTGTTTGCGCTGACCGGAGTATTCGCCGATTTCATCCAAGGACAGCGTCGTTTTCTGCATCAGCTCGGCGATCCACTGCCTTACCGACGTGGTATTGGAAGTGAGGATCAGCGTCTCGCATTGCAGCTCGCGCATGGCGGCGATGCCAATGACCGTTTTCCCGGCCCCGCATGGCAGGACCAGCACTCCGTTGCCGCCTTCACCGCCAATATCCCTGAAGGATTCGGCAGCCTTCTGCTGATAGTCGCGAAGCTCAAAGCGCTGATCGTTGGATCCGCCGTTCGAATCTTCAAGGCGCCTGCTGCCCGATTCTTCTCCCCGCCAAAGAATGTTCAGGTATTGCCCTTCCATATATCCCGCGTGGTCCAGCACAGGATAGCCGAGCCGGGTCATCTCCTGCTTTAACACGCCGCGGCGGTCCGAAGGCACCTCCGCTTCCTTCGGGGAAATCAACCGGACGCCGATTTCCCTCAGGGAGCGATGGGACGTCAGCTCCTGCATGAGGGCTTCCTCATTGCCGGATAACAGCAATGCACGTTCAAGCGTTGGATGCGGGAGCAGCGACAGCTGCCCGTAACGCCCAACGAGCTGGCGAATCTCTTCCAGCAGGCCGGCCGGTACGTCCCAACGCGACAACGACTGAAGGCTCGAGCAAATCGCTTCAGCCGTCATGCCTCCAGAAGCGGCGTTCCATAAAGATAAAGGGGTCAGGCGATATGTATGAAATGACGCAGGACTTTTGATCAAATCCGCATATTGGGCAAGCTGCTCGCGCGCAGCCTCAGCATCCGCATGGGCGGTTTCAAGAAGTATGGTCCGATCGCGCTGGACGATGCAAGGCTTGTTGTGCACCCTTATTCCTCCTCGTGACATTCGGTCATCTTAAAAAAAAGAAGTCCACATCCATGTCCTGGATCTGAACTTCCCCTATGATCAATAGGATTTCCAAATAACGAGCGTTCATGCGCGAAGATTGCGATTTTGTGAAAGTCTAT
This sequence comes from Paenibacillus sp. cl141a, assembly GCF_900109305.1. Lineage (NCBI taxonomy): Bacteria > Bacillati > Bacillota > Bacilli > Caryophanales > Paenibacillaceae > Paenibacillus > Paenibacillus sp. cl141a. The sequence continues at coordinate 83,382 of NZ_FNZO01000012.1, forward strand.
TCCCCGTTCTGATAACTCGACACCATCTCGACCAGCAGCTTCGCCCCGTAGCGCATCGCATCTTCATCAAAGTCGAACATCGGATGATGATGCGGATACATCGCCCCTTTGTCGGGGTTGCCGGCTCCAACGAAAATGAAGCAGCCCGGAATTTCCTTCAAGTAATAAGCGAAATCCTCTGCCGGCATCAGTTTGGGCGAGACGGTGACCTGATCCGCATCGAACACTCGGGGTGCCGTACGGAAAAACCGTGCGGTTTCGGCTTCATCGTTCACCACGGGAGGGTAGCCGACGAGATATCGAACCGCCGCCTTTGTGCCGTAGGTTTCGGAAACCGTCCGGGTCATATGCTCGATCCGCTCCCGGATCAAGGCCCGGGTAGGTTCGTCAAACGTGCGAACCGTTCCCGTGATCCGGCAGGAGGAGGCTATGACGTTTTGCGCCGTTCCGGCTTGCATCGTCCCTACCGTAACGACGGCAGGCTGCAGCGGATCCACGGTGCGGCTTACGATGGTTTGAAGCTGCATGACAAGCGCAGCCCCCGCAACCAAGGCATCGGCCGTCACATGCGGCATGCCGCCATGCCCCCCGCGCCCTGTAATGTCAATGAAAAACTCATCTGCTGCTGCCATCAGGGGACCCGGCGCGCTCGCTGCGGTGCCTACAGGTAACGGCGTCCACAGGTGCAGACCGTAGACGACGTCGGCCCCATCGAGCGCCCCGTCCTTGATCATCTCCACCGCACCGCCCGGGCATACTTCTTCCGCCGGCTGGAACATAAAACGAATCTCCCCCTGAATTTCTTCCGGGAACGTGCTGTAATATGCGGCGGCCCCAAGCAGCATGGATGCATGCCCGTCATGCCCGCAAGCGTGCATCACTCCCTGCACCCTGGATTTGTATTCGCAGCTCTTGCCGTCCTCGATCGGCAGCGCATCCATGTCGGACCGCAGCACAACCGTCCTGCCGGGTTTATCCCCTTTTAATGTCCCTATAACTCCATGCCCGCCGACACCGGTCTTGACCGCAAGACCGAGCTCCTGCAGCCGGGCTGCTATAAATGCCGAAGTTTCCTTCTCCTGGAACGAAAGCTCCGGGTGCATATGTAAATGACGCCGCCACTCCACCATCCGTGGATACCATTGATCCCAAAATGCTTCCTTCATCAAGTTCATCATCCTTCCCCCGCTATTGGCGGCTCAATCGATCGCAAGAAAGCCGTGGAGTTTGCTCAGCAGCAGTCCGTGCCCAACCATGGCATCCATCCGGCCGCCCTCCTTGATCTTGCGATATACATCCCTGAGCGGGACCCACACCGCTCTAACGTCTTCGTCTTCCTCTTGATTCGACTCCCGGCTCCCGGACACCTTCAAATCGTCGGTGAAATAAAAATAAACGTTCCGGTTGGCCAGAGAAGCCATCGGATAAGCACTGCCCATGTAGGACAGGTCCTTGCACTGCACGCCTGCCTCTTCCTCAAGCTCCCGCTTAACGGCAAGCGTGCGTTCCTCGCCGGGCTTCACCGTTCCGCCGGGAAGCTCCCAGGTGATCTCATTCACCGCTTCCCGATGCTGGCATACCAGTAGCAGGCACCCTTGATGGACGGCCACAACCGCTGCCGAATCCGGAATCCGGTCGATCACGACGATTTCTTTCTGCCCATTTTCTTCCACTGCATAATACTCCGTGCGGTAAACGACGCGGTTCATAGGCCGTATCCACCCTTCGTTTGAATTGAAGTCCTATGAATATATAACCACCAGGATGGAAAGCGTACATTTCACAGCGTTTTCACTTGCATTTATTTTAACAGAAAAGAAGAATGCTTGCCGTTATCAAAATCTTATCTGGATAAATGGTCTCAATTGAAGCGTGACGGGCGGTACAGGCTTGCACAAGTTCTTGAAACATACTATCATATTAAAGAACTTTGCAAGGACTATTAAGGGGGTTACGACCACATGATTTTCGAAAATACAGGCTTGGACGGATTGCACAGCGATTTAGCTTACCTCGATGAATGTGCCGAGAAAGTGGGCTTCATTCGTTGGCAGTGGGAATATTACCGCGCTACATACGACTTGAAAATCGAAGATAAAAAAAATCAGGCTGAATACTTCCTGCGCATTAACACCCGCGCTGTTGAAGGCAAGCTGGAAAAACCGGACACCATCCTCAAAATCGAAGCGGTATACCTGGGCAAAGCCACGTTCCCGCACGGTCTCGAGTATGAATCCATGGCTCCGCAGCCCGTCATGAATGTGGCCACCAAGAAGCTTCAAGAGCTCAAAGCTCTACTGGAAGCGTAAGGTCGAGCACGATGAATACGACCAAACCTCAGCCGAAGAGAGGGACGCCTGATTTTCAACTGCTGATCCTTACCTTGCTGTTGGTGGGATTCGGACTGATCATGGTGTTCAGTTCCAGCTCCAGCTTGGCCGTTTTCAATGAAAAATTCAATAACGATCCGCTGCACTTCACGAAGCGGCAAGCCGCGTTTGCGGTTCTGGGCACGTTTGTCATGTTTGTGGCCATGAACATCAACTATAAGAAATACAAGAAGCTATTCATACCGGTGTTTTTTCTAACCTTGATGCTGCTCATTCTTGTGGTGATTATCGGTTCCGCAACCAACGGCGCCACAAGCTGGTTTAATTTGGGGAAATTCGGCATCCAGCCGACCGAACTGGCCAAAATCGCGACCATCGTCTATCTGGCAGCGCTGATCACCAAAAAAGGGGAACGAATCCGTCAATGGAAGGGCGGTTTCTTCCCCGTACTCATTATTGTAGGGATCGTAGCGGGTCTGATCATGCTTCAGCCGGACCTGGGCTCCTGCTTTATCCTCGTCGCTACCAGCGGGCTGTTGATCTATGCGGGGGGCGCCAGTCTTAAGCATATTCTCGGCTGTATCTCGCTTGTTGCGCTTGGCCTGGTGCTCACGCTCGGCGTCGGATCGCTCTTTAACTCCGGCGGAGATCAGGAGCAGGCCTCCAAGAACTACAAGATGGGACGAATCGAGGCATTCATGGACCCGTTCCATGACGAATCGGACACGGGCTACAATCTGGTCCAATCGCTGATTGCCATCGGCCAGGGCGGCGTTACCGGAGCGGGGTACGGGGAGAGCGTGCAGAAGCTGCATTATCTGCCGAATCCGTACAACGATTTCATCTTCTCGGTCATCGGCGAGGAATTCGGTTTTATCGGAACCGCGATATTCCTTCTGCTCTATTTATACTTCATCCTGCGGGGGATCATCGTGTCGCTTCGCTGCTCGGATCCGTTCGGAACCTTGACCGGCGTCGGCATCATGGGACTTATCGCCATTCAGGCCTTCATCAACATCGGCGGGGTGACCAATACCATTCCGATTACGGGTGTTACCCTCCCGTTCATCAGTTACGGCGGATCCTCGCTGCTGGTCATGATGCTGAGCATGGGCATCGTCCTCAGCATATCCAGGGACAGCAACCGTCCGATGAAAGAGGAGCAGGTTAAATCCGTAATTAAAAAAGACTACCGGGCAACCGTGTAGTCTTTTTTGTCCATTTTTTTCATCATTAGCGGGGCTGATCCCCCAAGGTTCGTCTTATTTGGCTCGAAGCTGAATATCGTCGATTTCGTCGTCTTTGAAAGCTACACCTTCGACCTTCACGTTGACCTCAACCACGCGAAGCCCTGTCATGCTCTCGACAGCTTCGCGGACATTCTGTTGAAGCATGCGGCACACTTCATGTATAGGCGTCTCGTAAAGCACGATAATCCGCAGGTCGATCGCCGCCTCCAGCTGCCCCACTTCTACCGTAACACCCTTTTGCACATTTTTGCCGCTCAGCCGCTTCGCCCAGCCCTCGGACAATCCACCGGACATGGCTGCAATACCTGGGGTTTCCAAGGCAGCCAATCCGGCAATTTTCGAGACGACATCATCCGATATTCGAATCAAACCGTTATCCAGTTGAAGTTGTTCCGTCATGCCATTTCCTCCTTCACCTCATTATCCGTTATTGTAAATGGTAACGGACCTAAAAAGCAAATGCTCGCTTCTGAAAAGAACGATAATTTTTCGAAAAATTTGGGTATATTGTAAAAAGCGATACGAGAATCGTCGTTTTCGCTCGCAAGTACTCATCAGTACATAAACCATAAGGTAGGTGTCGGTTATGAAGAAATGGCTCAATCCCGCGCTTCTGATCTTTACCTTTTTGCTTAGTGCGCTGGGACATTTTGCGAATTGGAATTTCACGCTCCAATTCCTTCTGTCTGCCATCGCGGTTATTTTTGTCGCCGGTTTTCTCGGCAAAGCAACCGAAAGCGTCGCGCATTACGCCGGCCAACGGCTCGGGGGATTCCTGAACGCTACCTTCGGCAACGCGGCAGAGCTGATCATCGCCATCCTGCTGATTAAGGAAGGTTTGTACGATATGGTGAAAGCCAGCATCACCGGCTCCATTATCGGCAACCTGCTGCTCGTCCTCGGGCTCAGCCTGTTTGCCGGGGGCCTCAAATTTAAAATCCAGAAATACAATGTGACGCTGGCAGGTCTGAACGGATCCCTGATGACACTGGCCATTATCGCCCTATTCATCCCTGCGGTCTTTCTGAATACCCACTCCATTACGGAGGGTGAAACCAAGACGCTGAGCCTCATTGTGGCGGGAATTCTGATCGTGGCCTATATCGCATGGCTTGGATTCTCGATGATCACCCATAAAAATTATTTGGCGGATGTCAGCGACGATCACGATCAGGATGCGCTCCCGCACGAGCACGGTCCCACTTGGTCCAAGAAACGCTCGATACTGTACCTTGTCATCGCCACCGTGATGGTTGCGTTTGTCAGCGAATGGCTTGTTGGGGTGCTTGAGCCCATCAGTCACGAGTATGGCCTCAGCGAGCTGTTTATCGGGGCCTTCCTGGTAGCGATTATCGGCAACGCCGCAGAGCATAGTGCAGCCATCATGCTTGCGATGAAGAACAAAATCGGCGCGGCCGTTGAAATTGCCGTCGGCAGCAGCTTGCAGATCGCCCTGTTCGTTGCTCCCGTGCTTGTGTTCATCAGCTTCTTCCTTGGGGATACGATGGATCTCGTGTTCACCACGCTGGAGCTGGTCGCTATCGGTGTCGCCGTATTCATAGCCAGGTCCATTACGCAGGACGGCGCCTCCAACTGGTATGAAGGCCTGCTGCTGCTCGCCGTATACGTCATACTGGGTGTCTCTTTCTTCCTCGTATAAACCTTGGAAGCGGTGCTTGCCACGGATCGAAGCCTAATCGTGCAGCTAGAAAAAAACGCATGTCGCGGGAGCGCGACATGCGTTTCTCTATGTATGCGCCTGTACGAGTACAGGCTATTTGGATTGATTCATGGCTTCGTACAGGACCGCCAAATTGCGTTCAAGCTTGCTGATCAGCTGCTTTCCCGTACTTTCCGGAAGAAGCCCGGCCCGCACCGCGAAATCAACCTCTTTTGAAAAACCGTACATTTGGGTATCCAGCACTTCCTCATAGAGAGGGCAATAACGGGTCGCCAGATTCTCCATCTGTACTTCAATAAGCTTTAGGATTTTATCTGCATCTTCATGAAGAAGACTGATCGCTTTGAGATTCAGCTGTTCCTGTAAATCAGATGAAGTCATGATCTTCCCCCCTATGTCAAAAATCACAGCACAGTTACTATCTTTAATATTAGTCGAAATCGTTTCTCAATACAAGGACCTGAACAAAATAGACCCCTTCTCTACGAAAAAACACCCTTTCATGGATTGAAAGGGTGTTTTTGGCGAATGTTATTCAGCCACGACGGATACATTCAAGCCATGCTTGGTGAATACGTCGATCATTGCTTTTTTAGCTTCATCGGCATCAGGACCATGTACATGCAGTTCATAGCTTTGGCTGTTGACAAGCGTTGTGAACAGACCCAGGATGCTCTTCACATCAATGTACTTGTTCTCCGCCTGCAAAACGATGGAGGATGTGAACTGGCTGGCTGTTTGCGAAATTTCTACGATAGATTGATTGTTATTGGACATACGAATCCCTCCGTAACTTTAGGATCTGAATAAAGCTCATCACTGCACCTTCATGATACATTGAATCCGTTTTCTTATGCAACATTTTTTCCAATCTATTTAAGATTTTCCGGATTTAATGCTTCCAGTTCTGGAATAACGAATAGGCCATCCTTGCGGATCAGGCGATCATCAAAGTAGATTTCCCCGCCGCCAAATTCCGGACGCTGGATCAAAACAAGATCCCAGTGTATGGAGGATCGGTTGCCGTTGTCTGTTACATCATATGCTTGGCCTGGCGTAAAATGCAGGCTTCCTGCAATTTTCTCATCGAAAAGAATATCCTTCATCGGTGTCAAAATGTACGGGTTGAAGCCGATGGCAAACTCGCCGATGTACCGCGCACCCTCATCCGAATCCAGGATCTCGTTCAGCCGCTTCGTGTCGCTCCCTGTTGCTTCGACGATTTTCCCGTTTTCGAAGCGGAATTTAATATTTTCGAAGGTGACTCCATTGTAAAGAGTCGGTGTGTTGTAAGCGATCGTTCCGTTAACCGAATCACGAACGGGCGCGGTGTACACCTCGCCATCCGGAATGTTTTTCTGACCGGAGCACTTTTCGGCCCCGATGTTTTTGATCGAGAAGCTGAGGTCTGTCCCAGGTCCCACGATACGAACCTTGTCGGTATTCCTCATCAGCTCGGCCAAAGGATCCTGGGCGCGGTCCATTTTGGAGTAATCCAGATTGCACACATCGAAGTAGAAATCCTCAAAGGCTTCCGTGCTGGTGTTGGCAAGCTGCGCCATGCTGGCGTTCGGGTAACGGAGAACCACCCATTTGGTGCGCTTCACGCGCTCTTCGCTATGTACGGGATGCGAGTAAAGGGCATTGTACAGCTTCATGTTCTCTTCGGGCACGTCAGCCATATCGTTGACGTTCTCACCAGCGCGGATGCCGATGTAACAATCCATTTTTTTCATGCGTTCAAGATCCAGCTCTGCCCAAAGCTCAAGCTGTTCCTTATCAGCGTTCTTCAACATCGCGCGCTGGACCGTCCGATCCGTCAATTGCACGAACGGACGGCCGCCTCCCTTCGAGACCTCCTCGATAATGGCATTCAGCAGATCGCGCTCCGACCCGATCATTTCGATGAGCACATTTTCCCCTGGCTGCATATCCACGGAGTAGTTCACGAGATTCTGAGCCAACTTTTGAATTCTGGGATCACGCATATGTCTTATCCTCCTTATGATGACTGTTCCCTATCGCATAAATTGAACAGCGGTAAATTTATAAATTATTGTAGCACGCCGGGGAGCCTCGCGTCAGCGTTCATCGTGAAAAAATTTTTAATGGCTCAATAACCGGTAAACGTAACATCCGACAGCAGTGTTTCGGTACGGGTCTTGCCTTGTTCGTCCACAAAGGATAACCTGCGCTCCATGGTCATCTTGGTAGGCAGCTGGCTTTTCCTGTTAATGGTTACATGACAGACCGAAACGGCATCCGCATCATTCAGCATGTTTTTCATCTCATGGTAGTCCCTTTCCCAGATTTCCTTCAGCCGCTTGCGAACCTTCGGATCGTCGCTGTATAACGGGTCGTCCTTGCGTTCAATCCGCTCAGCCAACGTCTTCATCTGCTCATCCAGCGACTCATGCACCATATGGGCAGCCGCCTCGGGCGACAGCTCGACACGCAGCACCTTCGTTCCTCTTGCGGCCCCCAGTTCCTGGGTTACAGTCTTCTCCGACTTGCCCATGTACTCCAGCAATTCCAGCGGGTTTAGCCGGCTCATCCACATTTCCCCGGCATGCTCCGACGACAGCGTGCTCCACTTGCCATCCTTTCGCTTGAGCGTCACGGTAAGTTCATTCGATTTATATGCCGATTCGGCAGACAACTTGTCATTCCGTATGACGGTGCTGTTCTCTTTAGAAGATAAGGTCAGGTCGGAATGATGCCGCAGATTCCCTTCAAACGCCAAGCTTTCCTCAAACGGTCCTGTTTCTCCGCTCCGAATCGCCGTTTCACCTCGAAAAGAGAAATTATCGATGCCGGACAGCCCCGACAAAGCACGGTTAAACGCTTCTTCAGCAGTCAACTGATCCTGGGCGCATCCGGTTAAGCCAAAAATGAATACCATCATTGCGATGACGCTTCGTAACCTTCTGTTTCGCATAATCATCAGCCTCTCGTTGATCTTGCTATTAGGCTATCCGCGGCTCATTACATTATGCAGATCACAGAAAAAACCCTGCAGCCTCTCTTAGCTGCAGGGTTTTTAGTCCATTCCGATCTCGGCTTCGGCCCTCTCCACGACAATCCGGTTGCGGCCGCCATTCTTGGCTTCGTAGAGCGCCATATCCGCCCGATAGAAGAGCGACTCCACGCTGATCTTGTCATTGGTCCAGTTCCACTCGGAAATCCCGCAGGACACCGTTACGCGCGGATCGGTCTCTTCGGCCACCCGTAAGCGAATCCGTTCGGCCACTTGCACCGCCTGCTGAATGCCGAGTCCCGGCAGATACACCGCAAGCTCCTCACCGCCCCAACGGGCTGGAATATCGCTGTGACGAATGGTTGTTTTTACGATGCTGCTGACCTGCTTCAGAATCTTGTCCCCCCGCTGGTGCCCGAACGTGTCGTTGACCAACTTGAATTCGTCGATGTCCACCACGATGAGCGAGCCGCAAAAATCACGGTTCTGGCATTCATGGATTATTTCATCCAGATAATGTCTGGCGTACAGTTCGGTCAGCATATCCCGGTTAGCCATTCTTCTCACTTCCGCATGCAGAAAGGCATTCCCGATCGCCAAGCCGATATGGCTTGTCAAGGCTTGAAGCAGCCGATAGCTGTCGTACGAGAAATAATGCCGCTTCGCATGGGTGAGCAGGACCACGCCCCTGACCTCGCCGTTAACCATTAGCGGAGTAGCAATCATCGAGCTGGACCGCGTACTCTCCATCAGCCTGGATTCTGCCGGACGCTCTTCCTGATAGTCCGACAGAATGAGCGGCTCCTTTGAATGATAGACGAGCCCCCCCAGGCCATAGTCCTTCTCGAAGACCTCCTTGGCCAGCCATTCGGCGTTGCAGGATACCACCTCTAGACCGCCAAGCTCCTCGTTATGGATCAGAATGCAGCAATAATCCGCCTCAAGGATCTTGAGCAGCTCATGATTGGCGAATTGAAATATCTCCGCCAAATGCAAGCTTTTGTTCAGCCGCTGGGTCAGCTCATTAATCATGCGGAGCTCATGAATCATCAGGTTGGATTGCTCGTACAGTTTGGCGTTCTCGAAGGCGGTGCCTGCGGCATCGGCCATCATCCCCAGCAGCTCCAGATCCATATCCGGCAGTTCCGACTTGTCCACTTCAACGTGAAGCACGCCATAGACGCCCTGCTTGCCTCCCATGGGAATCCCGATCTCCACCAGTGTGTCGGGTTCTTCATGCTCATGAATCGTCAGGGAACCTTCCATAAAGGTGCGAACATAAACCTCTTCCTGCCAATGATGGAGCAGCAGCGGACGAACGAGCGGATGAACGCTTTCATGGTCTTGTGACATAAACAATTCGACTTTCGCCTTGGGATACAGGGCCAGGACGCTATCAATAGCCTCAACCAGCACGCTGTCCACATTAATCTGCACATGCATCCGCTTCACGTACTGAAACAAGATGGAACGCCTCTGCACTTCACGTTCGGCTTGGCGGTGGACCTTCTCCAGGTCATCCGCAAAGATGTACTCCATCTGGCGGTAGAAGCAGGAACGGAACAGTAATGCGTAAGTTTCCGTCAGCATGAGCGACTGCTCCGGCTCCATCCTCTCCGAGGCAACGCTGACCATCACCGCAAATAAATCGCCATGGACGCGCGTAAACAGCGGGACAGCGCACAGCACCCTTCCCTCAAGCGAACCCTTGCCCAGGCCTTGGGCAGCTTTTTTCGAATGGAGAGCATGCGTCAGCGTCTCTTCCTCGCTTGCATGAACGTATTCCGTTATTTCGGGTGCCCCAGTCAGCCAAGCTCCCTCATGAGAAAGAAGGGCCCAGCTGTATTTCCGCATCGCCTGCGTGCCAGCGCTTTCTCTTAGCCACTCCAGATAGCTGTCTGATATGAGAGGCTGAATATAAGGGAAATCATGAGGTGTAATATCCAAGCCCTGAAGCCATAAACGAGGCTCGTTTCCAGGAATTGGCCCGGCATCATTGAACATGACCGCAGAACCGGGAGAGCTTTCATACACTTTCCGTTGTTCTTCTGACATATTGGGCGCTCCTTTGCACCATTATAAAAGGCCTATCCAAGACTGGCGTTCCGATTCATAATGTAAGGATCCATTCGGCTGCTGCATGGCGGCAACCCGGCTGTTCAACATGTTGGGGAATGATAATCACCAAAAAACACTACGATATGTAACTAGATAATTGCTACTACTTATTCCAATATCATATTACTCTTTTCTACCCATTTTTGCATCAGAATTTATGCGTTTTTCACAATTATTTTAGGTCCATGGTCCTATCGACAAAATTAGACAAAAACCAAGTTATAGTAAGTTGCAGGTTGAACTTGACTTTATATCATTACTTCATATAATATTTATTGTTGAGTAAGAATGCAATGCATTCGATGAATTTGGGCGGGTTGTGTCACCCTCACGTTATTTGTTACTGACAGGACAGCGGCTGAACTTTCCTGGCAGATCTTCCGGAAGATGACGGATAGAGTAAACAAATACGGCGCAAATAGAGCCCTAATGAAACTTTAATTAAAAAGGAGTCTATATAACATGGCACGTTACACCGGTCCTAAATTTAAATTAAGCCGTCGTCTGGGAATCTCCCTGAGCGGTACAGGTAAAGAATTGGCAAAACGCCCTTTCCCTCCAGGTCAGCATGGTCCTAACCAACGGAGAAAAGTAAGCAACTACGGTATGCAGCTTCAAGAAAAGCAAAAGCTGCGTCACATGTACGGCTTGGGCGAGAAGCAATTCCGCACCCTGTTTAACAAAGCTACCAGCATGAAAGGTATCGCGGGTGAGAACTTCATGTTCCTGCTTGAGAGCCGTCTGGACAACCTGGTTTACCGTCTTGGCTTCAGCAACTCCCGTGCGGGCGCTCGTCAATTGGTAGCTCACGGTCACGTGACTGTGAACGGCAAGAAAGTCGATATCGCTTCTTACGCTGTAAGCACTGGCGATGTAATCGGCCTTCGTGAAAGAAGCCGCAGCCTCTCTTCCATCAAGGAAGCTTTGGCTAACCGCGTGCATCTTCCAGCTTACCTCGAGTTTGATGAAGCAGCAATGGAAGGGAAATACATCCGTCTTCCAGAACGTTCCGAGCTTTCCCAAGACATCGATGAGAAACAAATCGTCGAATTCTACAACCGTTAAGATTCATTCGGAACCCAAAAAACCTGAAGGCCCCGGCCTTCAGGTTTTTTTTGTCGGACACGGCCTCTCCGATTCAAAAGGCTCCGCCATAAACCAAGGGCCTTCAAAGCTTTTTTCCGTATGAACTTGGCGGCATATGTATTGCCCCCTTCCCAAAAAAGTCATTCTTCCTCAAAAAAGGACACGCTATATAGGTACACATGATTCAAAACCTTCGATTTATGCTATAATAGGTGCGTTAAAAGGAGGAGTATACATTCATGGTTGAGGAGAAAAAACAAGAGCCTGAACAACAGAAAAAACCGCGCAAACGGTCCTTTCTGCGGGTGCTGGGATCCGTCATCGGATGGCTCTTTGTGGTAGGTCTGATGGGCGTTTTGTTCGCCGGAGGAGCCGTAGCCGGTTATGTAACCTCTATTGTTGAGAATGAGCCGGTAAGATCGCGTGCCCTCATTGAGAACACGGTGAACGATAATGCCATAACGGGCTTTGCCTACTTCGCGGATGGCTCACCGATCGGACAGCTTAGAACCGAAGAAGACAGACGACCTGTGGAGTTCAAGGAGATTCCCCAGCTTGTTAAAGATGCCGTCGTATCCATAGAAGACAACCGTTTTTATACACATAAGGGTGTTGACATAAAAGGTACCGCTCGCGCCGTGAAGGAACGCGTGTTGAATGAGCCGGTTCAAACCGGCGGCAGCACATTGACGCAGCAGCTGGCCAGGCTTACTTTTTTAAGTCGTGACAAAACGGATAACCGTAAGGTAAAAGAAATGCTGCTGGCGATGCGGATGGAGCGCTTCTTAAGTAAAGACCAGATTTTGACGGCCTACTTGAACAAAGTTCCATACGGCAACGGCTCCAGCGGATATCAGCTGTTCGGGATCAAGGCGGCGGCAAGAGGAATATTCAACATCAACAATCTGAATGATCTGAATGTGGCCCAAGCTGCATACTTGGCAGGTCTTCCGCAGCTGCCATCCTCCTACTCGGCCTTCAACGGCAAAGGAGAATTTGATGAGAAATCGTTCAACCGGGCCATAAACCGCCAGCACCGCGTGCTGGCAAGCATGCTGGATGAAGGTAAAATAACGCAAGCCGAATACGATGAGGCCAAAGCATTCGATATCAAAAAATCGCTGGCTCCTCGGACGCAGAAAGCCTATGTGACTTATCCTTATCTCATGATGGAAGTCGAACGTCAAGCATCGAACATTCTGATGCAGCTAAGCCAGGAAGCTGAAGAGAACGCAAAAGGCACGCAAGCGAACTCCGATCTGATGGACGCTTCCCGTGCTCAGCTGAGCACCGGCGGTTACCGTGTGTACACCACCATCGACCGGACGCTCTACAAGACCATGCGTTCCATTGCAGAGGATGACAGCAACTACTTGCCTGACAGCGCCGAAAAAGGAATGGAGCAAACCGCCGCGATGATGATCGACAACAAAACCGGCGCCATTCTCGGTATGATTGAGGGCAGGGATTTCAACACGGAACAAATGAATTATGCTACGCAAATGAAACGGCAACCCGGATCTGCCATGAAACCTATTGCCGCCTACTTACCGGCACTTGATACGGGGGCGATTCAGCCTGCCAGCGTGGTGGACGATTCACCGATCATCTTAAAGGACTACAGCAAAGTATTCCATATCCCTAAAAACTCGTACACCGGGTACAGAGGATTGATGACGGCAAGACAGGCGCTGAACGATTCGACCAATACGGTGGCACTCAAGCTGTTTAACAACACGGTCGGCATTGAGAAGGCCTGGGAGTTTTCCAAGAAGCTGGGCATCACTACCTTGGAGGAAGACGATTATAATGCTTCAACCGGCGTACTGGGCGGATTGCATTACGGCGTGACCGTGGAAGAGCTGACGAATGCCTACAGTTCCATCGGCAATCAAGGCAAATTCACGGATGCATTCATGATCGAGAAAATCGTGGACTCCAAAGGCAATATTGTTTATAAACACGAAGTAAAACCGGAGCAGGTATTCTCGGAGCAAACAGCGTATCTCATGACGGATATGCTGCGTACCGTCATTACGAACGGAACCGCCAGCAAGGTCCGGGATACGTACAAGAAATTCAATGAGGTTCCTGTCGTGGGTAAAACCGGCTCCACCCAGAACTACGGGGATGTTTGGTTCATGGGATACTCGCCCGATGTTACGCTTGGCGTATGGGTCGGATACAAGGAGCAAAAAAATACGCTTGTCGGCGACCAGCGCAAGCACGCCCAGGCCATCTGGGCCAGAATCATGAACGAAGCGACGGACGTGAAGCCGGAGCTGTTCCCTACCAAAACGTTCGAAAAGCCGGAAGGCATAACGTCCAAGACAGTCTCCGCGTACAGCGGCAAGCTGCCGACTTCCTTAACGGACAAATTCGTAACGGATCTGTTCAACGCGAAGTTCGTGCCTACCGAAAGCGATGACGGCATCGCCAAAGCAAAATACATTACCTATCGGGGCGTAAATTATATTCCACAGGAAGCAACGCCTTTGGATATGTTGAGAGAACAAATCGTGATCAAGCGCGAAAAGCCGATTGACGAGCTGATTGTGGAACTCCAGAACGCCTTGAAGGTTATGAAAGGTGAAAAGAAATCGCTGGAATCCTATCTTCCGCAAGACGCGAAAAAAGGAATGCCGAGCAAGGTCGACCCGAGAACGGACGACGGCAAGGCCCCTACTCCACCGAAAAATGTACATTATTCGGTGGGCAGCGGCTCCATCAGCTTTAATGCCAGCGGATCACCTGATGTTGTCGGATACCGGCTCTTTAAGTCCGTGAACGGCAGCCCGTACACGCATCAAGGCCAGGTCATTCTTGGCGACGAGAGCCTTGTCTTCTCAGGTCTTGGAGCTGACGGTGTATTTACGACCTATTACGTCGTCGCCGTTGACGTAGCCGGCAAGACGTCTGAGCCAAGCGCTATTGTGGGCGGCACAGCATCTGGATTCCCATTACCGGGCGACGCCGAAACGAACCCGGATGACACCATCGATCAGCCTGATGACGGCACCACCGAGGAAGAGCCCGGTATCGATCCCGGACTTTGGAATGAAGGCGCCACAACTGTACCGTCTGCACCAGGCCAGCCGACACTCTCAGCTACTCCGGAGGGTTTCCAGGCCACTTGGAGCGGTAACGCCCCAGAAGAAGAGGTCATGGTCTACAATATCTATATCAGTCCGAACAGTGACGGGAACTACCAGATTCTCGGCTCCAGCAAGAGCACGGAGTTCTACTACACCTCGGGCAACCCGATAGGCGGCACCTTTAGAATTACTGCCGTCAATCCGATTGGTGAATCTGCAGCTTCGCCAGCCGTATATTTTGAGAAGAAATAGATCGTTTACGTAAAAACCAGCCCTTCTACAGACACTACTCTGTGGATGGGCTGGTTTTTTTTAGTGACGTACAGATAACGCTCTGAAATGAAAAAAAAGAGCCGGCTACGAACATGGCGGTTAGCCATCTTCATGCCAGCTCTGTTATGATCTGCTTATTAATCCTCGATCGTGGATAGATCGCCAGTCGGCAGATCCAGTTCCCAGGCTTTCAATACACGCCGCATGATCTTACCGGAGCGCGTCTTCGGAAGTTTATCCTTAAACTCGATTTCACGCGGGGCGGCATGGGCGGAAAGACCTTCCTTCACGAAACGATAGATTTCATCCTTGAGCTCCTGAGAAGGCGTATAGCCCTCACGCAGGGAGATAAAGGCCTTAATGATCTCGCCGCGTGTTACATCAGGCTTACCGATAACGCCGGCTTCGGCGACGGCCGGATGCTCAACGAGCTTGCTCTCGACCTCGAATGGCCCGATTCGCTCCCCGGACGAATTGATCACATCGTCGATTCTGCCCTGGAACCAGAAGTATCCATCCTCGTCCATATAGGCCGAGTCCCCGGAAATGTACCAGCCCGGAATACGGAAATATTCTTGATACTTCGCTTCGTTATTCCAGATGGTTCTCATCATGGACGGCCAAGGTGTCTTGATGGCCAGGTTCCCCATCGTGTATGGAGCAACTTCTTTCCCGTGATCGTCCAGGATCGCCGCCGTAATGCCCGGCAGCGGACGCCCCATGGATCCCGGCTTGATCGCCATCCCCGGATAGTTACAGATCAGCTGTCCTCCGGTCTCCGTCATCCACCATGTATCATGGATACGCTGCTTGTAAGCCTTGTGTCCCCAACGCACCACCTCGGGGTTGAGCGGCTCTCCAACGGACAGAACATGCCGTACATGGCTTAAATCATATTGGTCGATGAGATCGGAACCTGCCCCCATCAACATCCGGAAAGCAGTCGGAGCGCTGTACCATACCGTTACTTTGTTGTTTACCAATGTGCTGTACCAG
Source organism: Paenibacillus sp. cl141a (assembly GCF_900109305.1). NCBI lineage: Bacteria > Bacillati > Bacillota > Bacilli > Caryophanales > Paenibacillaceae > Paenibacillus > Paenibacillus sp. cl141a. The sequence continues at coordinate 99,188 of NZ_FNZO01000012.1, forward strand.
TCCTGCGGGCTAAAGCGGCCTCCGCGAATGACATTGGTCACGCCGTTCAACCATGGCGCAAAAATTCCGTATGACGTACCGGTTACCCAACCCGGGTCCGCCGTACACCAATATATATCATCTTCCCTTAAATCCAAAACAACCTTGCCTGTATAATAATGCTGCACCATCGCGTTCTGCACATGATACACACCCTTCGGTTTCCCCGTTGAGCCTGATGTATAGTGCATGATCAATCCGTCTTCCCGCTCGAGCCATTCAATCTCCAGCTCGCTGGATGCGGCTTCAACTTCCTCGTGATAGTTTACTAGACGCGGATCCTCTTCCTCTACTTCGCCAACGACAAAAATATGCTTCAGTTTGGGCAGCTCATCGCGTTTCACGCGCGACAACAGCGCAGGCGTCGTAATCAGCGCAACCGCTCCGCTATCCTCCAAGCGATCCTTTACCGCCGTCTCCATGAACGCCTCGAACAATGGGCCTACCACGGCACCAACCTTCAAAATGCCAAGTAAACCGGCATAGAGCTCTGGGCCGCGCGGCATAAAGATAAATACCCGATCGCCTTTGCCCACGCCATATTTGCGCAGCACATTGCCGAACTTGTCGGATTTCTCTTTCAATTGTGCAAAAGTAAGACTCTCCTCGCGGGCAGCGTCACTGTACAAGAGTGCTACCTTATCTCCTCGTCCTTCCGCTACATGACGGTCGATTGCCTCGTACGCCATGTTTACTTTACCCGTCTCATACCAAGTAAAATGTCTCTCGATTTCGTCCCATGAAAACTCGGAGCGTGCCTGCTCGTAACTCTTCATATTGGAATGTGATACTTCACTTGGCAATATTTCGCTATGCGTTTGATTCATGATAACATCCTCCTCATTCTCAAATCGGTCTCCTCATAGTGGACAGCGCTTACAAAATGATTGAATGAATGAAACATACATTTTACACATTGCGGCGGGTTATCACGTTGTCACAGTCATCGAGTCATTAACCCTTGGAATTCGCAAGGAAACATATCGTTAAGTACGATACAATTGTGAAGGTTTTATGTCGAAAAGATTATATCATAGCTTTTGTTTGCCTGTCATTGCTTTTCATTTTTTTATTTTTTTGCTATAAGTAGGGTATGGAATTGAAAGGAGCGTAACGGATGGAACACTGCAAGGTATACCAGTCTCATGTTTTGTTCCCTGAAGACCGCCGCCTGATCATCGAAGGACCTGTACCTCCCGAGCAGCTATCCGAACTGACCATGCACCCTGATCTCAAGGCATTTCGTCGTCCTGCGGAGCAGCATGAGGCTTTGGTCGAAATTGCAGGCCTGCCCGAAGGCAGAATCATCATCACGAGAGACCGAGATATGATCGTAGGATACGTAACGTTTCATCACCCGGATGAGCAGGAGCGCTGGTCTGAGGGCAATATGGAAGATTTGATCGAGCTTGGAGCCATCGAGGTTGCGAAAGACTACCGCTCCCTAGGCCTTGGGCAGCGGATGATCAAAACAGCATTCGAGGAAGGCCAGATGGAGCGCTACATCGTGTTTACAACCGAATACTACTGGCATTGGGACCTAAAAGGCAGCGGACTTAACGTGTGGGACTACCGCAAAATGATGGAACGCTTAATGAAAGTCGTGGATATGGAATGGTATGCAACCGACGATCCGGAAATATGCTCCCATCCCGCCAACTGCCTCATGGTCAGAATCGGACGGCACGTGCCGCTTTCATCGCAAGAACAATTCGACCGGATCCGTTTCAGACAGCGGTTTATGTATTAATTCGATTCTCAATAAAACAAACTCCCCTGGGATTTGCTCAGGGGAGTTTGTGTATCTTTCGCTCATGCCGGATTAAGCATAACGTGCGCTTCCTATCATTTGCTGCTAGAGTTTGCCCAGCATATAGTTCACGATTTCATGAGAACGCTTGGAGGCTTTTACTGTAAATTCAGGGAAGTTGACATGCGCAGAACCGTCGGCCTTATCCGACATGGATCGGATCACCACATAAGGCACGCCGTTCATGTAACATACCTGGGCAACGGCAGAGCCTTCCATTTCCGCGCAGGCCCCGTTCAATTCCTCGTAGAGCGTCTGCACCGTATCACGGCTGGCAATGAACTGGTCCCCGGACAGAACCTTCCCTACGATGTAATGATTCACCGCCTGCTCTTTACAGGCCTCCTCCGCCAGCTGGATCAAAGAGTCGTCTGCCGGAAAATCGGACAGCTCCTGATACGGGATGACCCCGCGCGCAAAGCCTAACGGCGTCACGTCCATATCATGCTGCATGCATGAGGAGGAGATCACGATATCGCCGATGTTGAGCTCCGGATGCAGCGCGCCCGCAACACCGGTAAACAATATTTTGGAAACGCCGAAGAAGTCGATCAAGATCTGCGTGGTAACCGCTGCATTGACCTTGCCCACCCCGCTCTTGCATACGACGACCTGCTTGCCGTGGATCGTTCCCGATGCATAGGTAACTCCTGCCCTGACGGTTGTTTCTTTATTCTCCAGTTGACCGAGCAGCAGCTCCACTTCTTCGTCCATAGCCCCGATAAGGCCGACCACCTGTGTTGTCATGTCGATATCCCTCCTGATTATAAGAATGCATAAAAATCCCACCAGAAAAAAGCCCCTTAATAACAGGAGCTTTTCTCGAATCCATCTTGTTCAACTAAACGTTTGATTTCACGCAGCCTATTCGTTCACATGGCTGACCGAGAGGCGAAGAATCGTTTCATGCGGCAGAATCACGCGAGGATTCTCCACATTTTCCTTCTTCATCAGCTTGGTAAGCAAACGCATCGCTACGGCTCCCAGATCATACATCGGTTGGGCCACCGTTGTCAGCTGTGGACGTACCATCGAAGCCATCCGGATATTGTCTACACTGATGATCGAGAAGTCATCCGGCACCTTATAGCCTTCATCCTGAATGCTATGAATAGCGCCAATCGCCATCTCGTCGGTAGCTGCAAATATAGCGGTTGGTTTCTTCTTGAGGCCCAGGAAGTACTTCATCGCTTCCACACCGGACTCATAACGATAGTTACCGATCCGCACCAAATCCTCTTGATACTCGATGCCTGCTGCTTCCAGCGCTTTTTTGTAGCCTTGGAAACGAGCATAGCCGTTTGCCGGATCCTGCAGCGTGCCGCTGATCATGGCGATCTCGCGGTGTCCGTGCCGAATCAGCGTGTTGACCGCATCAAACGCAGCCTGTTCATGATCGATGTCGACCGAAGGATAAGAACCTCTCTCATCACTGGTCGCACAGAGAACAATCGGCACAGCCGATGTCTGGAACGCCTGGATATGCTCGTCCGTCACCGTTCCACCCATAAACAACAGCCCGTCCACTTGCTTCTCAAGCAAGGTGTTGATTACGCGGATTTCCTTTTCCTTACGTTTGTCGGCATTACACAAAATTATATTATAGTGATACATGTTAGCAATATCCTCAATACCACGGGCAATCTCCGCAAAGATCGAGTTTGAAATATCAGGGATCACAACGCCGACGGTTGTGGTCTTCTTGCTGGCCAGGCCTCTGGCTACCGCATTCGGACGATACCCTAAGCGTTCAATCGCTTCGTATACTTTTTTCCGGGTCTGAGGCTTAACGTTCGGGTTATTGTTTACAACCCGGGATACCGTCGCCATGGAAACGCCTGCTTCGCGCGCAACATCGTAAATGGTTACCGTCAAATTCCTTCTCTCCATTGCCAATAGATTTTCATTCGTTCAATACCAATTGAATTTATGATACGACAAATTACTGCTTTGTGCAACGACACGGCATCATATGCCGTCCAATTGAGCTTTCAGCGCTTCAGCCGTAATATGGGAATGGGATGTATGCCAGACTGGCGCCCCTTCTTTTACAAGTATAACTTGCGGCGATTCGTGTTGGATGTTCAGAGTTTCGGCAGCCTGACTCGACACCGGTCGGTCCGCAATGACATCGATCCACACATAGTCGATCCGCTCGTTCGGCTGATCCTCAAGGTAAGCTTGCACTTCCCTGTAGGCTCCGGCACTAATTGGGCATCTGGTACTATGTTTGAACAAAAGCAAGTGCTTCCGATCGGAAGATTCCAGCGTGCTGCGCAGCTCTTCTATAGTAGTCATTTTCGTCAACGTCGCCATAGGATATACATTCCCTTCATTGTATTGAAGTTCCTATCCTCTATCCTAACAAAAAGTGCGTGAAAAATCCAACAACCACGAAAATTTTCTGAAAATTATCTTGCATAATTGCTCGAATTTTCAGGAATGAGAGATTTTATGGCGCTTAATTGCTCGAGACGCCCCTCCATTTGTCTCATCCAGTCGCCGTCGGCCAGGCTCTGGGCATAACGGAATAGATCCAACAGCATATTAATGCGCTCGTCAAACACTTCCATGCAGCGCGCCTGCCATTCTGCCGACGAATCATCATCGTATGTACGGAACACTTCACGAAGAACATATGCGGCTTCATTGACATCAGCGAACGAAACGCGTATTCGCTCGGTCTCATTGTTAATCGATGCGAGATAGCGAAGCAAATCCGGTTTAATAAGAGGCAGAAGCTCATACTTCTTGCAGGCCTGACAGGCATAAACAGGAACATCACATATCCGGTTTTTTCTTTCATAAATCAGCTTTCTTAATTCCAATTTCATACTTTGTCCGCAGTTGCAGGTTTTGAACAAAATGCCCACCCCAAATCCTATCACGTAATCTAAAACCAATAGTCCCATGTCACAAATCTGTCACCTGAATTAGTTCTATTCGACTATCATACCAGAGAATCCTGCAAATTTGTGATAATGCTTTATTTACCAGAATTGTTTTCAAATGTTCCTTCTTCGGACGCTTCCATGAAACTTCTCTCCATATTTGTTACAATGAATACAGTCTTAACAAGATTTTTGCGGAGAAAGGAGCTAGGCCAATTATGCGATTGACTGGAAAAAGGGTTATAGCGCTTGTAGATGAAGAATTCGAGGATTTGGAGCTATGGTATCCCGTTTACCGGGTCCGCGAGGAAGGGGCGGAAGTCCATCTCGCCGGGCTGGAAAAGGGTAAAACTTACACCGGCAAATATGGCGTACCGGCTCAGGCCGAGTATTCGTTTGAAGAGCTGAACAGCAAGGATTATGACGGAATACTCGTACCGGGCGGCTGGGCGCCGGACAAGCTGCGCCGATATGATAAAGTGCTTCAGCTGGTGAAAGAAATGAACGAGGACCAGAAGCCGATCGGACAGATCTGCCATGCAGGATGGGTGCTGATCTCCGCCAAAATTCTGGACGGGGTTACCGTCACTTCCACGCCGGGAATCCGCGACGATATGGAAAATGCCGGTGCGGTCTGGAAGGATGAGGCGGTCGTGACCGACGGACATATTATTTCCGCACGCCGACCTCCGGATCTTCCGCCATACGGCAAAGCCTTCTGCGATGCGCTGGCACAGCAAGGCAAATAATTGCTCCTTGCTCCATATACAGAAACAGCCGCCTTTGTCACCAAGGCTCCCTGGTGAGATAGGCGGCTGTTTTTTTATGCTCATATAGCTTGTCCTTTCAAAAAAGAAGCCTGGAAAAAGTCGATGATCCCTATCTTAACGTTTAAGACGCTGTGCTGTCCGTCCCGTTGGTTCCGTTCAGATAACTGCTCCGTTCGGCAAAAGCGCTAAGACGCTCTTCGACAGCGGAGCTGGTACGCAGTTTGAAGCAAGCCGCCGCCTCCCCTTTCGCTTCTGCCGCATTCGTATTCAAAATGCGATGCTTCACGCGGAGCAGGGATTGCGGAGACATGCTCAAATCCTTAACGCCGAGCTCAAGCCAAAGCGGAATCGCTCTTTCGTCTCCGGCCAGTTCGCCGCACACGCTGACCGGAATCCCTGCCCCATGGGCAGCCTCCACCGTCGTCCGGAGCATGCGCAAAATGGCAGGATGAAACGGATGATACATATGCGCGATCTGCTCGTTCATCCGGTCCACGGCCAGAACATACTGAACCAGGTCATTGGTTCCGATGCTGAAGAAATCGGCCTCTTCTGCCAGCAAATCCGAGATCGTGACCGCTGCAGGCACCTCGATCATGATGCCGACCTTGATGTTCGGATCATAGGCGATGCCGCGTCGGTCCAAATCGGCCATGGCACGCCGCAGTACGGCATTGGCCTGCTTGACTTCTTCTACCGATGAAATCATCGGATACATGATTTTGACGCTGCCGTATGCGCTGGCTCTCAGAATGGCGGTAAGCTGGGTCTGGAACGGTTCGGTTCGGTCCAAGCTGATGCGGATGGCGCGGTACCCGAGGAAGGGGTTTTCTTCTTCTGGAAGCGCGAAATAATCCAGCTGCTTATCGCCGCCAATATCCAGCGTACGAATCACGACGGACGCCTGGCCTGCGCTCTCCGCGACCAGTTTATACACTTCGAACTGCTCTTCCTCCGTCGGGAAGTTGTGCCGGTCCATATACAAAAACTCCGTTCGGAACAATCCAACTCCCTGCGCGCCGTTCTTCAGCGCAATCTCCATTTCCTTAACGGAGTTCATGTTCGCAGCCAGGTTAAAGTATGTTCCGTCCTTGGTTACCGCATCAACGGTAGCCAGGAGCTGCAGCTGCTCTTTCTTTTTCCGCTGCTGGTCCCGGATGCCTTCATACCGCTCCACGATGAGCGTGTCAGGCTCCAAATAGAGCAACCCCTCATCTCCGTCCACCACCAACTGCTGTCCGGTCTGGATCGGTTTATCCAGCTTGTTCTCGATTCCCGAAACGAGCGGTATGCCCAGCGCGCGGGCCATGATCGCCGAATGAGAGGTCTTGCCGCCGGTCATCGTCACGATACCAAGAACGTGGGAAGGGTTCAGGTGAACGAGCTGCGACGGGGAAAGCTCCTTCGCAACCAAAATGTAAGGCTGCGTATCGGCCGGGAGCTTCACTTCGGGAGCACCAAGAAGATGCTTCAGCAGCCGATTGCCGACATCCTTAATATCAAGCGCCCGCTCCTTCATGTACTCGTCGTCCAGCAGATCGAACATGGATACGAAATGATCGATCGCCTCTTTTACCGCCACCTCGGCAGCCTTGTACTGGCGCTCGATGATCCCTTGAATTTCGTTCATGAACACGGGATCCTCCAGTATGGCCAGATGCGCGTCAAAAATCTGCGACTCCTCATGCCCCACCATTTCCTTGAACTCGTTCTTGATGTATTCAATTTCATTCTTGGAGGTTCGTATGCCTTCATATAAGCGCTCGAACTCTTTGGCTAAATCGACAGCGTCCATTTCGGAATCCGGAAGATCCAGCTCCCAATGCGGCAGTACGAAAGCCTTACCGATAGCTACGCCTGTTGCTGCGCCAATGCCTTGTATCATGATTCTCTACCCCCAGCATTACTCTCATTTAATACGACGGACATGACGGATGACTGTCCTCTCTTCACGGTCTTGAACGGAGCATAGCTCCAGGATCTTACTTTATCGGGATTGGTGATTACCATTGGCGTGGCCAGCGATGCGGCATGTGTCTTTAAATACGCCAAATCGAACTTGACCAGCAGTTGCCCCGGTTCAACGGTATCCCCTTCGCTGACCACAGCCGTAAACGGTCCTTTCAGCTGGGAAGTGTCGATCCCGATATGAATCAATACCTCAAGTCCTTCCGGCGTTGAAATCCCGATGGCATGCATTGTCGGATACACGTGCATGACCGTGCCGTATACCGGTGATACAAGCTCTCCTTTTTCCGGTATGAAGGCGACGCCGTTGCCGACCAGCTTCGCGGCAAAAATATCATCCGGCACTTCGTCAATCGGAAGCATGCGTCCCTGTACGGGCGCGCTGAACAGAACGCGCGGCAAATCCTGCTGCATCAGCTTGTTTATCTCTTCACGGATGAGCTCGGAATACGTCCCGAACACCACTTGCACGTTCCCTCCGCCCAGCTTGATAATGCCGGCTGAACCGAGCAATTTCAGTGCGTCAGAATCAATCTGACGATCATTGTATACGGTCAATCGCAGACGCGTCATGCAGGACTGCACCTGAACGATGTTGTCTTTGCCTCCAAGCGCCTCCAGAATGAGCGGCGCCTGATAGGGGATATCGCCTGCCCGGCCTTCCAGCGCCGAGCCCTCCTCGCGCCCCGGCGTAGGGATTTCGAAGGTGCGTATCGCCCAGCGGAACAGAAAGTAGTAGACGATGCCGTACACGACCCCGATCGGTATGATGATCCAGGCGTTCTGCGATAAATGGAAATTGAGCACGTAATCGATGAATCCGGCCGAGTATGAAAAACCGTGATGGATGTCAAATGCATAGGTAAGCACCATCGCAAAACCGGCCATCAAGGCGTGGAGCACATACAGATATGGGGACGCAAATAAAAACGCGAACTCGATCTGCTCCGATACCCCGGTCAAAAAACAGACAAGCGCGGACCGCATAAACGTCTTTTTCACTTTCGGCTTCAGATCTTCACGCGCTTCCTGGATAATGGCAAACGCGATCGCCGGCAGGGCAAACATCATGATCGGGAACAAACCGGCCATGAAGTCGCCAGCCGTGGGATCCCCAGCGAAGAACCGGGGCAGATCCCCCTGCACGACGGTACCATCCTCCGTCTCGTAGGAGCCCAGCTGGAACCAATACACATTGTTTAACAAATGATGCAGACCAAAGGCCGTGAGCACGCGGTACAAAATTCCGTATAGAAACAAACCGAAAGCTCCCATATGTACGGTAAGATCATAAAAAGCATCTAATCCGCGCTGCACCATGGGTGCTGTCCCCAGCATGATCCAAGCGAATATCGTTGAGAACAATCCCATGAACAGCAGAACAAATCTGGAGCCTCCAAAAAACTGTATGGCTTCGGGAAGCTTAATATGTTTGAACCGGTTATACACGTAACCGGACATTACTCCAAATATAATACCGATCAAGGTCGAGGGCTGTACGCTCCCGTCTCCCAGACGGGATATGACCTGATCATAAATGAACATGCCGGCCAGGGCGGCAAGCCCGGCGGGACCTCCCTGATTCGAGAGTCCCCATGCGACGCCAATGGCAAATAAATACGGCATGTAATAAAACACCCCGTGCCCCGCTGCCTGAGCGATTTCGCCCAAGGTTCCGAAGCCCCACGCCGACCAAGGCAAACTCCCCACGCTAAGCAGGAGAGCTGCCGCCGGAAGCGCCATTGTAGGGAGCATGACTGCTCTGCCCAGCTGTTGCAACGATCCCAACCAATTCAAGGCGAGCCCTCCTTTCTATCCTTGATGGTAAGCGCTGCGCCTGTTTTTGTCAAAAAGAAATAAGGGCAAATGCCCACAGCAAAAGCAAGCCCTGCAAACAGAACGGCGACAGAACCGGACCATGTCCAGTCTGCCACCGGCTGCTTTCTACGCAAGACTTGCCTATTCTTTCGATATGCGCATTGAAATTTAACGGCCGCCCAATGCGATGGAATCCTCGACCTTGATGCAGCGGTCCATAATCGCGATCATGCCGTTGCTTTCGGCGATGGCCGCCGCCTCCTCACTGATAATTCCCTGCTGCAGCCAGAGCACCTTCGCACCGATCTCGGCGGCTTCCCGTGCTACATCGGCGCAGTATTCGCTGCGCCGGAACACATTGACGATATGGATCGGCTCGGGAATGTCCTTCAGGGAAGGATAACTCTTCTCGCCGAGGATTTCGGCTGCACCAGGGTTTACCGGGATGATCCGGTAACCGCGTTGCTGCATCGCGGCAGAAACCATATGGGATGTGCGGTCCGGCCGATCGGACAGTCCAACGACAGCAATATTGCCCGCATTTCGTAAAATATCGGCGATTTCTTCGCGCGTAGGATTTTCAAATGCCATGGTTCATGACCACCTTTCCGTTCCTTATCGATGAGAATTCTGGTCTATTCCTCTATTTTACCCATTCTACATCGGCGCCAAGCGCCTTCATGTGATCAAAATATTGCGGGTACGACTTGGCAACATGGTGGGCGTCCTTGATTCGGATCGGCTGTCCTGCGCGCAGCCCGACCACCGTGAGGGCCATGATCACCCGGTGATCGTAATGGGCATTGATCTCAACCCCGCCCTCGACGCCGTCCGGACGGCCATGAACGATAATCTCGGCCTGGCGCTCCTCCACGTTGGCCCCTGCTTTACGCAGTTCGGTCAAATAATCCGTAATCCGGTCGCATTCCTTATAACGGAGATTCTCCACATTGTAGAACCGGGAGGTTCCTTCGGCAAACACGGCTGCCGCCACCATTGCGAGCACCGCGTCCGTCGCAGCATCTCCGTCGAATTCCAATGCTTTCAGGGTGCGGTTGCCCTGCACATGGACATTTCCGTTCTCATGCGTGAGCGGTACCTCCATCATTCGAAGAACGTCGATAATGGCGCGCTCGCCCTGCTTGCTGTCCTCCGACAGGTTGCGGATCGTTACATCGGACTGCGTGACCGCGGCAGCCGCCAGCACGGCAGCAGACCCCGGATAATCGCCTTGAACCGTATAGGTCTTGGCTTCGTAGGATTGCCCTCCGGGAACCTTGAAGAACGTATAGTCGTCCGCTGCGTGAATCGTAATGCCGGCCTGCTCCAGCACTTCCAGGGTCTGACCGATCACGACCTTGGATTTCAGATCTCCGGTAACGGTGATTTCGCTGTCTTCGGCAAGCAATGGAGTCAAGAACAACAGGGCGCTTAAATACTGCGAGCTTACTTCGCCTGAAACGGTGAGCTTGCCGCCCTTCGGTTGGCCGCCGCGAATCGTGATGGGCAGCCTGCCTTCGTTATGCTCCACTTCCACGCCCAATTGGCCAAGGGCCTCAATGAGATCGTCATGAGGACGCTTGCCCAGTGATTCCGGGTACGCATTGACGAAGGTAACCTCTTTAGACAATGCCGTTACGCCCATCAAGAAGCGCAGAACGGCACCGGCGTTGCCAACGTTCAGCTCCTTCACATCCCGCGGCGATTTGCCAAAGCCCGTAATCACGGCTTTTTCCTCGTCCTCCTCGATCACGGCTCCGAGATCCCGGATACAGCGTCTCATCGCGTCGCTATCCTCGCTGTGGGCAGGGTAATAAATCGTGCTCGTTCCTTCCGCTAGGGCAGCCACAAGCAGGTAACGGGTGGTATAGTTCTTGGAGGACAGTGCTCCGATCTCCCCTTTTAAAATAGGCGTAGGCCTGACGATAACATCCATCGTATGTATCTCTCCCTTGTATATAGTGTTGCGATTACCAGCATTACAATCTCCCTAGGATAAATTGACAGGGAAAGAACCGCTTGGTTATCATAGTTCATGTGAACCGGAAAATCAGATCGTTGGCGATCTTACTCATTTATGCTAAGAAAAGAGGTCTATATGATGAAACCGATCCCTCAAATGGAAACTTCGGAGCTTAGAAGCCGGCTTCAAAACGGCGAACAGGTGTACATGATTGACGTCCGCGAGGATGAGGAGGTGGCCGCCGGGATGATCAGCGGTGCCAAACATATCCCGATGGGCGAGATTCCGAACCGCCTGGACGAAATTCCGCGCGACCAAGAGGTTGTCTTTATCTGCCGGAGCGGCGGACGCAGTCAACACGTATGCGAATTTCTCAATCACCAGGGCTTTAACAATGTGATCAATATGAAGGGCGGCATGCTGCAGTGGCATGACGATGAAGTATAGGCAAGCCGTAAAAAAGGTGCGGGATGAAGGTGATCCCCGCCTTTTTGTGCTTGTGCTTGCGTTGATCCCGCTCACAAGCCCCCCCCTTGATTAAACCCTCAGGTCTCACCATCTCCATGCCAAGCCGGGTCTGCTTATCATCTTAGCCGCGGTAATGCGTTAAAATGTCAGCCGCCACTTCATCCGCGGATCGGCCAACCGTATCCACCATCACGTCCGCAAACCGGTATTTGTCCTTTCGCTCATCGAGGATGCGCCGAACCCTCTCTTCGACATCGCCCGCAAGCAGCGGCCGGTTGGCATCGCCCCGTACGCGTTCCACGATGCTGGCGGCATCCGCTGTGAGGGCAACGACCCAGCCGCCGCGTTTCATTGCGTCGCAATTGTCGGAACGAAGGACGGCTCCGCCGCCGGATGCCAGGACGATTCCATCCCGGAGCAAAACGCTGCGCAATGCAGCGGATTCAGCCTCGCGGAAATACGGCTCTCCATCCGTTTCAAACATCTCGGAAATCGTTCTGCCTTCCATTCTCTCAATTTCCGCATCCAGATCTATCAAGTTGTAGCCAAGCGAGTCTGCCACGAGACGCCCCACGGTTGACTTGCCCGTACCCATCATCCCGATCAGAATGATGTTTCTACCCAGCTTATCCAATTTCACACCCCATTCGCTGCTTCACTGTAAAGGTTGTTCATATCATACCACAGCCCCAAATCTTTCGACAATGGACCCGACTCTCTAAATTGTAATCCAAATGCCTCAAGCCAAGCCTCTATTTATGGAGTCTATCTTGTTCCCAAGCATCATACACTGTTACAAGAATGCAAGATTAGAAGAAAGGAATGAACCCATGGTGCCATTTCATCCAACCGGACTCTCTTCCTCGGCCAAGCGGATCCGACGGATGCTCGATCCATCCTACCCGCTGTGCCGCGAGGACGTGATGTGGGTGCTTCATTTTGTCCAAAAAAAAGTGGCTCTGAAGGATCCTGCGCTGCAAGATCTTTCAAAGCCACGGTTGCTGCAAAATTTCAACAGTTATTGCGAAGCCGCGCTGCTCTTGCTCGGAAGCGGAAACCACTTTCACACAAAGAACGGCGACATCCGCACCTGTCTCTTAGAAGCCATGCACGGGCTTCCCGAGCTGGCGGAAGCAATCTCCCCTACTAAAGCCCGCACGTTTGAATCGATGCCCTTGATCCCCGAGGACGATATCCATACGGCTGCAAGAGAGCAGAATTAGTCCATCCGGGAAGAGTCGAATTCACGCTGCCGGTAAAAGAGCAGGATTACTCCATCCAGTTGTAGTGGAAGGTTCCTTCTTTGTCAACGCGTTTAAAGGTGTGCGCTCCGAAGTAGTCGCGCTGAGCCTGCAGCAGGTTCGCTGGCAGGTTCGCCGTACGGTAGCTGTCGTAGTATGCAAGCGCGCTGGAGAATCCAGGCACCGGAATGCCCAAGGATACCGCGGAAGCTACAACTTTACGCCATGCATCTTGATAGGATTCGATTATATCGGTAAAGAACGGATCCAGCAGCAGGTTCTTAAGCTCCGGATTGTTCTCATACGCATCGGTGATGTTCTGCAGGAAGCGGGAACGGATAATGCAGCCGCCGCGCCAGATTTTAGCGAGGTTGCCGTATTGCAGGTTCCAGCCGTATTCATCGGACGCTACGCGAAGCTGTGCGAAGCCTTGAGCGTAGGATACGATCTTGCTCGCAAACAGCGCTTTGCGCACATTTTCGATGAACTCGGCTTTGTCGCCGTCAAATGCAGCCGTTTTTGGACCATTCAGGATTTTGCTTGCCGCAACGCGCTCTTCTTTCATCGCGGAGAGGAAACGGGAGAATACGGATTCAGTGATCATGGAAAGGGGCACGCCCAGATCCAGGGAGCTTTGGCTTGTCCATTTGCCTGTTCCTTTTTGACCCGCCGTATCCAGGATGACATCAACCATCGGCTTGCCGGTTTCTTCGTCGTATTTGGAGAAAATGTCAGCTGTGATCTCGATCAGGTAGCTGTCGAGTTCGCCTTGGTTCCACTCGGTGAAGATTCCGTGAAGATCCTTCGCATCGAGGCCGAGTACGTCTTTCAGCAATTGATACGCTTCGCAAATGAGCTGCATATCGCCGTATTCGATACCGTTGTGAACCATTTTTACATAATGGCCGGCACCGTCCGGTCCGATATATGTACAGCAAGGCTCTTCGTTAACCTTCGCGGAAATGGCCGTCAGAATAGGCTCAACCAGCTTATAGGCGCTTTCCTGTCCGCCTGGCATGATCGATGGGCCTTTCAATGCGCCTTCTTCGCCGCCGGAAACGCCTGCACCGATAAAGTTAAAGCCTTTTTCAGCCAGCTCTTTGCTGCGGCGCTGCGTATCAGGGAAATAAGCGTTACCGCCGTCGATGATGATATCGCCTTGGTCCAAATGCGGAATCAATTGTTCAATCGTAGCGTCCGTAGCTTGTCCTGCCTGTACCATGATCAGGATTTTGCGAGGAGTTTCAAGGGAATCCACGAATTCTTCGATCGAGAACGTTCCTTTCACTTGCTTGCCTTCGGTTTCCTTCAGCATATCTTCCGTTTTTTGCGGAGAGCGGTTATATACGGAAACGGTGAAGCCTTTGCTTTCGATGTTCAGGGCCAGGTTTTTTCCCATTACAGCAAGGCCAATCACACCGATTTGTTGTTTTGACATCTGGTTCTCCATCCTTTGCTCCAATATATTTTTAAACAACCCATCCCTACGAGATGATTTGCAATAATCTTATATTAACGTTTTTCATTTGACAAGTGAACCCCTGTCACAAAATGAGAACACGCGCGAAAACACCCCTTCGGTTTCGGAGTGTTGTTCGTGCTTTACTCTTGCATCGTTCGATGAAATGAATTACCACTCCAGCCTCATCAGCTCCAAGGAAAGCTCGCGGAGTCTTTGTTTGCAGGCCGCGATTTTGTCCTGATCCCCCTCTTGCAGGGCGGCATGGAGCCTCTCAAGCTCATCATCGGTTTCCAGCCTGGACAGAAGGAGCCGCTGTTCCCCCTCATCCGATTCGAACAACCGCACCATTTCCTGCTCCGTCATCGGCGTCCCCTTCTGAAACAGCACCCGCTGCCGGTAACCTGATATTTCCACCAGCCTTATAACCTCGCCAAACAAAATATTCTCGATCAATATCTGCCGGTCCTTGAACCGTTTGACGACAGCGTGGCCACGGGTATTCTCGATCAATTTCTCCATCCATTCCGCAAGCTTGGGATCGCGGATCATATAATCGCCTACCAGCTTAAAACCGCTTCCTGTCCGTTGAAACCGCAGCTTTACCAGCTTGCGTCCGGTTCGGATCGAAATCACAAACTGCGTTTCATTTTCGCTCCAGTAAAGCGAATATCCTTCCTGGATCAATTCCTTGATTAGGTCCTGGATATGCCGGCGATCAAACCGGAGCTCCAGGTTGCAATACTCCACTTCCTCGCTCTTATTCACGGCACTCCCTCCTCCGGTTTACTACCGATCTGAAAAACGACGGTGAAGATTTCCCCCATGGCTGCTTTTGATGTTGTCTTATCTATATCTTATACTCCATCTTATGTAACGGTAACTTGGTTTATTGACTATTTTTAACCCGCATGAAAATACGGTGAAACTTTCCTGGGTCATGCCTGACGTCCACTCGCCTTATGGTATAATGGGTTATCCAAAAGCCGAGTTTAGTAAGTGTTCATTATAAACAACAGGGAGGCCATCACATTCATGACGGTTACCGGATTTAAAGATCAGGATTTCGACGTATTCTCCGTTCCAGGGCTCGAAGCCCGTATGGAGGTTCTCATTGAACGGGTAAGACCCAAGCTTGAAACGCTGGGGGCCGAGCTTGCCCCTTATGTGTCCGCGCTGGTCGGGGAAGAGATGTTCGTGCATGTGGCCAAGCATGCAAGACGAACCGTTAATCCCCCGATTGACACCTGGGTCGCATGGGCTGCCAGCAAACGGGGCTACAAAGCGCTGCCTCATTTTGAGGTGGGCATGTTCGGAACCCATCTGTTTGTCATCTTCGCGATTATTTACGAAAGCCCCAATAAAACCGTATTTGCCGGCAACCTGGAAGCCAAGCTCAAGAAAACAGCGAAGGCGCTGCCTAAACATTTCTACTGGTCCATGGATCATATGAATCCGGCCGGCACTCCTCACCAGGACATGGGCGAGGAGGATTTCGCCCGCCTCATTGAGAAGCTGAAACAGGTGAAAAAGGCCGAGGTCATGTGCGGACTGCGCATTCCGCGCGAGGAAGCCGTCAAGCTTGAAGGGGACGAGCTGGTGCAAAAAGTGCAGGAGACGTTTGAGACGCTGCTGCCGTTATATAAAATGGCGTTTTAAACTGGCGTGAGATATTTACGAAAAATGGGCTGCGGATGCAGCTCTTTTTTAAAGATTATAGAATTTATAAATTTTCAGCGAAGCTGAACAATTCTATAATCGCAAGAAAAACTTCCTTTAACCGCGGTCTGTCTTCTGAGAAAGTACGTCGATAGACGTTTATCTTATGGATGATACTTTAATGAAGGAACGATGAAGAACATATCCCTCCGCCTTTATATGTATAAAGTATGAAGCGCTGCCGGGCCGTGCAAAAAAAGCCGGTCATTCTTCTTGCATTCCCCCCCTATTTTGCTATACTCAATTTTGTTTATATAAAAACAGAAACCGACAAATCATAAGAAAATAAACATAAGGAAAGGTTGTGACAGCGTCCATGGACCACAGTCGTACACCGCTCTTCACCGCGCTGAAAGAACACGCGGCCAAAAACCCCGTGCAATTTCACATTCCGGGACATAAGAAGGGCCTCGGCACCGATGCCGAATTCAGGGAATTTATAGGGGATAACGCCTTTTCTATAGATTTGATCAATATAGCGCCGCTGGATGATTTGCATCAGCCTACAGGCGTCATTGAAGAAGCCCAGAAGCTGGCCGCCGACGCATTCGGTGCCGACCACACTTACTTCAGTGTCCAAGGGACAAGCGGAGCGATCATGACCATGATCATGTCGGTATGCTCGCCCGGCGATAAAATCATCGTACCGCGCAACGTCCATAAATCCGTGCTTTCCGCCATCATCTTTACCGGTGCCAAGCCTGTGTTCGTGTCGCCTGCCCAGGATTCCAATGTGGGGATCGATCACGGGATCACCATCAGCTCCGTACGGAAAGCGCTAAAGCGTCACCCTGACGTCAAAGCCGTACTGGTCATCAATCCGACGTACTTCGGGGTGAGCGCTAACCTGAAGGAAATCGTCGATTTGGCCCACAGCTACAACGTTCCCGTACTTGTGGACGAAGCGCACGGAGTTCTGATCCATTTTCATGAAGAACTTCCGATGTCGGCGATGGAAGCCGGTGCCGATATGGCTGCCACCAGCGTTCATAAACTCGGCGGATCGATGACCCAAAGCTCCGTGCTGAACGTGAACACCAAAAACGGATACATCAATCCTTACCGCGTGCAGACCATCATCAGTATGCTGACCACAACGTCGACCTCCTACATCCTGCTGGCATCGCTGGATACTTCTCGCCGGAGCCTGGCGCTGCATGGACGGGAAATGGCTGCAAGGACGATTGAATTGGCGGAATATGCACGAAACGAAGTCAACCAAATCGAAGGCCTGTACTGCTTCGGGAAGGAAATATTGGGCGGAGAAGCAACGTACTCCTATGATCCGACCAAGTTGACGGTTCATGTACGCCATCTTGGCATTACGGGATACGAAACCGAGAACTGGCTGCGGGACCACTACAATATTGAAGTGGAGCTCAGCGATATGTACAACATTTTGTGCCTCATTACACCGGGGGACAACCGGGAGACGATCGATATTTTGCTGACGGCGCTCCGCGAGCTTTCGGACCAGTACATGCACGTGAACGAAATTAATGAGCTGGTCGTGAAAACGCCGGAAATTCCGCAACTGTCCCTCATTCCCCGCGATGCGTTTTATGGGGATACGGAGGTCGTGCCGTTCAAGGAATCGGCCGGACGCATTATTGCCGAATTCATCTATGTCTACCCGCCGGGAATTCCGATCCTGCTTCCGGGCGAAGTGATTTCCCAAGAAAACATCGATTACATTACCGATCATGTCGATGTCGGCCTGCCTGTCAAAGGTCCTGAGGACCGCAGCATTCAGAATGTGAAAGTCATCGTGGAAACGGATCCTATATTCTAAGGCAGCAACTACAAAAAACCCGGTGCGAGTGGTTCGCACCGGGTTTTTCGTTAAGGAGTGTTATTCCTGGTTTGCAGCAGCGACCAGTTCGTTGTAAACCGCCTCTACTTCATTCCATTCGTCTTCGTCCTCAATATTGTAAAGAACCATTTCCTCGTTCTCTTCTTCCATACGTAGAATGACGCCGTCCGCTTCCGGATTCTCGCGTTCAAGCAAAAGCGCGTAAAGCTTCTCGCCGACATCAAATGTCTCCACGAGAACCATCTCTACTTCTTTTCCTTCTTCATCCGTCAATGTCAGCACAAACTCTTCATGTTCGTGGTCGTGGTCATGGTCGTGACCGCAGCCGCAAGCATCTCCGTGTTCATGTTTGTGTTCGCTCATTGAAAAAACCTCACTTCGGTTAAATTATCATACTTTCGTATCGTATCACGGATAGCTTCTTCAGGTCAATTTTTGCCAAGCGGCTATGGCCCCATCAATTTAGGGCGGTAATCACTTTCTCCGCAACTTTCACAAAACCGTCATCCGATTTGACTTTTACATAAAAGCCTACCGAGTATTTGCCGGCCGTTTTGAAATCGTACGTGAAATCATAGGTTCGGAACCAGAAGTTATCCTTGCGGTCCTTCACTTCCTGGGACTGGATGTCCTTGATATTGCCCGAAGGATCCTCAATCGCTACTTTTACGGCATGAATATTGTTGTTTAAGCTGTCTACCTGGCTAAATACATTGAATTTCAGCTTGCCTTTGTTTACGTTGCCGAATACAGTATCTCCTTTAAAGAGAAAAATATGCACATTCGGTTTGACGACCTGGACTTGTCCATTCGCCGAATTCCAGTCCACAGCCCCGTCAAATTCCCGGACCGGCACATAGGTTTTGCCATCAATCAAATATCCGCCATCCTTCAATTCGCGTCCGTTCAGCCAAACCCGAACACGCTCATTGACAGAATCCGCAAACAAAAGGGTGCTGCCACCCATTAAAGAGAGCACTAGCATACATGCCATCACTTTTTTCCACTTCATTTCATACGTTCCCTCCATTGGCTCTTCTTGTTGTTATATGTGTATACTACATGTCAAAAAACAAGTTGCGGACAATTTTGCACTTTGTGGTAAAATTTTTTTCTCGTGGTTCAAGGCTTGATCTTATCACGATTTTTGCAGCATTAAGGCTCCGTTTCAAGCATATACTCCGTGTAAATACATAAGAAATTCGTTAAAATACACATAAGCATACTTGGACTATACATCATTTCATCAGGAGGTTTCATCCATTGACACTAACATTGCAAATGCTTGGCACCGGCAGTGCGTTTGCCAAGAACTACTATAACAATAACGCACTGATACATGACGGGAATTTCACGCTGCTCATCGACTGCGGAATCACTGCCCCGTTGGCGCTGCATCAGATGAATAAGACGTTTAACGATGTGGACGCCGTGCTCATCACGCATATTCATGCCGACCATGTTGGCGGGCTGGAGGAGCTTGCATTTATTATGAAGATGAAATACAATCGCAAACTCCCGCTCTATATTGCTGAAGCGCTGGTGGAACCGATATGGGAACATACACTCAAGGGCGGCTTATATCAGCAGGGACATATTTCTTCCCTCCAGGATGTATTTGACGTGCATCCTTTGAAACCGGGCGTGAAGGCCGCTATTTCATCCGGAATCTCGGTGGAGCTGATTCATACGCAGCATATTCCGGGCAAAGACAGCTATTCGCTATATTTGAACGATCGGATTTTTTACAGCGCGGACATGGTATTCGACCCCATCCTGCTGAAGCAACTGGTGAAGGAACGGGATTGCGAAGTAATTCTGCATGAATGCCAGCTGCAGGGCCCGGGCGAGGTGCACACGACACTCGATGAACTGCTCAGCCTGCCCCAAGAAATTCAGGAGCGTACCTATCTGATGCATTACAGTGATGAGGTCGAAGCTTTCATCGGCAAGACCGGAAACATGGAATTCGTGGAGCAGCAGCGGGTATACGAACTGTAGTTCAATAAACGTCAATGCATAGTTTACGAGGCTTCCCGGGAATAATAAGGCCGGGAGGCGATTCATATGGATCAAGGACAACAAGAAGTTGTAGGCGTACGCAAAAATGGTGATGGCGACATCATCGAACTTAAGCTGGATAACGGCAGCGTCGTAGACTACAAGACGGCCCAACAGATGGCCAAGAATAAGGAAATCAAGAACCTGAACGTATTCCGTGGACGTGATGGAGACGAACATCTTCGTTCCAATGCGGATGGCGATCCCAGCAACAACCTTGACAATTTGCCGACGTTCTAATTCATGCGCAAAAAGACCTCGAGCCGGCTCGAGGTCTTTTCTTTTTTGGGGACGATGCGGAATGACCGGCATCTTGTTTGGTTTGGTTAGAAGCTTACAATTCCTTTTTCATTCGAACATGGGGAATGCCTGCATCATCAAACGGCTCGTCCGAAATCGTCTCATACCCCAGCTTGCGGTAAAAGGCCTCTGCCTGCACCTGTGCATCGAGCACGGAATATTGCAGCTTTAGTTCACGAGCCTGCGCTTCCAGCGCCATCATCAGCACACGGCCAATCCCTTTGGAACGGAACGGCTTCCGGACCGCGATCCGCTGCATTTTGGCGGAATCCTTATTGTAATAGGTAATACGCCCGGTTGCGGCGTACTGCCCCTCCGACTTGATCAAGATATGGTGTGCATCCGATTCCAGGCGGTCGTAATCATCGATCTCCAAATCGATCGGCACCTTCTGTTCTAGGACAAACACATCCTTTCGGATATCCAGCGCCTGCTGCAACTGCTCTTCCGTTGATACATTGATGATTTCTGCTGCCATTTCAACACCTCTTTATGTAGAATCAATTCCTCGTGATATCGCAGGTCGAGATATTATACAAAATATTCGTTTTCCTGTATAGTAGTAGAAGCTAACGTCTTCATGAAAGGAGCATTGCCTTTATGAGCATGGGAGCCACGATATTTTGGGCTGTGGTCATTGCTGCCCTGATCATCTATCCCACCTTCTGGACGATCAAAAAAGGTTATTCCCGCAAATGGGATGAGGAATAGCATCGGCCGTCTTACGACAAACCGCCAGCCTGCCAGCCGGCGGTTTGTTCTGCTCACTGTTCGTGCAGAGATCATCATGATGGTTGGCGCCGTTTTAGGCACAAAGCCGTCCTGGAGCTCTTTATGGATGGAGATCCCTTAACGTGTCTGCCGCATCCATCGGGGATACCGGCTCCAGCGCCCCGTTTCCCTGCTTGGAATATACGTCCTGATCCACGGAACGTCCATACACATCCAGCATCACGGGCGCTGCAGGGGCATGCAGCGGCTCCAATTGCACCGATGTTCTTTCCGGGACACTGCAGCCGCCGCCCGCCATAGATACCGCCAATAACGAAAACACCATTCCTGCTCGTTTGAAACGATAGGATTTCCCACCTGTCATGCCATTCACGCTCCTTCATTGGCAAAATCATGCTGTATTTAGTCTGAACCGGAACGTGGTATTTTATAACGACTAAACCATTGACAGCCGCCTTGTCTGCTGGTAATATATGAATTACCTTTTTAAATATTTCATGATCTGTTAGCTCAGCTGGGAGAGCACTATCTTGACAGGGTAGGGGTCAGTGGTTCGAGCCCACTACAGATCATCACTAAGAGTCCTTGCGTAGCAAGGGCTTTTTTCTAATTTTAAGAGCATGTCTATCCCTAACGAGTTTATTTGTTGCCGCAAAATTGACGCAAAAAAAGCTGTAAAGGGGGACCAGAGAATAATTTGCTGTTCAAGAAAATATAATCTAAAAGGAGTCACTATCACTTATGAAAAGAAAGTTACTTGGTCTAATCGGAGCTGTCGTCTTGGTTTTTGGGTTGTTTCCTGCTACCGTAGGAGCAACTAGCGGGCTTTCACCTGCTGATATTGATACTCCAGAAGAATACATTCAATACCTTGAGGAAAGAGCAGAAGCATTTTCGAACTTCAGCATCGCGAATAATTCTGATGAGGAAACACCTCTCGAGTTCCTCGAAAAATTTAAAGCATTGCCATATGAAAAACAAAAAGAATTCGTTGATATTATAAGCGATCCTGAGAAGGTAAATGAGATTGTAACCGGATTTCAAGTTGCGGCTGAAGAAAAAGGAACTCTGGTTATACATGATGGGGCTACAGAGATACGTATTGATGAGCAAAATGAAATTTCCCCTGCTGCCGTTGGAGACGTCAGATATTACACCGCTCGTGTGAATCCAGTATCAACAGTTCAAGGACTAGACGTTGTACAAGCTACAATTTACGTTAGATATGAAGTTAAAGAAGTAAAAACAAACTACAGTGAAATAGTTGGCATAGTATCTCATGGATGTGAAGTTGTAAAAAACTACATTCCATTGCTTGACCTTTCAATTAAAGAAAGCAATCCATATACATCTGATAACAAGCGGAAAATTTTTAAGTATGCTACAATGAAGTGGAACTTCATCTGGAAGGAATTCGGGATGGTTGTGGGGACCCATGAATTACACACTTGGGGCGATGTTGCAGGGAACTCCGGGGGAGATTCAAGACAATTGTAATATTAGCGAGAAGAATACAACATGATGAGGGGAACTAAATGAATAAAGTTACTAAAATAATTTTGGCGGTTGTTTTATCCATAGTAATTGTTCTGATCCTCTGTTACTTTTTAATTTCTCAAGCTTTTAATAATTTCGGTTAGGTTATTACTGATCTTGATCAGCCCCCTTATGGATAAGGGGGCTGATATTTTTTAAAAGTGATAAAGTTAAGCTAATAATACAAGAGTGTTTGTTATACAAATTCATTACAAAAAGGAAGTCGAATGAAGATATTAAAATTGATTTTAATTTTTGTCCTAGGCTTCATTTGCTACTTTATAATTTCCTATCTCATTAAGTAATCAATTCAATCAAAAGACCTACGTAAAAAAGACCCTACCAGCACATAACTGGTAGGGTCTTCACTTATTTCTCGGCTTCAATGGCTTGAAGTTGTTTTTCTAACTCCACGATTCGTCCTGTATTACCTCCGATGAGCTTAAGAATGTTCTTGCGCAATCGATTAGATACAGCCGCTTGTTCTCTTGTGATTAAGAGCCCTGGCAACGTGCCGTCTAAATAACCGTTCTTGGTCATCTCTTCCCAAGTTCCCGCCGCTCATGGACTTACCACATTAATATCACGTTCTTTTTGATCAGGCACCTTCCCCGCATCTCCTTTTACCGTATCGTATTGATACAGGTTGTACTCATCCATAATTGTGATCAGCTTATTAGCATACTTTGGATCGGTAGCATACCCCGCCTTTTGGATTTCACGGACCGCTGTTTTACGGTCTACGCCTATAACCTTCTTATTGAATTTCCATATTTAGGGCATCGGTTGTTCGCTCGTGCGCCATCTGTCTCTCCCGACAGGCCATCACAATGCTCCGACAACAACTTGCAGGCCTAGCGGTATACTTGCATGGTGATGCTGGAAGGGTCATCCATCTTCATTTGTCTGGAGAAGCCTGGGCGCCTTTCTGGATCACCAGCAATCACCAAGGGACGGTTTCTTATATTCCGGGTGCTCGGCTTTTTCCACACTGACGTAAAAAGATTGGCAGTCCACCAACATAACAACATGCTGCCGTGACCTCAATCTATACCTATCCTTTAATAAAACAGGAACCTGCGTTTGCATTATATGCGAACATTAGTTCTTGTATCAATGTAAAATAGAGGAAAGGGCATGTTGCTGGCGAATGAATTAATTCTTTGATTAGTAAAAAATAGAAGCCCTATCAACATTAACTGATAGGGGCAGTTCCCTTAAGAGAATCCATACGTGATGTTAAAACATTTACGCAATTTTGTTACATCCCAGACTTATTATGTATGCCAAAAAATCCTTGAGGTTATTCAAACCCCAAGGATTTTTCGTTATTCTTCTTTCCAAACAGTATACCAATGTGTTGCTGTAGATTTATCATCATCTATGTACCAAAAAAAGTACTCCACTCCATCAACTGTAATGTAATGTAATGGCGTGAAATAGTCTCTGCTATACTGACTTTTTGGGTACATATAACCCGCTTTTACTTTACATGGGTTACAATATTGAGGCGTTATCTCAGATTCTGTCTGTGAGATAGGACTTGCAGATACTGGCGCTGCTACAGTCATAAAAGCTGCAATGATCGAAGAGAATATTACAATTTTTTTTCCCATTCTAACCACGCTAACACCTCCAAATATTTATAAAAGTTAATTTACATTAACTATATATTAATGGTATCATTTAGATATTATTGGTGTATATAGTACAATTGTACCATTATATGGTATAATTATGTATATTTTATTCCGAATTTATCTTTGTCGATCGTCGCATTTGTCCAGTCTATTTTTAGAATAGGGCGGCCCCGTACCCGCACTTGATAACGCAAAAATGCGCCCAGCCGGTTTTTTCGAGCTAGGCGCAAATCCTACGCATAAAAAGGTTATAATCGTCAGTTATCGGAGAGGACCGCAATTTCGTCTACGTCGAGCCGCGGATTAGAGCACGTGTGAGAATGCGGAACTGGGCACAAGATAGGGAATGCTGTGGAGTCCGATTTTTACGAACTTTATTTTCTAGACTTAAAGAATTCTCTATCTTGCATTTCATAATAATTACCCATAAGTACTTCCTGATGATGATCAAGGTCTAGATGTATTTGTTCAGCTTTTTGTAAGTATTTATGAATAACATCCCTCATTCTTGGGACACCGTCACTCATTATATATCTATCTATATGGCGATAGTACGCATTAAATCCGGACAAGATTTTAATATTTGTATCAAGTGCATGTACAAATTCCCAATCGTCAAGTGTTAAAATTAAATCAGGAACTTTAGCATTGATTTCATTAATAAAATCATTCAAAAAATCAGCGTGCATATGTAACGTCCCCATCACATCATCTGAATCGTCTTCTTCATTCTTGTTTAAAACCATTGCCGGAACATTAATAATATAGCGCGATTTCTTAACAATTGCATCAAGCTCCTTCATTTGTTCCCTATACCTCTCTAGAAACTTGTCTTTTCGCTGCTCCGAAAGAGATACATGCCATTTGGATATCTGATCTTTTTAACAATTGAAAAGGATTTGCTACTGGGTAAAATCGATCAGGAGGCTGTTAATACCCTACTTCACCGATAGAAGACAAAGAAAAAGGACCCCCGCTAGCCTAAGCCGGTAGGGATCCTCTCACATAAATACAACTGTTCAAATCACGTAGGGTCTTTGTCATCCGGGGGAGTATTATACCCAGAAAGAACCTAAAATGATGACCAACAAGATAAAGAGAACAAGAACTGCTCCGACTGAGTTTTTACCGCCGTATCCACCTTCGTAACCAACTTCACCCATGAGGACTCCTCCTTTCAACGATCTCGATACAAAGTATTCAAAAACTCAAGCAATGCTAGGGCCAATATTCTTATTAACAAAAAAAAACGCTAGCCTAAGCCAGCGAGGTTCTTTTTACCGATGCTGCGCTGACCACATGGATATCACGGGTTCTGTTATCCACGTTTTTTTCTCCTTCCCGTCAATGCGGACGGAAAATGGAGCATATGACACCGTACAAAAAGAGGAAGCTGTCACAAAAGCCATAAAAATGACTGCGCGACAGCTTCTTCTTTTTTTATAGAAGGGAATAAAACCTGAGTGTAGTTGGCGGGCTACTACTCTCATGTATATTCACAGAATTCCACTTCGCTAATCATTTTCATAGGTACATCATCAAAAAAATATAATGGGGCAGCAACCAACTCCCTCACGTTAAAAACTTCCTCCATTCAAGCCGCAATCGAAATAGGCTTGGAAATTAAGCAAAACACTTAGTTAATCCCCCAAGCTTATACATAAGTGACCATATATTAATAATGTGACTCTAAAACAAATTTCTGGAGAATACTTTTTCCAAACGGAGGAAGACGATTGCCGCCTCTTCTCGAATCAAAGGATCTCCGGGGCGGCTGCCATCGAAAAGCCCTTCTTTTTTCGCTACACCTCAAGCAGATGCAGCCCAAGTTACTATGTTGATATCTCTTTCTTGTGCCACCGCTTTTTCCCAAGAACAATCCAATCTGCTACCCTCGATTTCATGTTACGATTTCACGTTCTTCCCTCTTTATTCATGAATTCTTAGCTTTATACTCGTCCAACCGTACATACACTTCTTTCTCTCTCACTTAGCGTAGACAGCGTATCATCAAGCATGGTCTCATAGGTTTGTAGGTCTTTTCAAAGGCACCGGTCGCACGTATGACGTGCTTTTCTGCGTATAGCGAGTCTCGGGGGACGATGGGGGAAAAAGAGGGCCAGGTACCCGGCTTTTGTCCCTTACCAAAAACGCAAAAATCAATCGAATATCGGTGCTTGATTCCATTCCAACTTAAATTGAGAACCAAACTTTCTGACAGAGTCTATATCAGCTGTAAGCGTGAAGTCTTGATCAGACCCAAAAAAGCCCAACTCATAAATACCTTCCGATTCGCTCTTCTCCAGCTTAATTGATAAAGATGTTTTTCGAATGACATATATAATCCATCTAATTTGAATCCATTCAGTGTGTCCAACGGAAATTCCGCAGTTACTGTAATATAATTATGATTCGTCCAACCGAAATAAAATTTAAAGTTGATTTGGCACCCTTCGTACCTTCCAGGGATACGGGATATAAAATGAAATTCGGCTCGTGTCCCCTCATCCGTGCAATCTCTAAGCACAGGCATCTCTATACCTCCTGCCGACTCAATGTGTCGTCCAGTAATCCGCAGCTCTTTCCACTCTTTGAACGTGCTGTGCCTCTTCTTTCAGCACAATCAGGCTCTGCAAATCCCGCTTGTTCTTAAACATAATATAGCCTTGTTCCTCCAATGAAGCTATACCCTCCATAATTTCGTTCGGTTTACGCCCCGTAAGGTACTTAAGTAACCGCAAGGTCGGGACACGGCTGCGATGCGCCGGATAGTTGATCAAAATTCGGAGCAGTTTTCGTTCCAGATCAGGAAGCATGCGAACCTCTGCCTTTCTGGGGCCTCCAGGACAGGATGTTGTTTTCATTGAATACCCGAGGCTTTCCCGACTCTAGGCATGTTGCCCGAATCCGCTGATCCTTAACGCTGTGTATCTGTATTTTGCGCTGGGTAATGTTGCCCTTACGGTCTTCGTATATGATTTCTACGGTTTGCTCCAGATATTTCTCAAACATGATGCACCCACCTTCGATAAGAACGTTTGTTTGTATTATATGCGAACACTCGTTCTTTTACCAATGTCAATTTTACCCTAATTGGCTTGGCATCCATTACTAGAAAACTCGCGATGTTTGAAGCCTCGATGGATCCGACCACTATGATTTCAGCTGTAGCCTCCTCAAGCATCATAAAAACCGGCGCCAACCGGCACCGGCTATTACGATCCATACATATTTCATTCAACAACCATGAACCCACCACAAATTTGGAGTACCCCAGTCCCCGTATATTTGGATCAAGATTTACTTCAAAAGTTCTTCCGGCGTCTCTCCGCTGTACACAAATACGGGACTTGCAGTATTAACGACAAATACGGCTACCAACGTCAGTGCAGATGCAATGAACGAAAAATAACGATGACGAATCTTATGGATCCATAACATGAGCTTGTCCTCCTTTCCATCGTAATAAACTGATAGCCTGGATTAAAAATATGACAGCCAATGTTGGGGACTGAAGGACAAAATTGAACATCACGATGAAGCAGCTAATCAAGCGGAGTTTAGAGTAATGCTTGCTCGGTATCCGGGATTGTCTCTCGATTCGGCTGGGAGCAAAGAGCATAACCAGCAACAGACTAAGCGCATTCATAACGAGCACAGCTGCAATCCCCATATCAACAAAAGTCACCAAGGTAAACAGTGCTGTCGTGAACGCAATACAGCCGGCCCCCGTCTTAAGGTGATACCCTCCCGAGAATTGCCTCAGTATTGCGAAGCCCGTCAAGGCTATGACCGCCTCTCTCACGTTACCCGAGAAGATCGAAATAAGCAGCGTGAATACGACAATGAACATCACGTTGAATAGAATGGCGAGCGCGTGCTTCAAAACAGGAACGGAGGACGGATGATCAGGAACCTGACGTTTGATCCTCTCCGCTATCCGCTCTGACAGTCCTTCTATGATCATAAGACTCCCGCTCCTCTGTATTGATGGCATAATACAAGAAGATTCCAAATGTGATTCCAAAGAAGAGAAGATGCAGCCACAGGCGGTTGAGGTAAAACAGAATGGCAATTAATATCAGCACGACGATAATTAAAGCGATCAACAGAATATGTTCAAATTTAATGCGTAGCTTCTCCAGGTCGTACTTAAACCCGATACCGAACCTGTACATCAACCAGGATATCAGCAGTCCCGTCGCTCCTGACAGAACTTGAAGGATGTAACCTTTGGCAGGATCGGTCTGAATGGCATTGATCGATCCGAACACCGTAGTCAAATATACGGTTTGAATCAACGCGTAAAACATATAGCCTATAATGGTGCAAATCGCCGACCAAATGACTGGAATTTTAATGATGGCCGAGAACAAGAACACAAAGATCATTACCGTAATAAGCGGGGCAAGAAAATCGAGCGAGAGTTCATTCCGCATGATGTAACTCTGTAGATTGGCAAGGATCATAACCAGCAGGGCTTGCCATATGTACTCCGTTGTTTTAAATCTAAGCAATGTCATGATCAGTGAATAAATCGCCAGTGTTTCAAAAGTCGAAAACACCATAAACCAAATAGCTCCCATTCAAAGATTTCCTCCCTACACCGTAAAGAAATGGTTTAATGTGTACAACGCCACTTCCCGATTCATCCTGGCTGAGCTGAATGGTTATAACGTCTCTAAGAAACGTATATCTTCAGCCTCAGATTCTATCGAGTCGTCCCTGAATGATGCATGTTCTTGAGGTCAATTCCTATGGCGCCTGCCATTTCTTATATGTCTGGAAGCTCTGATGAAAAATGCAATAACATCGAACGACGTCAATAGCTCCGGCTGGTATACAATGACCAAGCACAACGGCCTGGAACTTATAACGCCAAAACGAAGCAAACACTGCAACGTTCAATCCGCAAAACAAAAAACGAGCATCAATGATCAAGAATCCACGACCTTATGAACATGACTAAGCCAGAATAAACTCGTGTCGCACAATGCGTAACATCCTGACATCATCATCTATGTCGATTATATAAGGCCATGTAGCCATAACAACAGGTAATTAAATACATATGTGGGGGAATCCATCATGGATCTATGAAGTGTAGAGTTTATAAAAGGAGATAACTAGATATAACTCTATTATATACGAACCTACGTTCCTGTTCAACCATCAAGGAACGACAGAATTTATTTTATTCTGACATAAACCTTACACGGTTAGATATTAAGTTAGGATCAACTAATCTGTATTCCAAGAAGAGGCATCCGCCGGATGCCCCTCCCCTTTTATTCCGTTCTCGTCCCCAACCTTTCAAAAGGATGCGCCTTGTTAGCCGGAATGTTTTTGTGTATGAGAAAAGCAGTCACTTATACAGCCTAGTCCAAGCCAATCCATTGGCAACAAGCAGCACGACGATATAGGCCGATATACCGTAGGTAACCGTGCTACTTAAATAGTGCAAGCCGCATAACCCGCCGACAACGATAATGAACAGCAGCACCCACCAGCCGTCTTTTTGCTGAGCCATATTAAACGCTTGGGAGAACGGCGGATGGCGCAGCATCGCCTTGGCCGACACAGGAATCAGCACCAAGCCGGTAAGAAGAATGATGAGAACGTCCGGGAGAATCCGAATACCGAATATGATCAGGAATACGATCGCATTCACAGTGAACAACGGCAGGAACATTTTTATGGCAAAGGCTTTTAAAGCTCCTTGATATAAGGGACTCATGCTTGGCATCGGGGCCGCCCCAAACAGCCAGAAGGCCTTGGGTTTGCCGGAGAATTTCAACATCATCACGACGGTTACAATCATGATGAGCATGACGTGCAGCACATAGTACGACGATCCCCTGCCGATTTCCGCCAGGGAGGAATTACGGATCGTGGAGAAAAAGAACAAGTAGGGCAGCAGCACGGACAACCCGAGCGTAGGATACACCTTCAGCTTGAATTCTCTCTCGTTCTTCAGCATGCTGGCAGATAACCGGAAACATGCCTGTTCCGTGCGGGACCGGCATACGATTTTGGCCAAAAGCCTGTCAAACCGACCGCGCTCCCGCCCTTTTCCCGCTTCGCTATGCGCCAGCTTTTCCAGATACTGCTCGAAGGATGGAATATAACGAAGGTACACCACCATAAGCAGAATCGGAACCAGTACGGCCAGTAAGGAGAGGACGATCAGCCACCCGCTCCCCTCGCCGAACATCCATTCGAATGGAGCCGCAAACCATACGGGCGGAAGCAGAGCCTGCCACCAGGCCGGCGTAAATACCAAATTGAAATCAATCAGATCAAACGAACGGATCACGAATTGATAGCCGATGGCCAGCGTGGCGGAAAGCCCAATCTGTACATAATTGATCAGATCCTTCAGTTTCTCTCCATCCCAATATTTCAGCAGCACCAGATAAATCAAGGTGGTGCTCACCAGAATGAGCATATTCATCAAAATAAGCTCAAGGATGCAGATCAGAAAGAACAGCACGCCATGCTTATACAGCCCCACGGCAAGTGAAGCAGCCGATAGCGCTCCGGTCAGAAGCAGCAAATAAATACCCGCATGAATCGATCTGGCCACGCCGACCGTGCGCCCGTCGACCGGTTTCGTCATCAGAATGCTGCGGTCGCGCACATCCAAAAGCACGGAGGAGAAATCCGAAATCATGGAGGTCATGATCAGGAACATGAGGATAGCGGACAGGATGCTCATCGGCATCAGATATTCCGGATCGCTCCAGAACACAAACGGCGTCAGGACAAGCCCGATTAAGCCATACAGCCAGAGGGAACTGACAAACAGGTTTTTGTCCTGCTCTACAGATTTCCGGCTGTTTGAAGATAATATGACGGGTGCCCGCCTCGAGTCCATCAGCAGCTTGACATGCAGGATCCGCCGCAGCGTTTCATAATCGACGCCCATTCTCGAGATACCCCCTTGGAACCGATCCAGCAGCTTCAGCATTCGAAATGAAACTTCCGGGCCCGCCATATCAGCTTCCCTCCCGAACGATCGATACGAACCGCTCAGCGATGCTGGCATGGTCATTGAAGCCCGTCAGCTGATTGAACACCTCTTCCAGCGACCCTTCATGGGAATGCTGCTGCAGCTCTTTAAACGTTCCGTCCGCCACCACCCGGCTGTCTGCGAGCAGAACGATCCGGCTGCTGATTTTCTCGACGACGTCCATGATATGCGAGGAATAAAAAATCGTCTTGCCCTGTGCCGACAGCTGCGCCAGCACCTCCTTGACCACCATCACGCTGTTTGCATCCAGCCCGCTTAAGGGTTCATCAAGGAACAAGAGATCCGGATCATGCAAGAGACTCGAGATCAGCAGCACCTTTTGCCGCATTCCTTTTGAAAACGTGGCGATCCGAGCATGGTAAGCCTTTTCCAAATCAAAGCAGTCCATCAAATGTTTTGCCTTATAATCCGCAGCATCGTATGTAAGTCCGTACAATTCGCCGATAAAAGTCAGATATTCCGCGGCCGTTAACTGATCGTATAATTCCGCCACCTCGGGCACATACCCGATTCTCCGTTTATAATCGACATTCCCGTCGGAAATGTCCTGGCCGAATATGCGGACCGTTCCCGTATACCCTTCAACCAGCCCAAGCATAATTTTAACCGTCGTGCTCTTTCCCGCCCCGTTCGGACCGATATATCCTATCATCTCGCCGCGGTTGACCTTCAGATCAATCCCGTTCAATACATAACGGTTATCATATTTCATGCGCAGGTCTTCAATCGATAACACTTCATTTTCGGACATGATTGATTCTCCCATTCCCTCTTTTGTCGTCATACACCTACCTTATTATGGAAGCGCGGGAAAATCAACCGTTGGCGGTATACTCGCTCTGCAAAAGCCCCATGTGCACAATGTCATGCCAGGCCCCGTTCCGGTACAAGCTCTGTCTGGAGCTGCCTTCGTGGACGAAGCCGATTTTTTCATACAGCTTGATCGCTTTATGGTTAAAAGAGAACACCCTCAGGCTTACCCGGTGCAGATTCAGCTCCAAAAAGGCATAATCCAGCAGCAGCTTCATCGCTTCCGAGCCGTATCCCCTGCCCCAATAATTCTTATCGCCGATGTCGATGATGCATTCCGCATTGCGATTCTTGAAATCGATGCCGACCAACGACATGATGCCGATCGGTTGGCCTGTTTCCTTCGCCTGGATCAGATAGCTCTTCGAGGACGGAGTGACGCGGATCACATGCTGAACGAAGTCCTTGGTCTCCTCCATTTGGTAAATATCCAAGCTGGGACTGGTGGATTGCATCACTTCCAGGTCATTGCGCCAGGTATGATACAGCTCCGTGTCATCCATGGTCATTTTTCGACAAGACAATCTAGCAGAATCAAACAGCATTGCTATAAGCCCCTTTCTGTCATCATGATTCTATGGTTATCGGATTTAGCATTTCGCCGAGAGAGTAGAGGAAAGACTCCAGCTGCTCCGGCACGCAAGTCACCCCAGCCCCAAGCTGGAAGGTATCCAGCATGAGTCCGTTGAGAAACGAGATCATGTACCGTGCGATGGCTTCCGGTTCCAGACGCGGCCGAAACTCCCCCTGCTCCTGCCCTTTCCGGATGACCCCGCACAGAGCCTCGACCGTAATCTGATAGCGCTCGGTAATATAGGGATCTTCTTGCTTCGCATGATCATAAGAGGAAGACAGGAAGTATTCCGCCCTGGCGAGTACAAGCGAGTGATGGATCAGCGAGATGTCCTCCTGCTGTTTCTTGATCCAGTCCAACAATTGCTTCCATATCGAATGTGGCGAATCCGGTTCAAAAAAACGGAGCGCCTCCTGATCGTCATCACGCAGAACCTCCAGAAAAACATGCTCCACATTGCCAAAATACGCGTACACGGCGCCGCGGGACATGCCGGCTTCCTCCATGATGTCCTGCATCACGGTGCGGGTATAACCCTTCCTAATAAAGACGCGCCTGGCTGCCCTCAAGATTTCAAGCTTTTTCTGCTGCTTGTATTCGTCGCTGACCCTTGGACACATAATGCTCCCCACCCTCGACCTTAAAATGACACCGGTGTCGTTTTTCATGTCATATTATAAACGACACTCATGTCGTTTTCAAACGCCCTCCAGTAATTTACGCTGATCGCTTACAGCAAAGTCCCTGAAAAGGACAAGTTGAGCGCAGCCATGATACTATCATTTTTTGGATGGAATGCCCCATAATGCCCCTGTCGCTCGATCTTTGAAAACAACTTGTTCTATTTTCCGGCGGCTGCACATTTCCGTCAACATTCGCGAATCCCCGCATATATATGGGGGAGAACGAAAAGAGGTGATCGGACATCATTAAGGGCATCGGCCGCATACTGGTCTTCGCCTTACTGCTCGTATTCTTTCTCCCCTCCGTTACTCAAGGTGCGGCAGCAGGACAGAAGCTGGACAGTAAGTATACCAAGTACGCACAGTTTATCGTCATTGACAAATCCACCAACAAGCTGACGTATTACGAAAAAGGCAAGGTCATAAAAACATTCCCCGTGGCCACCGGCAAAAAGCCCTCCTATACGCCGGAAGGACTGTTCAAAATCCACGAAAAAGTGAAGAACAGACCGTACTACAAGGAAGGCATCAAGGGAGGAGACCCGCGCAACCCGCTTGGGGACCGCTGGCTCGGCATCAGTGTGAAAGTGAACGGCCGAACCAGTTACGCTTATGCCATCCACGGTAACAACAACGCGAATTCGATCGGAAAATACGTATCCGCGGGTTGTATCCGGATGCACAACAAGGACGTGCGATGGCTCTACGACAAGGTAAAAATGAACACCCCCGTCCTCATCCAAAAATAAGGCGCGACCATGAAAAAGCCAAACACTGCACAAGTGTTTGGCTTTTTTAGGTTTAGCGTTTTACGAGCCGTACTCGGCTCCGAATTCAATAATGTTGCGGTCCGGATCGAGCACGAATATCTGGGCGAAGCCCGCTACGCTGTCGGGTTTGGCTACATACTCGACGTTCATCCGGTCCAGCCATTCCTTGGTTTCGCGGTAGCTCTTCACCCAGATCGAGAAATGCCCGTCCGTTGTATCGATGCCCCGCTCCCGCAGCGTATCGCTGACGGGATGCTCCAGCAGATGGAGCTGCTGGTTCCCGACGGCATACCAGACCCCTTTGGAATCAAACGGCGGGCGCGGCAGCTCCCGAAACTGGAGAACGTCCGAGTAAAAAAACTTCGCCTTCTCCAGGTCGCGCACCGCCAAGCTCACATGGTGCAGTCCTTCAAATTGAATCATGAATCCCACCCCCAGGTATGTAACTGTATTGTAAAGGATACCTTATCATTATATAACATGAAATAACCAGCCAAGGGGGGAGTTCACCATGGATATCCATTCGGATGAATACAAAATCGCTGCGCTCAATGGAAATGAAGGCACTTTGAAGGCAATTGAAGACGCCGAAACCAAAATTGCCGAGCTGACGGGCAAAGAGATCACGCTGATTGCCTACGAGAAAGAACAAACACAAGGGGAGAAGCCATAACCAAGCCCCTTAGAAAAAAGGCTGCCCTCCACGCGTCTACAGTGACCTTGGAAGAGCAGCTTTTTCATTAGATGAAGCTCGACGCCGTCACGGCCGCCTGATAGGTTACATTAACCTCCAGCGGTCTGTCGGTTAGACCATTCTGGTCGAAGAGCATCCGGTCGGCTTCCAATTCCTCGATTTCCTCGA
This sequence comes from Paenibacillus sp. cl141a, assembly GCF_900109305.1. Lineage (NCBI taxonomy): Bacteria > Bacillati > Bacillota > Bacilli > Caryophanales > Paenibacillaceae > Paenibacillus > Paenibacillus sp. cl141a. Next base: position 134,148 of record NZ_FNZO01000012.1, read on the forward strand.
CTACGCCTCCCACATAATCCGAAAGGCGGTCCTGCGTAGAGGAGATTCGCGCGAGAAGCCCGCCGTAGCGGAGATCCAGCACTTCCCAGCCAAATGGCTTATACGTGCTCATCCAAAGCGCCCTGTGGGATAAACGCAATGCCTCGATCCGCCGCTTCAGGTCGTTTAACGGAGAATCCGCTGCGGAAGCAAGCTCAGCAAGCCGGTCTTTGTTGCCTGTGTCGTAGAGCCTTTTCAACTTAACGCCCAGGGTGCTCTTGATAACGAGGACCGAGGCCAATTTTTCATAGAAATCATAAAGGCGGTTAAACGGTGCCGGGTACTGTTCCTTGCAGTCCCGCCATCTCTGCTCCAGCCCGGCGTAATGTCCAGGCAGCACGGAATCCGCTTCCCCCTCCACATGCTTGTCCAGCAGTCCCAGCAAAGGATCCTGCCACAACAAATACTTCGAGGGATTGGCCATCCAGTGATTTCCCTCCGACACGCCGGGAACCTCATCCATATATTTCAGTGCGTTCAGCGATCCGAACAAATCGATGCCCGTGCAAGCGGCAAGCCTTCTTGCCAGAAGCTCGTCGCTGATATCGTCTCCGTACCCATGCTCCGCAAACAGCTGGAGGCCCGCCAGGATGACCAGGTGGTTGGTTTCGTTTCCGTTATCCCCCCAGGCAGTTGCGATGACTTCGCGGATCCCTTTCGTTTTGGCGGCGCGCAGGGCAGGATGGCTGGTCATCCAGGTCTTGCCGTTGTTCGGACTAATGCTGTTCCACATATGAATGCCGCCGGCAAAAATCGGCTTGGAGCCCAGCTTCATATGCTTCTCATACAGCCGCTCATACCCCTGTTCATCCCTACGTCCGTAATCCCAATACACGAATTGGACGCCTTGGGGAATGCGGCTTATATTATCGTCGGAAAAATCCGCATCCAGATTGTACAGCGAACCTTGATAATCGTTGGCCAGCAAATTAAAATACATGTCGCTCCAGATCATCGGCCGGAGTCCGAGACGCTCGGTAATGGCAAGCACCCGGCTGACATGGTCATTCATAATCTGAAACCGGTCCTGGACCCCGTTCAATTTTAAATACTTGCCAAGCCCGACCTGAAACGCCTCGTCCATCCCGATGTGAATCCGCTTGGAACGGAACATCCCGGATGCGGTGGTGATCATCTGTTCGATGAAAGCATACGTCTTCGGCTCGCCTGCAAGCAAAATATCCGCATGATCCTTCATATCCGCGGCATAGCCCCATTTCAGCGCTTGCTGCAGATGCCCCAAGGTCTGGATGCACGGAATCATCTCGATGCCGAACAGGTCCGCGTAATCGTCGCATTCCTTCATTTCCGAAGCCGTGTACCGGCCGCGCATATAACCGAAATACGGCTGCTCTTTCACCTCGTACGTATCCTCGGTATACATCATCAGCCCGTTCAGCCCCATCAAAGCCATATAGCGGATAAACTGCTTGATCACCGGAACCTTAAGCACGCCATTGCGCGAAACGTCAATCATCGTGCCGTTGAAGTCAAACCTGGGCTCCTCGGTCAGCTCGAACCGGTCACGCTCCCTCGCCTGCTCCAGAAACACCCCTAAAGCACGGAAAAAGTGAATCTTCTCCTGGTATCGGATCGTCCCCTGCCCATCCTTTAATGACAATTGAATCGGTCCTGGAGCCTGTATGACCCGAATCTTTAGGCCCTCTCCCTCCGTGATGCGGATATCCAATATGCCCGAGAGCTCGCCAACCCCTTCAAGCAGCTTCTCCGGCAGGTTATCAAAATAAATCTTCATCTCCATACCTCCATTCTGTTTTTGAGATTCTGACTATCATTTTGCAAGACAGCAAAGCCCGATCCCTGTCATTTCGGAATCGGGCTTTTGCTAGCCGGGATGGATCACCATGCCCGGCGTATAGTTGATCGAAACTTACTCGGCCGAAACTTTAACGCCAAGCGTTAAGATTTCATAAGGTTTCACCGGCAGCGTAAAGCTTCCATGATTGTCAAAGCTTTGAACCGCTCCCTCTTCCTCCAGAATATTACTCTTATACACGCCCTGGGACGGAAGGGAAGATGTCAGCGCGAGCTCAGCATCTGTGCCTGCCATATTGAACCAGCGCAGCATCAAGTCCCCTGTGTTAGGATTCACTTTCAGGGAAGAGAATGCAAGCTCTTCGCGGCTCCATGCCAACGGCGCAGAGGTGGAAGCCACCTGCCCGTTATGAACGCCGGTCTGGGCAGCCGTCCATGGAATCTGGAACTGGTAAGCCTCGGCATAAGCGCCGGAAGCGATGCCGTCGCCCTGATGCGGAATGACCTCCATACGTACCGTATGAACGCCGATGCACTGGGCTTCAGGCGTCGGGAAGTAACCCCAATCGCCGAGCTCGCCTACGGAGCGAAGCAGCGTAACGGCAATCGTATTCCGACCGTCCCGCAGGACTTCGTACTCGTTTAAGCCCTGGTTGGCCACCGTCAATCCTGCCGCAGCCGCCGTAACGTCCACGAAGGCCTGTTGATGAGCCGTGTAGCTCGGGTTCTCCCATTCGGCAGCCGGTTCGTTATCCCGTTTCGCCACTTCGAACATGGAATCCACGTAATGGGAAAATGCCTCCAAATCGGTCGGGAACAATGCACGCACCCGATGATCCTTCGCCTGATTGTCCAACGTGGCTTCGATCTCCACGCCTTTGCCGCTGCGGTTCAAGCTGACCACGGTCCGTATGCGCATCGGCACCATCTCGCTTGATCTTTGCGCTTTGCGGTTCGGATAATACACAAGCTCATGCTGCTCTTCATCCAGCTTGCTGTCCGCCATAGCCGGAATGGACCAGTTATGAACGATTTCAACGGATGCCCGGTAAGGCGTGTCTTCCAGAACCGTAATTTCGGCGGTCAGTCCTTTGGTTGTCAATGGAACTTCGCCGTCCGGCTGTTTGTACATATACTCGTTACCGATGTCTCCGGTATTTTCATAAACGCCCAGATCGCGGTATACTTGTCCGTTCTTTTTATCCGTCAGGGAGAAGGAACCGTCCGCTTGGATTTCGACCTTGATCAGCTCATTTTCCAACACGTTCGACTGGCTGATCAGGGATCCCGCCTCGGCAGGCTTCACTTCGCTCTTCACCCAAGCATAGGCAGTCAAGCCCATGGCAGGAATGTCGCTTGCCTCGAAAGTCAGTCTCACGCGGCGGCACATGTACGGCTGGCGGAAACGGTCGTCCGGCAGATCGTACCCGAACTGAAGTCCGAGGTCCTCAACGGTGCAAGGCACGGCTTGACCTTGAGCGTTAACCAGCACGCGGCCGGACAAGTCGACTTCCTTCATCCGGCGGCTGGTTTCCTCAAGCGAATAGCCTTCCCGGAAATAGAGGCGTTTCGCGTCCAGCTCGATGCTGACCGTGCCGCTGCGTTCCCAACCGGTCGTATTGAATACGACCAGCGGCAGCGGATCGGTGCCCCATTGCTCGAATCCGGTCGTGTCCACCGCATCCGCGATGACGCGCACGCTGTCGTCCACGATATTTTCCGCTACGTGGGCGCTTTTCTCGAAGCGAGTGACCATCTCGCGGTGAACTTCGTCCACGCTGCAGCCGCAGATGCTGTCATGCGGATGATTCTGCATCAGCGTCTTCCACGCATAGGTGAACAGATGATGCGGATACTCCTTGCCAAGCAGGCTGGCGTAGGATGCCAGCGGCTCGGCCACTTTTTCCAGCAGCGTCTGGCCGCGCTGGTTCATCTGCTTCAGGTATACGCGCGCCGAAGCGGTGTTCACGAGCGTTCCCCATCCATCGGTGCGCTGGCTGCGGAGCTCTCCTTTGACGGAGGAAAGATCCTGCGGCAGCTTCTCGCGGACCGCTTTCAAGTAATCGTCGAAATTGGAGTGGATAAACTCCGTATCCGGATACAGCTTCTTCGCTGTACGAATGCCTTCCGGAAGATCGGTCTGAATCGGCTGATGGTCGCAACCGTTCATGTACAGCAGCTCAGGCGTGGAAGCGTACTTCTCGGCATCCGCCAGCTTGCGGTCCCAGAACGCCTTCGCCTCGGCCTCATCCACGGGAACTTCGTTGCCGTTGCTGTACCAGTTGGCAAACAGGATGCCCAGCACCTTGGAGCCGTCCGGACCTTCCCACATCAGCTCGGAGAACGAAGATTCATAACCGCTGTCGGAGACGGTATTGTTAAAGCCCGTCGGCTTCACGCCCCGCCCGAAAAAGGCGTTATCGATGCCGGACTGGAACATCAGCTGCGGGATTTGTCCCGTAAGTCCAAACGTATCAGGGAAATAACCAATTTTGGCAACCGTGCCGTAACGCTTTGCGTCCTGGTGCCCGATCTGCATATTTCTCACGTTGGCTTCGCTGCTGGTCAGGTACGCATCCTGCAGGATGTACCAAGGACCGATGATGATCCGGCCGTCCGTGATCAGCTTCTCCAGCTGTTCTTTTTTCTCAGGTCTTACCTGTAAATAATCTTCGATAATAATCGTCTGGCCATCAAGGAAAAAGCTGCGGTATTCCGAGTCCTTTTCCATCGTCTCAAGCAAGCTGTCCATCAGCTCGATTAACCGCACATGGTGCTTTTCGTACGGCAAATACCACTCGCGGTCCCAGTGAGTATGAGAAATGATATGTGCCTTTCTGGATTGGTCCATCTCTACTTAGTCCCCCTTATGTTAGCCTTTCGATACGGTGATTTCGACTTCATCCGGACGGTACACCGATAACAGGTCGCCGCTCGCATTCACTGCGAACAAGATCGAACGATCCGCCTCGAGCACGAATGAATAGATACGGCCGGTTGAAGGATCCTTCACCTCGACGTTCGTATCCCACGATTGCTCTGAGCCGAAGACGAAGAGCGCTCCTTCTTCAAACGTTACTTTGCGTCCGTATACGCCGGGATGTTCTCCGCCTTGATTCCAGATCAGCTCCGTGTCGGCTGCAGACAGCTCCAATGCATGCCGGTACAAAGCGGAAATGACGTCGATCCGGTCGTTTAATTCTACCGGAAGCGGGCTCCAGAGCAGACGTCCTGCCCCAAGCTTCACGTCCACGATCGAGTCGCCGGCTGCGTCTGCCGGTTTAGCCTCGCGGCCTGCCGGAATTTCTTTGCTCAGCTCGGCAATCTTGCGGTGCCCATATGAAACCGGCCATGCACGATCCCCTAAGCGCAAGCTTTCTTCCCGGCGCACATTTGCCAGCTTGCGCTCGCCCAGCTCTGCGGTCATGCGTTCAACCGGATGCCAGTAAGCATCCAGACCGATCGGACCGGTCAGGAGCAGCGTGGCTCCCGTTTTCTCCACGATCGTTATCAATTCGGCAAACGCCTGGTCATCCACATTGTGGGCGCTCGGCAGAATGATGAATTTCGCCGGATTGCTGCGCAGCGAGCTTAAATCATATTCCCCAACGGCACGGAACGGTACGTTCAGCTCGTAAGCAAGCGCGCGCGTCGCCTTCGTCGTCGCTTCAAACGCAAGCTTCCGGTTGGAGAAATCGTTGGAATAAGGGAAGATGACCGCGGTCTCTTCAAGCTTCCGGCCTGCAAACAAATCCCGGATATCTTCCATGAAGGCGCCGAAATGATACGATACGTCCGCTTCCGGTTTCTCCGTGCCATCGGCGCGGACAGCTCCGATATGCGATTCATTGGCATTATCCATGTAGAAGTTCGTGTTCCAGATCCAATGAATGGCTCCTGCGCCACCGGTAGAGAAGGCGTAAGCATACTTGCGCTCCAGCAGGTTTCGAAGCTCGGCTTCGCTCCGCTTCGCCCGGCCGTCCGGTGTTTCCACGTACATGATGCCCGTTTCCTGAATCAGGTTCGGTTTATCCGGCGTTTTGGCAAAGATGCCGTCCCAGATCAAATAGTCGTTGAACCACCAGGAGTGAACCGTCGTATAGTCCACGGCTTCGGCATAGAAGAACGGGGATGGACGCTGTGCGCCAAGCGCCTCGTCTTGTCCGACGGTCACCATATGGTCCGGGCACACCGCTTTGATATCTTCATATAATTCCTTGGCCCAGCGGTTATGCATATCCATGGAGAACAATACATAATCGAGCCATTGCCCGCCCTTTTTTCCCTGGTGCATGTCTTGAACGTCAAAATTAATGGCTTGAGGCTCCGGAGGAACCACGGAGTCAAAACCCGGCAGCTGATCGGCCGTCATGTTCCAGCGTTCCTGTAAACGCTCAATCGAGCCGTGACGCTTCTTCAGCCAATCGACATAAGCCTGCCGCTCGAACGGATCCTTCGCCGAACGCGGTCCGTCCGAGAAAATTTGCGGCGGATCGAACATGGAAGGCTCGTTGATCAGATCCCAGTCCACATTCTTCGTGTCTTTGTGCCTTGTCACGATGGAACGTATGAAACGTTTCTGCGCTTCCACGCTTCGCGGATCGAGGTAAGGATTCTGGCCTTCCCATGTCTCCGGCGTAAAGGAGAAGAAGGTAAACGTTACCTGCAGATCATGCTTCTTCGCCGTTAACAGGAAGGCGTCAATCGAACGCATAACCTCCTCGGATGCATGCCCGTCCACCTGCATAATATTGCGATACGCGGTCCAAATGCCGGTGCGGATCCAGTTGATGCCGGCACCCCGCATTTGCGCCATATCACGATCCCATACATCCGTATTCGGAAGGAACAGGAATTTACGCGCGACATCGGACGTCATGTACGTCATGCCGACAACCGGCATGGGACGGCCGTCCTTGATGAAGTAATCCCGGTTGCAGGTTACAGGCGAGCCTGCCTGCAGCAGCTGCGGATCAGCTCCCCAGAAGCCCTGTCTCAGCCTGCGGATTTCTCCGTCTGGCCCTTCGGCTTCGCACACCACGCGATAAGCTCCCCGCTTGATATCGAGCGCGACCGGGATGCGCTGTACATGAAATTGCCCGGTCACGTCCACCGTAACGGTATGATTCCATTCGGAAGATTCATCCCCGTCGTGCTTGACAGAGATGCGGAACGTCCAGTGCTGCGGCTCATGAACCGTCAGGTTCCGGCCAAGCCTTTGCGCCTGCAGGGTCAGAATCGCGCGCTCGCCGGACTCGTAGGTCGCATAATTCGGCTTGATCCACAGTTCGGTAATCCCCTTCGCGCAGAATGCCGCCCAGCGGCGAACCTCTGCTCCTCCATCCTGTTCCCAGAAGGAAGCGGTGAGCGTCTGATTCACAAACAGCCAGCGTCCGCCCAAGAAAGGTCCGCCGACATTTTCCCATAGAACAACCGGAGCGGCGACCTCTCTCCCGTTCGCCGTGCTTCCCTTAAGGAGCGGATAAATCCGGGTATCCATCGGCCCGGCCGATCCCATTTGGTGAGGCAGATCACTGCTCTTGGTGACATGCGGAACCAAATTCCACGTATCGCTGACAGTTAACCGTTCCCGGCTGCTCTCCATCAGCGGTATAACGTCGCTTGCAATCAAATGATCGACACGCCCGCTGTCCACAGGCAGCACCTCATGAATATGAAGCTGCTGGTGGTACGCCGTCTGTTCGTGTTCCACCACCCAAGCGCCGTCCTCTTTGCGGACAGGACGCTTGAAGGGTGCGCCGCCAACGCTGACCAAGCCGCCGCCGTTTCTCAGAAAATCCAGAATCGCTCTCCAGGCGGATTTCGGAAAATAAGGCGCGTGCAAATTGACAAAGCTTGCACCTTGTCCGCCTGACGATGCCAGCGCTTCAGCGAGGTCCTCGGCACCGCACACCGCATCGAATGCATTCAGAGCCGCGGCGTTACCCGGCAAACCGGCAGCTTCTGCTGCCGGAAAGGACGGATCATAGAATACAATCAGGCGCTCGCTCATAGAATCCCTGCTTTCATCGCCTGATACACCAATTGCGAGAACAGGCTGTTGGACCAGGCAAACCACGATCTGGTGAAAACTTTCGGATCGTCGGCGTGGAAACCTTCATGCATGAAGCCGGTATCGGCATCGGTCGCTTCCAGCAGCGCAATCATCTCCAGCTTCTCTTCAGCCGTCTGCGCCGTAATCCCCTGCATCGACAAGGCCATATGCCAGATATAATCCGGCGGCGTGTGCGGACTGCCGATGCCTTTGGCAACGGTCCCCTCGTAGTAGAAAGGATTTTCTTTGCTGAGCGCGAACCGTCTGGTGTTCTGGTAAATCGGATCATCTGCTGAGCAATATCCCAGATAAGGAATGGACATCAATCCTGGAGTGCCCGCATCATCCATCAGGCAGTAATTTCCGTAACCGTCCGTTTCATAGGCGTAGATCGGACCGAACTCCGGATGACGATAGATGCCGTACAGCTGAATTCCGTGATCCACGTCGGCTTCAAGTCGTTTCAATTCATCCAGCAGCTTCATGTCCCGGAATACCCATTCCGCGAATTCCTGCATTTGACGAAGGGCCACAACGGCAAACATGTTCCCCGGAATGTTGTAGTGGAAATCACAGGCATCGTCGCTTGAACGGAAGCCCGACCAGATCATGCCTGTATAATTGACCGGCATGCCGAGACCGTTGTTGCGCAAGGAATCGGTTGGAATTCCGTTATCCCGCGTGAAACGGTAAGGCGATTTCTCGAAATGGTGCTGTTCGGTTTTAAACAGCTCAATGATTTTGATCATAGCCGACTTGAAATTGGCGTCGAACACATCCGTCAGGCCGGTTTCCTTCCAGTACAGGTAGGCCAGGCGAACGGAGAAGCACAGCGAATCGATCTCGAATTTGCGCTCCCATACCCATGGCGACATGTCCGTTTCGTCGGTCGTGTTCCAGTGCCAGTCGTTGGCCGATTCATTGAAGGCATTGGCATAAGGATCGATATGAATATATTGAAAATGGCGTTTGATCAATCCGCTTAAAATCCGCTGAAGCTGCGGATCGTTCTTGGCAAACGGAATGTAATGGATCACTTGCTCTACCGAATCGCGCAGCCACATGGCCGGAATATCGCCGGTGATCACAAACGTCGTGCCATCCTCCATCAATTTGGTGGTCGTTTCCAGCGTGTTCGGGAACGTGTTCTTGAACAGCTGAAGCAGCTTGGGACGGTGCGCCAGCTTTTCCTCGGCCTCTTGCAAAACCGCCTGAATCGATTGCGGCAGCTCTAGCTCCGGCATTGGTATTTTGGGGAGTCTGAATTGTTCCATGATTTGTTCTGGCTCCTTTGACTAAGTATGTTGTGTGGTCAATTTGATGGTTTTGATCTCGTACGGCAGGAATTGAAGGGTTAACCTTCCTTCCGCGATATCCAGTTGTTCGAGTTCTTCTTCCAAGGCGTTGGATAGATGGACCCTTTCGCAAGGATAAGGCCAGCTCACTGTTGCCGCATCCCGGCCGCCCGCGGACTCATACATCCGAAGGACGTACCCCGTGCCGTCTTCTGCCGGCTTAACGGTATCCAGAATAACGTGATCGCTCTCGAACGGAATAAACGAATGCACGGCAGGCTGCGAACCCTTCTTCGAACCTGTTCTCACCCATGGCAGATCATGATTAAGCTCGGCTGCTTTGCGGACGATTCCGGCGCTTCTCCAGTCTCCGTTATGCGGATAAAGGGAATACGTGAACTCATGCTCTCCCAAATCCGCCGTGACATCCGGCCATTTCGGCGCGCGCAGCAGCGACAGCCGGATTGTGCTGTCCTGAACGTCATATCCGTATTTGCAGTCGTTGATCAGGCTGACGCCGTATCCATGCTCCGACACATCCGCGAAGCGGTGTCCGCAGACTTCATATTGCGCCTGCTCCCAACTCGTATTGCGATGGGTCGGTCTCTCAATGGTACCGAACGGAATCTCGTAGGTGGCCTTCTCGGCAACGACGCCGATCGGGAAACCGACTTTCAGCAATTTATGCGATTCGTTCCAGCTGACAAACGTCTTGAAGTCGATCCGCCGGTCATGATGATAAAAAATCATATCCTGCGTGATCTCCGACTGATGAATGCGCCAGCGGAAACGCAGCACATCTTGGACTTCGCCCGCAGACACCAGCTTCTTCTCGATCAGCTCGGCATCGCCGGCGGATTGCTCCTCGTAGCGGGTATCGATATCCCACGCATCCCACAGCGTCGGACGGTCATGGAAGAAGTGGAACCGATTCGCGGCTTCGCCCGGCTTGATTACTTCCCGATGTGCTTCTTTATCCCACAGGCTCGTGATTTCGCCGCGCTCGTTAAAGCTGACCATATAGTAATCCGTTTCCCAAGAATCTGCGAACACTATAGTAGACTTCTCCGCTGCCTTTCCGTTTCCTACCGAAGGCTTCAACCAGATGGTTGTGTATCCCAAGGCCGGGATGCCTTGAACATGAACGTTCAAGCGCTGCGAGGTTTCGCCGTTCTCTCCGGATAAGGCATCGAATGGCAGCCGCGCCCCATCCGAATCGTACGGCGCAAGACCAGGCTCTACTTCTAGCGAGATGACGGCGTCTCGTCTCCATCCAAGTCCGTTGAAGATAACATACGGAACGCCTTCTCCTTCTGTATCGGCCTGGTCCGCCAATACCTGAAGCCCGAGATCCAGGCTATGATTTCCTTTTTGGAACACCTCTGCGTATTCCTTCTCGGAGGTCACGTAAGATTCCGTTATCGCAGAACCCGGAATAATATCGTGGAATTGATTCAGCAAAATCAGCTTCCAGCCGTCATGCAGCTCGCTGACGATGCCCTGCTTCTTCTCGTTGTCCATCGACGGGAAAGCTACCGTGTTCCATAGCTCCGCCTCGCGGAACAGGATTTCCGCTTTCCGGTTATGGCGCTTGTTTCGTGCATGCGTCGTATAGGTGCCGCGATGAAGCTCCAGGTATAAATCCCCGCGCCATTTCGGCAGCTGCGGCTGAGCTGCGTCGATCCTGTCAAAAAACTCGGCAGCCGTGCTGTACTTGCTGGCAGGCTGACCGACCATCAGCTCGGCCCGGTTGATGTATTCCAGCATCTCGCGAGTTACGCCTCCGCCGCCGTCGCCGTGTCCATACAGCAACATCTGCTCCGGATGAACGGCTCTTTGACGGTACGACTGCCAATGCTCGTGAACGTCCTTCGGCAGCGTGTTCTCGTTCACACCATGGTTCAGATAGGAGAGCATCGGCGTTCCATCGATTCCGACCCAATGGAACAGATCGTATGGGAACACGTTCGTATCGTTCCAGCCAAGCTTGGTTGTCATGAAATAACGAATGCCGCCATGCTTCAAGATTTGAGGCAGGGATGCACAGTATCCGAACGTATCCGGCAGCCATTCGATATGCGATGTCAGGCCAAACTCTTCTTGATAGAAGCGCTGCCCGTACAGCATTTGACGCATGAGAGATTCCCCGCTCGGAATGTTCAGGTCCGGTTCGACCCACATCCCGCCGACCAGCTCCCAGCGCCTTTCCTTGATTCGGGCCTTCACTCTCTCGTACAGCTCGGGATCGTGATCCTTCAGGAATTGGTACAGCAGCGGCTGGCTCTGCGCGTACTTGAATTCGGGATATTCGCTCATCAGCGCATCCATCGTGGAGAAGGTGCGGCTTGTTTTTCGTACGGTTTCCCGAACGGGCCACAGCCAGGCGATGTCGATATGGGACTGGCCTACCATATGCTCGGTGCCTTCGGCATGGCCGCCTATGGCTGCGACCGACTGTTTCAGATCATGCTCAATCGCGGTCACCTCGGCACCATCCCGAATGGCAGCGTCATTCAAGCCTACGAAGCGATCCATGGCCTGATACAGCGCCTCCATCATGCGGATGCGCCGCATATCCGTATCCGGCAGCAGGATAAGCGAATCCCGGATCACGGTAGCGGTGTACATCAGGCTCTGGACAGGCACGTTTACGCGGACAAGCAAACTTTGTACACGGGTAATCGGTGGCTGAATGACAGCCTGCTGATTCAGCGGGTCGACCGGCTCCGGAATCGGATCGAACAATTCGATCTCCAGCTCCATGTTCATTCCGGTGCGCTTCGGATCCAGCGTAACAAAAGTATGATTCCGGTCCAATCCCTGATAAGACGCGCGATTAATGCGCAGCAGCCCCTCGCCCCCGGATTGAAACACGAGCCCAATCGCTCCATCTGCCCATTGCGGGGGTAACTCAAGATTCCTCCGAAAGAAATAGGTTGTCCCCTGCGTGCTCGGAAACCTGTTGAAGTTCTGCCCCTCCGGATAAGGGGCCGTCTCTTCGTACACGCCCGGAACCACGTAAGTGGACCGGGTAATGTTCCAATCTCGAAGCTCCGTCGATTCGAGCCACTGCCGCTCCGACAGTTCGCGTATAAAGCGTCGAATACGTTCCATTGATTAATCCTCCTGTACGGTCAGATCTGCACTAAGCGTATCATTCACATGCCTGCCTAGCATAACACGGAACAACCCGGGTTCAACCACCTGCCGGTAATCTTGACCGATATATTGAAGCTGTTCCGGACCGATCGTGAATTCCACCTTGCGCCGCTCTCCGGGCTGCAGGGAAATTTTCTGGAAGCCCTTCAGTTCACGGGCGGGTCTCGTATATTTGCTGGCGGCATCGCTTACGTACAATTGTACAACCTCGGACCCTTCACAGTCACCGCTATTTGTAACGTTCACGGAAACAACGGCCGTACCGTCCGTTCCGATCACTTCCGGAGTGATTCGAATATCCGAATAACTGAATTCGGTATAGCTAAGCCCGTATCCGAACGGATAACGCGGCTGGGAATCCTCTTCAAGGTAACGCTTACCGCGTGACCGCTTGCCGTTATAGTAAACCGGCAGCTGCCCGACATGCTTCGGTATCGACATCGTCAGCTTGCCGGACGGATTCACGTCCCCGAACAAAATGTCCGCTACCGCATGTCCGCCTTCCTGTCCAGGATACCATGCTTCCAGAATCGCATCGGCATGCTCGTCGATCCACGGCTCCGCGATCGGACGGCCGTTGATGTACACCACGATCATCCGCTTGCCAAGCTTATGGATCTCCTGGGCCAATTCCAATTGAACGCCGGATAGCTGCAGCGTCATCCGGTCAATGCCTTCGCCGCAATCCATGTCGCTTAAAGCATCGTCCGTGACCTTCGAGGCCCCTGTGCGCAAATCAATCGTGCCTTCGCCGAAATCGCGGGCGCTTGAACCGCCAAGCACCATAACCACGGTATCGGCCTGTTCCGCACAAGTCAATGCGAATTCAAAGCCCTCCCTGGAGTCGTCCTTAATGCGGCAACCCGGAGCGTACAATACGCGCTGCGCTTCTTCTCCCAGTTTCGCGCGGATTCCGCCAAGCACGGTGGTCACGGCTGCCGGCGGCTGAGGAGAGGTGTAGTCTCCAAGCTGATTGTATCCCTGATCGGCATTAGGTCCAATGACGGCAATCACGCCGCCTTCCTTGGATAACGGCAGAGCCTTTGCTTCGTTCTTAAGGAGAACGATGCCTTCTGCCGCAAGCTGCCTGGCAAGTCCGACATGCTGCTCGCTGCCGATCACGTTCTCGGCTGTCTGGGGATCCACGTAAGGATTCTCGAACAATCCGAGCTTGAATTTTAACGTCAATACACGGCGTACGGCCTCGTCCAATACGGAGACCTCCAGCTTGTTTGACTCGACAGCCTTCAGAAGATGCTTGCCGAACATCTCGCCCGACATCTCCATATCGATGCCGGCGCGGATGGCCTGCACAGCGGCATCCATTCCGTCTTCGGCGGTATCATGGCCGCTGGCCAGCATATCGATGGCGCCGCAGTCGGTGATTACCATGCCGTCAAACCCCCACTCCTTGCGGAGAATGCCGTCAAGCAGTTCCGTATTGACGGTGCAAGGCACGCCGTCAATCTCGTTATAGGCGGGCATAATGGAGGCCGCTCCCGCTTCCACGGCCTTCTTGAACGGCAGCATGTCCACTTCCATCAGCTCACGCGTGCCCATGTGCACGGGGCCGGCATTTCTCCCGCCTTCCGAGCTGCCATAGCCAACGAAATGCTTCAAGGTCGCCGCAACGCTGCTCGGGCTGTCCAGGGACTCGCCCTGAAGGCCTTCCACCGATGCGACCGCATATTCGCTGATCAGGTACGGGTCTTCACCGAAGCATTCTTCGGTACGTCCCCATCTTGGATCGCGCACGACGTCGAGCACCGGCGAATAGGTGACCGCGCCGCCCTGGCTGCGTGTTTCCAGCGCGACGGCCCGGCACATGTCGCGGTATAAATCCACGTTCCACGTGCTCCCGATGGACAACGGCACCGGAAAGACCGTGCCGCCGATGGCCATGTGACCATGCGAGCATTCTTCCCCGATCAGGATCGGAATGCCAAGTCGAGACTGCTCAACGGCGTACCGCTGGATGTGATTGACGGCTTCCGCTCCTTCACGCGGAGAAAGACCGGTCTCAAGTGTTACACCGGTCCATGGATCGGCGCGAAGGGTCCCGTAAAGGGATCCGACGCCGCCATTTTTAACTTGCTCTTTAAATGAATCCGTTAATGTAATCTGACCTTCATTCACCTCATAGGTCTTCCAGCCGAACGGCTGGATCAACTGCCCCACCTTTTCCTCCACGTTCATCAGGCCAAGCAGATGTTCCACTCTTTCCGCAATGGGTTTACGGGGATCTTTATAAGTCATCTTATACCCTCCGGTACTTGAAGAATTTATTCTTTAACCGCGCCGATGGTCAGACCTTGAATGAAGTAGCGCTGGAAGAACGGGTATGCCAGAATAATCGGTCCGGTTGCCAGAACGACCATCGCCATCCGCGAAGTATCCTGCGGCATGCTCTGAAGAGCGGCCATGCTAAGGGATGAGTTCTGCGAGTTCTGCAGGATGAACTGCATGCTGGTTTCGATCCGCATGAGCATGGATTGCAGCGGAACCAGGTTCGGATCGTCGATGTAGAGCAATGCGTTGAACCAATCGTTCCAATACCCAAGCGTGCTGAACAAACCGATGGTAGCCAGACCCGGCAGGGATAGCGGCAATACCAGCTTGTAGAAAATCTTAAACTCGCTCGCACCGTCGATTTTACCGGATTCGATGATGGCGTCCGGCACGCTGGTGCTGTAGAACGTACGCAGAATCATGATATAGAAGGCGTTGAGCGCCAAAGGCAGAATCAAAGCCCAGATGGAATCTTTCAGACCCAGCAATTGCGTTGCTACGATATAAGTCGGCACCAGCCCCCCGTTGAACAGCATCGTGAAAAATGCGAAGAACGAGAAGAAGTTCCGGTATCTGAACCCTTTGCGGGAGATGGCATAAGCATAAAGCGAAATGATAAACAGACTGAGCAGCGTACCTACGACCGTGACAAAGATCGTTACGCCGTAAGAACGAAGAAGCGTATCGCCTGTCTGGAATACGTATTTGTAAGCTTCAAGACTCCATTTCTCCGGCCAGATTTGGTATCCGTTTCGGGCCAGTGAGCCTTCGTCTGTAAATGAGATGATCATAACGAACAGGAACGGAAATACACACAGGAACGAGAAAATACCGGCAATCAGGTTGAATACGACATTCCACCCGGATGAAAGCTGATGGAAATCTTTCATCTTGCTTTTCGATTTGAACACATCACATACCCCCTTCTTGATGATTGATCGATTAGAACAATGCGTTATCCTTGTCGTATTTACGAACAATATAGTTGGATACCATAACCAGAATAAATCCGACAACCGACTGGTACAGACCCGCAGCAGTACTCATGCCGATCTCGCCCGTTGTTTTCAGACCGCGATATACATAGGTATCAATGACGTTCGTTACGGAATACAAGGTTCCCGAATCCCTTGGCACTTGATAGAAGAGACCAAAGTCAGCGTAGAAGATTTTACCGATCGCAAGAAGAGTCAAAATGGTCATCAGCGGTTTCAGCATCGGAAGCGTGATGGCTTTAATCTGCTGCCATTTGTTCGCTCCGTCAATCATCGCCGCCTCGTACAAGGATTTGTCGATCCCCATGATCGCCGCCAGGTAGACGACGCTGTTATAACCTACGGATTTCCACAAACTGATCAACGTCAGGAATATCGGCCAATACTTGGCTTCGGAATACCACTGAACCGGCTCCATGCCGAACCAGCCCAGAATCTGATTCAGCATCCCTTTATCCATGCTCAGGAAACTGAATGCGAAGTAACCTACGATAACCCAGGACAGGAAGTACGGCAGAAACATGCCGGTTTGATAGACTTTCGCCAATTTCTTGTTCACGATTTCAGACAATACGATAGCCAGTGCTACGGATAGAATGAGACCTAATATGATGAACACGAAATTATAAAGAACGGTGTTGCGCGTAATGATGTAAGCATCGTTGGTACTGAACAGGAATTTAAAGTTTTGGAATCCTACCCATTCACTATTAACGATACTTGCCCAGAACCCGTCTCGGCTAAAGCGGTATTCCTTAAATGCAATAATGGTCCCGAACATGGGCAAATATGAGAATAAGAGAAACCACAGGGTCCCCGGCAAAACCATGAACAGCATGGCCTTATTCGTCATAATATTTTTGAAAAACTGTCCGATTGCTCTCACGCTTACCCCTCCTCGTGATGTGCATGAAATGAACAAAAGAAGGGCGGTGAACATCCGCCGCCCCGTCCTTGTTCATGCAGCGGCACCTGCTGCCCCTTAGGGCAGGCAGACCGCTTCATGCATTGTTATTACTTGCTTGCTTTCCAAGCATCAATTTGGCTTTGTGCTTCAGCGATGATCTTATCCAGACCGGCAGCTTTCAGCTTTTCATTCGCTTTTGGCAGGAACTCCTCAGGATTGACGGTACCTGTCATCAGCGGCGCCCAGAACTCTTCTTTTACGTTGTTGACAGCAGCGAGCTCTGTGGATACTTTGGTTGGATCGAAGTTGAAACCGAGAAGTGGAGCAGGCTGGCCGGACTCGTTAAACTTCTTGAACTCTTCCCATTTGTTCTCAGGATCTTCAGGATTCAAGTATGTCAGCATGACATTGCCAAGCGCAAAAGTAGGCATGTCGTAGTTTTTCGATTCTGGCAAGTTTTCCATGACGTTCTCGCTAAGCTTCTTGTAGTGCACGCCTTCGATACCGGAGTCAACCAGGTTTCGAAGATATACGTCGGTGTTCAGCAGGTTCAGGAACTCCATTGCTTTCTCAGGGTATTTCGAGTTTGCGGAAATCGCTTGCATCGAACCCATAACCGACCAGTTAAAGATGTTTGCATCGCCGGCAGGAGTAGATACGACCGGATAGCCGTAGCTTTGGCTCCACAGGTTGTCCGCGAATGGCTGTGTAGCCGCACGGTCCGTGAACCAGTTGCCGGATGTCATCAGATCTTGCGTCGAAGTTGTTGTTGCAGCTTCTGGGGAGATGTATCCCGCTTTGTAGTACTTGTTCATCAACTTAAGCATGTCCATCGTTTCCGGCATTTCGAGGAAGTTCACGACTTTCAGTTCTTCCTTGTCGTCCAGGTATACGGCCATTGGCATTTTTTCGATGATGTAGTCAAATGGAAGCAATGGTCCGAAGTCTTTGCTGATGGCCAAAGGAACGACGTTCGGTTCGTTTTCCTTGATGGTTTTGAGCAGCGGCTCCAAGCTTTCCATCGATTTTACGTTCGAAATATCGAGATTGTATTTATCGAGCAATGTTTTGTTAAAGCGCCATGCTTCTTGAGCAGGAAGCTCTTTGTTGGCCGGAATCGCATAGTTGTGTCCGTCAACCTTGGAACCTTCCAGGAACGCCGGATCGATTGCTTCCTTAATGCCTTTTCCGTGGCTTTCGATCAGCTCGTCCAATTCCATGAATGCGCCTTTACGTGCGTTCTGCACATAATCGAACGCCCATGAGCTCGTGAACAGGATATCCATCGGTTCGCCGGAAGCTGCCATAACCTGCATCTTCTGGTTGTAATCCCCGAAGTCGATCATTTTCATGTCAACGGTTACACCAATCTTCTCAGCAGTGTATTTATTGATTTCTGCCTCAACCTTGTCAACATCCTTTTGAGGTGTACCGATGGTGTACCAGATTAGCTCAACCGGTTTCTCGGCAGTTCCCCCGCCGTTTCCTGCACTTTCTTCTTTATTGCCTCCGCATGCAGACAACAGCATGGACGCGGACAATAAAAGCGTTAGCGGCAGGAGCCATTTCTTTTTCGATTTACTCATGTTTATCCTCCCTTTTGAATCCTTGTGTCTCTACACCTATAAGGTTATCCCATGAAAGCAGTTTCACATAGGCGAAAAATTAAAGGTATTATGGTGAAAATAAAGAAAAAAGCTCTGATTCTATCAATCAGAGCATCCCTCTAAAATCCCTCGGCGATACGCCGACGAATTTTTTGAACTGTTTATAGAAATAACCGGTTTCCCAATAACCGACATTTTTTGCGATATCCTGCACTTTTGTCGAAGAGTTCCGAAGCAGCTCCTTGGCCCGCTCAATCCGGTACCGGTTAATGTACTCCGTGAAGTTTTCTCCCGTCTCTTTATGGAACAGATGACCCAGATAGACCGGATGGATATGATAGTTAGCTCCCAGCACCTTCAATGACAAATCCTCGTTGTAATGGTGCTGGATATGATTCAGAATCTGCTGGATGACAGGACTCTTCACATCATTGTTGAGCGAATCGACCAGCCCGCCGACCCCATCCTTCACCGCAGTGATCAGATCGTCGCTCGATATGGAATCCATAATATCGGTAATCGTGTTTTTCACGAAATCAGGGGCAGCCGTATACTGGATATCGTTCAGCTCCAGTTTCAGGCGAATGACCATTTCGACCGCGATGCTCTTCAAGGTTGTCGGGTTCATTCCCTGGGTGTGGCGAAGCCGGTCAAAATCGCTGTCGATCAGATCGAACAGCACCTGCTTGTCCCTTCCGGCGATGCCTTTGGCATACTCGGGCCACTGTATCGAATAGGATTCCGCCGCTTCTCCCTTTTTGGCCTGAACATCAACATAATCCACGTAGGAGGGCTGCTCCAGAACAAGATAGTATTCCTGGGCTTCCTTGGCATGGAGATAACTGTCCTTGTAATTCCCGCCAAGGCTCTCCACGCTGCCGAGGGAGATGCTCAGCTCTTCTTCATAGCACTGCTCCCGCACCTGCTGCAGCAGGCGGATTGCCCTCGCTTTTTCCGTATCCGGGTCTTTCATCATGAAGATGACCACATGATCGCCGTCGTTGTCCCGGAAATACAGAACACCTGGCTCCTGGTCCATTAATTGATACAGGCAGTTCTCCAGCGGCGTGAAGTCCGCTCTCAGGATAGATGCCATAACATAGGGCAAATTGAGATTCAACCCCAGAAGGGTCGCCCGCTCCTCCAGTTCCTCCGGCTCGATCCGGTCGGTGATCCAGCGATACAGGATGTTGCTCCGCAAAATATTGATGTCATACTCGTCCAGTCTCATTTCCCTTCTGGACTTGTTCATTTTATCCGTTGTGCTTGCAATCGTTTCTTCCAGTTCCTTGAGGTTGATCGGCTTGAGCAGATAATTCTCGATCCCTAGCCGCATGCCTTCCTTTAAATAGGCAAAGTCGTCGAAACCGCTCAGGATAATCACCTTCAGATTACGGTTTAATTTGCGTGCCCCCTCGATCAATTCAAGCCCCGTCATCACGGGCATCGATATATCCGTTATAAGAATGTCGACCGGGACGACCGACATCTTCTCCAGTGCCTGACGGCCGTTCTCCGCATGACCGACCACCTCGATGCCATACTTCGACCAATCCACGACATCAACCAATCCCTCTATAATGAACGGCTCATCGTCCACGATAAATACCTTATACATCGTTATTCAGCTTCCTCTCTGTCACCGGAAATTTCACTGTCACCGTCGTTCCGTTACCCGGCTCACTCTGGATGTCCATTCCGTATGAACTTCCATATGTCAGCTTTAATCGCTCATTCACGCTCCGCAGACCAAACGATTCTCCGCTCGACTCGGCCACATCCAGCCGGGATTTGATGTCCTCGAGCCGCTGCGGCGGGATCCCTTTCCCGTTGTCCTTGATCTCGATATGGACCTCGTCATCCTCCTGCGTCGCGTTGATGGTCAGCCAGTTGTCGTCCTGATCGCTGCGAAGGCCGTGAACGATATAATTTTCAATCAGCGGCTGCAGCGACATTTTGATCATCGGCACATGCTTGATTTGATCGTCGCAGTGCATTTTGTAAATATACTTGTCCTTATAGCGAATGCGAAACAGCTCCAAATAAAGTCTGCACGCCTCCAGCTCATCCTTCAGCGTGTAGTGGGACTTATGCTGAACGATATTCTTGAAAAGCATCGACAAGCTGTAGATCATATCGCCGACGTCCTGCGCCCCCTGCGAGAGGGCCCTCATTCGAATCACTTCGAGCGTGTTGTATAAAAAATGCGGGTTGATTCTCGCCTGCAGCGCAGACAGCTCCGCGTTCTTCTGGTTAATCTCCGCTTTATACACCTTATCGATGTAACGGGAAAGCTCATCCAGCATTTCATTGAAGCTGCCTGCGATTTGCCCCAGCTGATCGTCCTTGGTATCCTGCATCCGGGCCACGAACTCTCCCTTCTCGACCTTGCGCATAAAACGGATAATGTTATCGGTCCGTCTGGAGTAATTGACGATCATCAGGGAAGGGATGGACACCGCAATCACGATGCATAGCAGGGCCGCAATGATAATGGTGCTCTGCAAGCCATGGAACGATTCCGCGATTTCGCGCTTGGGCGTGATGCCCACCACCGTATAGCCTGCCTGATTATGGGCTGCCGTTGTAATATAGGATTCCTCATCGAGGGTCACGGTTTCCTTGGAATTCAGCAGCCGGTCGGCATACGGATACTTCTCGCCGTAATATTTGCCGGAGGAGTCAAACATCACGCGGCCGTCGCCCGACAATACCAGGACGGAGCCCTTCAGGGAATCGTTGCTGTTGTTCAGCACGGCATCCAGCGCTTCCGTTCGATACAAAATAAGCAGTTGTCCCAGATTTTTGTAAGTGGTCATATCATTAATCGGGCTTCGGATCGAGAACAACGGCAAGGTCACGTCTCCGGCGAGCTTGCGTATCCATAGATTCGGCAATGTGACGCTCTGGCTTTCGAGCGCCATCACGTCGGGAATGTAGGAATGCGTGGCATTCGCCTGATACAGCCTTGTCATGCTGCCCTGCTTGTACACGTAGACATATTGCTTCTCCGCGCTGTACAGCATGATATTCTCTATATCCGGATCGTCGTCAAGCCTCTGCTTGAAATAAGCGACTACGCTGTCCGAATTGGACTGCCCCCCGCCCGCGATCCGATTCATTCGCTTCGCCATATATTCGTTAAACGAGTTCATGAGGAAATAGGAAGTATCAATGCCCAAAGAGCTGTTGCGGTATAAGTCGTTCACATAGGACTGGGCATTCTCGTATTTTTGATTCAGGTGTCGTTCCACCCGCTCCACCGCGCTCCGCTGGATGTCCAGCTCGCTGCGGACGGCCGATTGAAACAAGAAGTAATACATAAGAAACGATAAGGTAACGATGGTAACTACCGCAATCAGGGCGATTAACAGCAGCATCTTGGTGAACATATTATTTTTAATATATTTTAGATATAGCCTTGCGGGAGACATCGGCTTCCCCTTCCTGGTGTAAACGTTGTAACTGCTTAACATATTAAATATAACATCGGCAAACCGTCCTCAACGGATGAAATTTCTACCAAGTCATGAAGGTGTAATTTGCCTATTTTAGACCATTTTGGGGCCGATCCCCCCCTTTTTTCATAGCTTGAATCTTGAAGGAGATGGATGATCATGCCTCAATACCGCATTATTGTCGATTTGTCCGACTTTCAGCTGCACCTGCTCGACGGCAACATCGTGGTACGCACGTTCCCGGTCGCCATCGGCAAAATGGCTACGCAATCGCCTCCCGGCAATTACACCATCGTCAACAAACAACCGAATCCCGGCGGTCCTTTTGGGGCTTACTGGTTAGGGTTGTCCAAACCCCACTACGGCATCCATGGCACGAATGACCCTTCATCCATCGGACGCTCCGTCTCCCATGGCTGTATTCGGATGTATAACGAGGACGTGGTGGAGCTTGCTTCCCTCGTGCCCATCCATACCAGGGTCACCATACGTAACTAATAACATAAACTGGTGATTTCAAATCCCTCCAAATTGGTTAAATACAAATGTTACATGGTACCCGTGTATTTTACCTACTCGTTGTTATGGAGGGATTGCCCATGATGCAGAGCAAATATTTCAGGACATGCTTCGGCATAATCGCGCTGCTCTTAATCATCTACCTAGGAACCGAAATCAGCTTTTTGTTTCGCCCCATCGTCTCCATGTTCAACATGCTGATCGTTCCGGTGGCCATGGCCGGCTTCTTCTATTATCTGCTCAGGCCGATCGTGGACTACCTGGAGCGGCGCAAAATCAAACGATCCATCGGCGTCCTGATGCTGTATTTCGTCTTTGCCGGTCTCTGCGCGATCTTTGGCATCGTCGTATGGCCGACGCTCCGTGAACAGATCGAAAACTTCATCAGCAACGCCCCCTTCCTGGTTGAGGGCGTGGAGGAGCAGATCGACCAGCTTCAACAAAATCAATTCTGGTCCCGCTATATACCAACGGAATCCGAATTGTCTACCTCCCTGACGGAATACATGAACCGGATCATCACATGGATCAGCAATTCCATCAATAACCTGATTTCCGTTGTATCCGGCGTCGTTGTCATTATCGCTACGATTCCAATCATTTTGTACTACATGCTGAAGGAAGGCAGCAAGCTCCCGCCAAGACTGCTCAGCGTCCTGCCCAGACGATACCGCCGCGACGGCCAGGAGGTGCTGGGCGAGATCGATACGGCACTCAGCAATTTTATTATCGGCAAAGTGATCCTGAATCTTATACTTAGCGTCATGATCTATATCGGATTTTTGATTATCGGACTGCCCTATTCCCTGCTCTTGACGGTGATCTCCTTCTTCTTGAATTTCATCCCGTATATCGGTGCGCTGCTGGCGACCGTTCCTGTCGTCATCATTGGATTTATCGAATCGCCTTCCATCGCGATATGGTCCGTTGTGGTCATTGTCATCGCCCAGCAGATTCAAGATAATATTCTGACACCCGTCATCTACGGGAAACAGCTGGATATTCACCCGCTGACTACGGTTGTCCTCATTCTTGTAGGCGGCGACTTCTTCGGACTCCTCGGCATCCTGCTAGCCATTCCGGCCTACATGATCATCAAAATTATTGCGGTGCGAATTTACGAGCTGTTCCTCGCCGAAAAAGTAGAGGACGCATGATGGCGCCTCACAGCAAAAAAGGATGCCCCCGCCAACTTTGCGATGGCTAGTGGGACATCCTTTATTTTAAAAGAATCACGCATTGCCGCGCAGGGATCGAACCACGAAATCATGCTCGTCCTTACGCAATATCGTGCCATTCGACAGTGTGACGGTATCCTCATCGTGAGATGTCAGGATAGCCTGGGAAGACACCAGCTGGTTGCCCCTCCATACCATGACGCAGGACCCAAAATAAACGGCATTATCGAATTGAATGGTATGACTCACGACATAACCGATGGAGTTCAGGGCCGGATAGGAGTTCCTCGGCATAATCCTATGAATCGCTCGAAACGGAATGATTAGCTCGCCCGGGCCTAGAATCACTTTCTCCTGAACGGGATCCCACCCTTTCAGCACACCTTCAACCGTGCTTTTCGCCCCGTCTAGACGCTGAATGACAACATGACGACCAATCCAATGCTTCATGAAGGTCACCTCTCGCGGATTATTCATCTCCATCGTCCGGCGTGTTCGGGATGTCCCACTTCACCGGATTCATACCCTCTTGCATTAAAAAAGCATTCGATGCTGAAAATGGACGGCTGCCGAAGAATCCTTTGTGCGCTGCAAACGGGCTCGGATGACTGGACTCAAGCACCTTGTGACGGCTTCGGTCTATGAAGGAACCTTTCTTCTGTGCATAACTGCCCCATAATATAAACACCATGGGCCTTTCACGTTCATTCAGTTTCGCGATGACCGTATCGGTGAAGGTCTCCCACCCGATGCCTTTATGGGAGTTCGGCTCGCCCTCGCGAACCGTCAGCACGGCATTGAGCAGCAGAACTCCCTGATCCGCCCATGATTGCAAGGATCCATGATTCGGAGCCGAAATCCCCAGATCCGATGAAAGCTCCTTATGTATATTGCGTAAAGACGGAGGAATCGCAACCCCGGGCGAGACGGAAAAACTCAGTCCCTGCGCCTGCCGGCGACCGTGATAAGGGTCTTGTCCCAAAATAACGACCTTCGTCGATTGGTACGATGTTTGCTGCAGAGCCCGAAATATATCTTCCTTGGGAGGATACACCGTACTGCGCCGGTACTCTTCATCCACCCGTTCCATCAAAGCTTGAAAATAAGGCTTATCCACTTCTCCCTGCAGGATAAGGTCCCAATCATTGTTAAACATCCGCATGTCTCCTCTCCCTCCTCCTCACGCAGGTCAGCATGGAATCATAAAAGAAATGCGATCACTTTAATCGGGACGCGGCATCTTCCGCTTAGGTCCGCAGGAACAACGCCCGCTAATGAATTTGCGTCGATTTAAAAAATAAGCCGGCACCCATACAGGGGCCGACTTATTTTGCATCATACCAGACGCTGTTATAATGCCGAGGACGGGGGTCGAACCCGTACGGTAGTCACCTACCGCAGGATTTTAAGTCCTGTGCGTCTGCCAATTCCGCCACCCCGGCATATTGTATCCGCGCATGTTCCTAGCGTCGTTCACGTTCACTTGAAAAGCCCGAAGGTACGCGTGGAATCCGCAATATTTTGCGAGATCATCCCGAAATCCAGGTGTGCACATTTCGTCTTAGCGACAAAATCGATAATACCATGTACAACCATATGATGTCAATATATGAAACTCATAATTTTTCGCATCACCCCGGGGCAAGCACGATTCTTCTCGATGGACCAGCGCCATCGCCCTGATTCCTCTACATGCAGGAACTGACAGCAATCCAGGGGCTCCTTCGCAATTGACGCGCTTGCTTTCCCCGCGAGAGCTTCCTATAGAATAATTTCTTTGATGATCGTGCATCCTAAATGAAGCTCGCGTGCTATCATGCGGAGACTAGAACAACAGAAGAAAAGGAAACCCATCGCCATGAAAAAACGAACATGCTCAGCCTTTTCATTGCTTGCTCTTGCGCTGATGCTTGGTTATCCTTGCCAAGTGCATGCGGAGCACGTGCCTTCCGCCTCCAAAGGCAGAGATTATTATGAGGAGCGCGGCGAGATCGTGTGGGAAGTGCCCACGCAGAACAAGGTGATCGCCCTCACTTTTGACGACGGCCCGGACAAGCATAACACCGTTCAAATTCTGGATCTGTTAAAGCGGTATGACGCTAAAGCCACCTTCTTCGTTGTAGGCAGCCGGGTGGAGAAACACCCCGACATCGTCGCGCGGGAGCTGCAGGAAGGACATGAAATCGGCAACCACTCCTATACGCATCCGCCCTTTCACAATATTAACGTCACGAAGTTATCAAGTGAACTGAATCAAACGCAAGATGCGATCTATCAAGCCACCGGCATGAAAACTGTACTGTTTCGCCCGCCCGGGGGCAGCTATAATGAAACCATTGTCAGAACGAGCAAGGATTTGGGGATGCTGACTGTATTGTGGTCATGGCACCAGGATACCCTCGACTGGCGAAAGCCCGGCGTCAACCGCATCGTCCGAAAGGTTCTGGACAACGCCCGTAACGGCGATATCGTACTTATGCACGATTTTGTACCCAGCAGTACGCAGACGGTTGAAGCCCTCAAGGTGATTTTGCCGGAGCTGCAAAAAAGAGGTTATTCATTTGTTACCGTATCCGAGCTGATGTCCTACCATGAGAAATCACGCAAGTTCATCGAAGTCAACCATTAATAAGCCGTCCGCATGTGAGACAATGACCGCTGCCTATTGGAGGTAACGGTTATTTTTTTTAGGACAGGCTTCGACCCCGGAGCGCCGGAGAGAATTTTCTCTTGAATATTTTAAACCCATTTGTTAAGATACAGAACGAACGTTCAGTATATGCATATTTGACGATAGCCTATAGGATAAGGGGGTGCGTGCGTGAACAAAAAACAACAACAAACTGAAGATACCAAGCGACGCATTGCCGAAGCCGCCAAGGCGCTTTTTATGCAGAAGGGATACAAATCAACGTCGATCGAGGAGATCGTCGAAGCCACCGGCAGCAGCAAAGGGAATATTTATTATCACTTTAAAAGCAAGGAAGGGCTGTTTCTGTATTTGATCGAGGAATGGGACCTCGAGTGGGAACAGAAATGGAGCAGCAAGGAGCAGCAATACACCAATACCGTCGGTAAATTGTACGGAATTGCCGACCAGCTGGTGTTTGATGATCTGAACCACCCCTTCTCCAAAGCTCTCGACGAATTCATGAACAACAATGGAGACGTGTCCGAGGAAGTAGAGCAGCGAATCGTACGGATTATCCGAAGCCACCTGGAATTCAATCAAAAGTTGCTGCAGCAAGGGATTGATCATGGGGAATTTGAGAATCATAACGTGGAGCAGCTCTCCCTCATTTTTGAAAGCCTCATCGTGGGCTTAAGCCAAATGTCCCGCATTACGAAGGTAAAAAATCCGCTTGCCCTTTATCATACGGCCATCCAAGTATTCCTGCACGGCATCGAAAAGAAATCATAAATGACACGTTCTCTTTTTTATGCTCTATTATAAACCGAACGTTCAGTATAGTAAGAAAAACGTAAACCATCATTAAATCGTTTTTTATCTTTGGAGGAATCATCATGTCATTACTATTGCGAAACAATGGAGCCATTCTGCTCCTCATGTTCAATATATTCTTAGTTTTCACCGGCATCGGGCTCGTCATCCCCATTATGCCTACCTATATGACGGAGCTGCATATCAGCGGAAGCACGGTGGGCATGCTGGTTGCCGCCTTTTCATTAACGCAGCTGCTATTCTCGCCGCTTGCGGGGAGATTGTCCGATATCATGGGCCGCAAAAAAATCATCATCTCCGGCATGATTGTATTCGCCATATCGGAATGGTTATTCGGAGCCGCCAGCACGCCGACGCTGCTGTTTGCGGCAAGAATGCTGGGCGGCATCGGCGCCGCCCTCATCATGCCCGCCGTCATGGCCTATACGGCTGACGTCACTTCCAATGAGGAGCGTGCCCGGGGCATGGGATTCATTAATGCAGCGATTACGACAGGCTTCATTATCGGCCCCGGCATCGGGGGCTTCATCGCCGAGTTTGGCATTCGTGTTCCTTTCTACGCTGCAGCCGTAGCCGGGGGCATTGCGGCTGTGGTGACGCTCCTGCTGCTTCCGGAATCATCCGCCAAGCAAGAAGCATCTACCGTTCTGGGACGGAAACAGGAGAGCCTTCCGGTCCAGCTGGTCCACTCGTTCAGGGAACCGTATTTCCTAAGTCTGATCATCGTATTTGTTCTGTCGTTCGGTCTTGCCAATTATGAAACGGTGTTCGGCCTGTTCGTGGATCATAAATTCGGATTCACTCCTAAAGATATCGCCATGATCATCACGTTTGGCTCCATTGCGGGCGCTGTCGTGCAGGCAACGATATTCGGCTGGATCCTGAACCGGTTCGGCGAGAAAAGAGTCATTACGCTCAGCTTGCTCACAGCGGGAATCTGCATTCTGTTAACGCTGCTTGTGCATAAATATTGGCTAATCTTCCTTGTGACGTTCCTTGTCTTCCTGTCAATCGACATCCTGCGTCCTGCCATCGGCACGCAAATGTCCAAGCTGGCAAAGGATCAGCAAGGCTACGTTGCCGGCCTGAACTCGGCTTATACCAGTCTGGGGAACATTGCAGGCCCCCTTGTCGCAGGTTATCTGTTTGATTTGGACATCAACTTCCCATACATCTCTGCCTCGATCGTCCTCATCCTCTGCTTTTTCTTAGCCATGCGTGCCGGCAGAGCCTGGGCTGCTACGGAAGCTGTCATGAATGAGCGATAATCATACGCTGAAACAACATAATCTCCCGTCTTAGACAATGACAGAACAAGACCCTGCCGTAAACTTCCGGCAGGGTCTTTAGGTTTCGTTATGTATTAATAAGCCACCAGGACTATAATCGCCAATAAAGCCACAAGCGCAAACAATAGGGCCCATCCCAGTTCAAACCGTCTTTTTTCTTGATATGCCTTAAAAGCTTTCCTTGACTCGAATACGAATACGATCACTAAGAAGGCAAGCAACACGGGCAGTCCCCAAGACTGATTCAATACCCACTCTGACACCTTGATCCCCCATCCTATGTACGAAAATGAACTGCTTCCCACCAGCCTCAGCGTTTGGAAGTACATGTCCCTAACGACTCCATTAAAATGTACCGTAAGTTGTCCCCGAATACAAATCTCGCTGATCGGAACTGGACGTTGCCAAATTAGGCACCGTTCTCAGAGCAAATTAATATTCTGAATTAGTTCATTTCCAAAAGGAGTGCTTTAATGGAGAAAAAATCAACTTATGATTACATTGTGGTAGGCACAGGCCCGGCAGGAGCCGTTATCGCGAAGACACTTACTGATGACATGCGAACTTCCGTGCTTGTTTTAGAATCGGGCGGAAACCAAGACAAAGACAAACCGATTAAGGATTCAACCTTTGCACTTGAGCTTGAGGAAATGTTCTTCCCGAACTACTTTTGGCAGGGAGAAGGCATCCCCCAAGAGGAACTCGATGAACGCGCATTCGAATGGACGACAGGTCGTCTCTCGGGAGGCGGTTCTTCAATCAACGGAGAACAATATGTTAGACCGACATCTGCCGTGCTCCGAAAGTGGGAACGGCTGCTTGGACCTCTATGGTCACCCGATAAAGCGATTCGACGATTCAAAGCATTGGAGAATTATAACGGGGAAACCACAAATATCCATGCACACGGGTATCGAGGAAGAATTAACATCCGGCAAGCACCCGAAACTCCAACGCCGATGGCTCACAAGCTGACAACTGCGATCGAGCGGGCAACAGGTTATCGGACCATTCTTGACTATAATGATCCGAATACTCCCATGGGACCGTTCACCCGTTGGCAATTATACCAACAGCCTGATGGCGATAGGGAGAGCTCCTCCACAGCCTTCCTGTCTCGTGATATTATGACGGCAACAGGTCGGGGAGTAAATAACAGAAAACTAACGGTGAAGTTTCGAACAACGGTTCTCCGTATTCTTTTCTCTGGTAAGCGGGCCATTGGCGTTGAATACTTGAAGGATGGCAAGTGCTGCTATGCATATTCCCGTAAAAAGGTTATCATTTCGGCGGGGATCAACAGCCCTCAGTTGTTGATGTTGTCAGGAATCGGACCCGCCAAAATGCTGAAAAAGGCTGGAATCCCTGTCATCTTCAACAATCCAAACGTAGGGCAACGGCTAAAAAACCATACCTTAAATTTCGCAGTATTTGCTACCAATTCACAAGATCATCCTCTCCCTCCCCTAGACCCCAACGCACTTTATACGGGAGGAGCTTTCTTGCCGGATCCATCTGGCACCGATCCGGATGAGCGAGCTGTCCAACTCATTGGCATCGGATCCGAGGAAGAATTGACCATAGCGATTCTGTACTTGCGACCCAAGAGCAACGGGACGATCCGGATACAAAGCAAAGATCCGCTGAATATCGTATTGGCAGACGAGGGATTCCTCTCAAATCCAGACGACATGGAGGCGGTAAAAAGAATTTATAGAACGTATATTAAAGATATTGCCATAGAGTTGGAACAGATTGATTCTTCATATCGTCTCGTATCCCCTACATTTGATATCATCGATGACGATGACAGGCTTGAAGAATTTATCAAGGAAAATTTCGATCACAATCACCATCAACAAGGATTTCTGCGGATGGCTCCTTTATCCGAAGGAGGAGTCGTTAACCGTAAAGGAAAGGTACACGGGGTTCAAGATTTGATCGTTGCAGATGCGTCCTTAGTTCCATATACAGTCGACGGAAACACCTCATCTGCTGCATATCTCATCGGCTACACCATAGCAAAGCAATTAAGTAAACGCACAAAAAAGAAACGGCCACAACCGGAATCGGGGGAAGAATGAAAACTTCCCCGCGGTTCCGTTATGATGGAATGCTAATATAGCGATAGCATCTCAATGCCGCGCTCGACGGGCCGCTTCTCAGCCGGTGGATACTTTGAGCTACTACCGGAGTTCAATTTCGATACGGGCAAGGACACCAGCTGGATTATCTCCGCTTCGGTTTGCATTTGACGGGAAGTTAAAAGCGGCGATCACGATATCGTTTGTGCCTCTCCGAAGGAAGCGTCTGATATTAAAAGTTCTTCCCGGATTAAAGAATGAAACATTGCCCTGCGGGTTGTCGATAACGACCGACCGTCCATTGATTAAAACGATGGCAAAGTTATC
Source organism: Paenibacillus sp. cl141a (assembly GCF_900109305.1). NCBI lineage: Bacteria > Bacillati > Bacillota > Bacilli > Caryophanales > Paenibacillaceae > Paenibacillus > Paenibacillus sp. cl141a. Next base: position 164,588 of record NZ_FNZO01000012.1, read on the forward strand.
CACAGACAGGAATAAGCTAGCTCTCTCAATATTGTCTCTAATCGTAAATCTTCTGGCGACCACAGCAGCAGGACCGTTTGGGTCATTTCTTCCCCAAACGTACGATTCACCAGCCTGCGGCGCCACCCACGCCGGATTTCGCTCGATTTCTAGTGCATTTACCCAATTTCGGTTCGTACTTATTCTTCTAGTTTGTTGACTAATAACAACCGGATTTTGTGCATTCAATGATCTCTGTGCGGCAATCACCGTTCTCATTGCCTTTGCAACGCTACCTGCCCATATTCCGCTATGTCTTCTAGGCGTTTGCAGTTGTTTGACCGTATTTTTTGCCTTTCCTGATACTGTGCTTTTGTGCATTTGTGCTTCCTCCTTTTTATCAACGAAATCCACTGATAACCCAGCGTATGAACCATAATCTTATACCGCTTATGACCTGTTGGCCTTTGTCACAATTTTTTTCAGTTCCTAAGACGACCACACTGATCTCTTCGGTGTCGTTGTTTAATGTTCAGTTTAAGTACAATGAAAATGCTAAAAACGGGGACGTTGCCGTCCCCGTTTATCGTAATTGGGGATACCACATGGGTGCAGTATCGTAATTTGGTGAATTATTTAAATCCAGTGATGCTTCATTCAGGTGTTTAGTTAAATCCAAAAAGTTCCCAAGATAATAACCAAGAGAATAAACAAAACCAGAACAGTTCCTACAGGATTTGCGTATCCGTTGTAACCGCCTTTTTCGTAGCTCACTGATGTTAACCTCCTTGCTTTGTGGAATGGTACAGTTTATGTACATAGACGGTCTTAGTCTGGACATTTCGGCAATCATGATCAGATTGTGCTAATGTTAAGGGTATTACCTATACTTTCAGTATCTGCAGGCGTCTGCCAAACCGTCCTGTAAACAGCAAAAAACCCTTGCATCGCAAGGGTTTTCATAAAGTGGGCCCTGAGGGACTCGAACCCCCGACCAGTCGGTTATGAGCCGACCGCTCTAACCAACTGAGCTAAGGGCCCTGAACATACATGTACACATAAACATAAGGACGTCATACATACATCGTTTAATAATTGGTTGCGGGGGCAGGATTTGAACCTGCGGCCTTCGGGTTATGAGCCCGACGAGCTACCGAACTGCTCCACCCCGCGTCAATGCTGTATCAAACAGCGACAAGAATAAATATACACCATTCCCCTGCATCAAGTCAAGTACTGTTTTAATGGAATTTCCTCAAGGCAGGAATCGCACGCCATAACGCCCCTTCTTGGAACGATAAACCTCCACTATCCGCGGATCATGATACCCGAACAGCCAGCCATCCTGCTCCAGACGTTTAGCGAAGCACCCAGCCTGAAATTTGCTTGTATAGAGCTTTCCGTAATATACCCAGTTCATCCTATGCGGCTCCTTACCGAAATGATAATCTAATGCTGTCATATTATGTCCAAACTTCCACAAAAAAAACGCCGTCCCCCAAAGTTCTCCATCCCTCTCCATAATAAAAACAATCAGCCATGCCGTATACCGCGCCGGGATACGTATAAGCTGATTGTTGTCTCGGGTTATGACCCATTCGCTTATTGGCCGTCGGCCTCTGCAAACCGAGCAGCGATGCTCATCAGCTCCTGCTCCATCGAATGCATCATCTGGATGAAATTCATCAATTGCGCCTTCGTCTCTTCGGCCTCTGTGCGAAAACGCTGCTGGGAAACGCCTTCCCATTCGGCATTCAGCGTTTCAATGACCTGGGACAGCCTCGCGACCAATTCCCCGCCGTACTCGCTCCCGCTGCGAATGTCTGCCGCCGCGCGGCGCAGCTCCTCGGGCGATACCTCTATACGTCCTGACATAGATCCGCCTCATCCTCCTCCCTTAATCCCTGGCAAGCTAAGTAGCCTTCGTCTCAGCCAGTACGGCCTGAAATTGTTCTTCCTCTTCGTCCTGGTAACCCGTAAAAATAATCTCTTGGATATCCTCATGGTTAAACACGTAAGCAAACTCCGGGCTGACATACCCTTCCGGATACGGACAAGCCAGATAATCGAACAGTTGCGGCTGCTCAAGCGCCAAAATTTGCTTGCGTCCATAGATCACCAGCTTTTTCTCGCCTTCCTTCAAAATGACGATCGACCCGTTTGGCAGCAGCTGCTGTTGTTGCGTCATCACGATCCTCTCCTTTTCTTACTCTGACGATGCGGTGCCGCCGGGGCGCGGCCCTGATTCATTTTGTTCAGAAACGCGGCGTTCCGCTGCTCCTTAGGCAATCCCAACACGGGATAATGAGCCTTCAGCTTTTCCATATTGTTCTGGATGAACCGATATCGAGGGATGAACACAACGGCCATGTACAGGCCGAGAATCAACAGGATGGAAAAAGCCGCCATGCCCATGACGAATCCGCCAAGGTCCCCGGTAACGGCAACCACGACGTAATACCCTGTGTAACCGATCCCTGCCAACAGCAAGGCTGCTTTGCCTGCTTTGCCTGCTTTGCCTATGCCGCCTTTGCGTTCCATGGACTGGTACGTCCCTTGCCGCAGCGCTCCTGCATGCAGAACATAAAACGCAACGAGCAACAGGAGCATCACCGCGATCGAGCTAAGTCCATATCCGATCGATTCGACGCCGGCCATGTCATACATCATTTTCAAGATAGCCAGCTGGCAAGTGACCGCCAGCGCCAATCCGTAAATCCCCAAGTACAGCACAAAACCGACCTCAGACCGGTACGGATTTACGCTCAGGCCAATTCCCCACAGGAGCAGGGCTACCCACACTGCCGCCGCAGCATAAAAATAAACCGACATCATCGGCGCTGCCAGCGTGACCAGCGCGGGGATGAGCATAATGAATAAAAAACATACGATGCCGCCCCGAATCTGCTCAGCGGGGATTAGCCGGAAATGAAACTGTTCTTCTTCTGAAATCTTCGTGCTCATCTATGACACTCCCTTATTTGAACCATCCGGCTATCGTAGAACCTATCTTCTCCGCCCCCATTTTCAATCCTTCGGTTACGGTATCTTTCTTCCCGTCCCCGTCAAAATCGGCGAACTTGATGCCGTCCATGACATAGGAAGCGCCGACCGACACGCCGAAGCCGATGGCCGCACCCGCCAGGGTGCCGATCGGACCGCCGACCGCCGTGCCGATAAGCGCGCCAGCTTTAGCGCCAGCCGCTGCGGAAGCGACCACGGTTCCCACGCCGACACCCACGTCGACGACGGCGTCTCCGGCTATTTTCGTCCCGCTCTTGTTTTCGTTGATATTCGTAACCAGATTTCCCACCGTTTGCATGGCGATGCCAGCATAACCAAGCTTGCCGCCCTTCCAGCTGAGCGAGTCCTTCACGGCTGCGCCGGGCAGGACGTATTTCGGAATTCGGGGGTGATTCCGCCAATTGTACTCGGCATAGGATTTTTTGCGGATATTGGCAAGCATGCCGTTCGTCACATTGGCACGCATGTTGCCGCGCTTGTCTTTCTCAAGCCATACGCCAAAGCCGTTCCGGTACATATCCCAGTATTTGTACATCGTCCCCGATGCGGTTGCCGTTCCGAACAATACCCCTGCGGCCGCAAGCGGATTGCCCTTCCATTGATCCGCCGTGCCGCCGAATGGCGCGAGCGCATTGAATTCGACGCCCGCCGCCGTCACGGGCGGATCCGTCTTCTTATTTCCGTTCTGTGCCATACTCGCCTGAAGCAGCAGATGCGGACTCACCTGGGCGACCGATTGTTTGCCGAAATTCAGATTGTTCCCGAGTGATTGGTCGGTCTGCGAAAAATCCCCCGCTTTCTTCACAAGCTGGCCGCGATTCTGCTCCAGACGGCCTACGACCGACTGGCACGCGGCCCGGCATTGCGCAAGGCGCTGCTCTACCTGGGCGCGATGACGCGATTCCCAGGACATGCTCTGGATGCGCTGCTGCATCCGCTCCTGAAGCGCTTGGACTTCCCGTGCAATATCAGATACCGCTGCCCCCTGCTGGTTCAGCATTTCAGGTACCACACGTATTTTGGTCATAGCTAACAATCCTCCATGTCATTGATCGAAAAGGCAAAAATTACAGTATGCGGGATCAGGATGCAACGTCTATCACTTAATACGCTCGATGACCGCGCCGAGTTCCCGGATGATCTCGGTTACCGTAGCGCCCCATATTTGGTCCTGTTCGCCTTCGTTGCGAATCAGCCAATTGGATTGCGCTCCTCGTAACAGTTCGATTCCCTGAATCCGGCAGTTCAGATCCGGACAATAATATGCCGTGAAGGTAGCATATCTCTCCTGATGGCTGACGCAATCAGCCAAGGCAGCAACGACCGTTTCCGGATAGCCTTGAGCTAGCAAATGCTTCCGAGGCTCCTGCCCCCCTTGCTCGGCGTTCATCCATTGCTGGAACCAGCCCTTAGGCAAGGCCAGTGAGCCTGTATCGCGATTTTTTCGATCCTCCAGCTGCAGGTAACCGATGATCTTCAGCCAAGCCTCCGAAGGGGTTCCCAGCTCTTCCAGCACATACAGCCTTTCGCCGCCTGGCCCGATTTCGATATCTGCCTTCACGACAAGGATGGAACTGTAATAAATGAAGCACTCCTTCGACGTTTCCTCCGAATCGGCCACCCTCATATGAATCGTTAACAAGGTCTGGCTGCATACTTCTATGTATTCCAGGAGCTCCTGCACAAGAACCGGCTCGTTATCGGCCGTTTGAATCAAACCCTTCTCCAGCAGTTCCTGCTCAATCTTGGCTACTTCGACAGGCATCTCTTCCGAGAGCGTTCCGCGAAAGGGGTCCTCCAACCCGATGACAGCCCGCGCACCGACAATGCCGGTTAATACAAAGAATTGCTTGCCGGTCAGTTGGATCCTGGACGGAATTTCCAAAGATCTCTCCTCCTTACGGTCAGTCCCGCCTAGTTTGTGTTTGTTTTCGAAGTTATCATTACTATTATAGGTGAGACGTATCCTTCCCCTCTACCAAATCCTGGCCCTAAATTTATAGGAACATATACCCAAATCAGACGGTTCCCAAACCATCAAGCGGCAAAATATAAAAAAAACATTCCCGGGCTTTGGCAATCACCTCTGGAATGTTTGAGCGGTTATGTTGGATTAAGCGGCTCATCCTTCCGGATAATGCCGTGATATAGAATTGTCATCAGTTGTTCGCTGACCGCATTCAAGCTGCCCAGACCATGGTACCATTCCGTTCGCGCCGTAAATTCCTTGATAAAAGTCAAAAACGCGACCAATACCTGCGGGGATATGTCTTTGCGGATCTGTCCCAGCTGCTGGCCTTTAAAAATCAGCATTTCGAATTCCGGGACAACGTATTTCTGATTGAATTCAAGCAGCTTGTCCATCTGTTCCGGAAACTTGGCCAGATCCGACACAAATTGCTGCGAGACGAGCGCCGAAAACTTCTCCTGATCCCTGTAGAACACGGTTAAGGCCTCCAACGGATCTTTGGCCTGCTCCATGATCCCTCGATAGAGCGTCATCATTTCCTCGACCATGCGATCTACCACATGATCCAGCAAACCCTCTTTGCTCTGATAATAGTTATAAATCGTCATTTTGGAAACGGGGACAGCTTCGGCAATCTGCTCCATGCTGGTTTGCACAATCCCATGCTGCAGAAACAACCGCTTTCCGGCCTCAAGCACCGCTTCTTTTTTTGCGTTCATCGGTAGATTAGATCCCTTCTATTCGGCTTACGGATGTCTATGGCTAAATCAGCCGCTTACAGTCCTAATGTAACGATCCGTCCTTCGACTGTCAACCCGCGGCTGATATTACGTTATCTTGTTTCAGGGAACCAAAAAAGCCGCCTCTGTGTAAGTTCACAGAGGCGGCGGCCTGAGGATGAAGAATATCTATACGCCAAAGGAGGTTGGATTCGATCTCCAGGATTGAAGGAGCTCCACGTCCTCTGCTTGAATCCGTTTCTCCGATAACGCTACATCAATGAGTGCACCGTAATTGGACAGGCTCTGCAGCGGAATTCCCGCTTCGGCGAAGGCTTGTACCGCTTTATCCAGCTGATAGCTGAATATGGCGAGCACCGCGAGCGGCTCCGCTCCTGCGTCCTTGACCGCTTGCGCCGCCTTCAGGGAGCTGCCGCCCGTGGAGATCAGATCCTCGATGACAACGACCTTCTGGCCGGGCTTGATCAAACCTTCGATCAGGTTTTCCTTGCCGTGGCCTTTGGCTTTGTCCCGAATATAGGACATCGGCAGGTTCATCTTCTGGGATACGAAGGCCGCGTGCGGGATCCCTGCGGTAGCCGTTCCGGCGATGGCCTCGGCTTCCGGATATTGCTCCCGAATGACGGCCGCGAACGATTCAGCAATGTAATCGCGAATGTCGGGATAGGACATGGTCAGGCGATTGTCGCAGTAGATCGGAGACTTGATGCCCGACGTCCATGTAAACGGCTGATGAGGTCTTAGGGAAACGGCCTCGATCTTAAGCAAATAAGATGCGATCTGATGCGGAATATTCGCGATGGTACTCATGCTTGAATCATCTCCTCAATAATCTGTTCTGCAGCTTGTCTCGGGTTATGGGACTCGGTGATCGGGCGGCCGACAACCAGGTAATGACTTCCCTTGCGGATCGCTTCCCCAGGTGTAAGCACCCGTGCTTGGTCCCTGATATCCGCACCGGCAGGGCGGATCCCCGGAATGACGGTTTTGAAATCCTTGCCGCAGGCGGATCGAATGGCTTCCACTTCCAGAGAGGATGCCACGACCCCGTGAAGTCCGGACTGCCGGGCCAGCTCAGCATAACGCACGACGGTATCCTCCACCTGGCCGGGAATGCCGATTTCGTTATTCATGACATCCTGATTCGTACTGGTCAACTGCGTTACCGCAATGATCGTAGGCATGGCAAGACCCGGGGTGTCCGCCACTGCGGCTTCCGCCCCGGCTTTTGCCGCCTGCATCATGAGCGCGCCGCCGCCGGCATGGACATTAAACATGTCCACGCCCAGCCGCGTTACGCTGTGCGAGCCGCCTTTGACCGTATTTGGAATGTCATGCATCTTCACATCCAGGAACACGGAATAGCCTTTCGCTTTCAATTCTTTCACAAAGTCAGGACCGGCTGCATAGAACAGCTGCATGCCGACCTTCATATAACACGGGATGCCCTCCAGCTGACGTACCAATGCTTGTGCACGCTCGGCATCCGGGTAATCCAGGGCCACCATCAGGCGGCCCGCCATTTCATTGTAGCTGGCGTTCATCTGTACCCCTCCTTCTCGATTTTAAACGGGCATCGCTTCAGAGGAGAAGTTGATGGTCTCCAGCATCGTCAGAAGCTCGCGAACCGTATCGAGCGAGGTCATGCATACAACGCCATTCTCTACCGCTTCACGGCGGATTCGGAATCCGTCGCGCTGCGGCGTTTTGCCTTTGGTCAATGTGTTGAAGACAAAGTTCGCTTCGCCTGTGCGGATCATATCGAGAATGTTCGGCGTGCCTTCGGACAGCTTGTTGATGGTCGTCACGTCAAGACCCGCTTCTTTGAGCGCTGCCGCCGTACCGCCGGTTGCGATGATTTTATACCCGAGCTTATGGAAGCCTTTCAGCAGCGCAGCCGCTTCGGCTTTGTCTTTATCCGCTATGGTGGCGATGATCGCGCCCGTTGAAGGAATCTTCATGCCAGCACCGATGAGGCCTTTATACAGTGCCTTGGCATACTTCACGTCGCGGCCCATCACCTCGCCGGTCGATTTCATTTCCGGTCCGAGGGTCGGCTCAACGCGGCGAAGCTTCGCAAAGGAGAAGACCGGCACTTTAACCGATACATGCTCGCTTTCCGGCCACATGCCTTCCTCATATCCGAGATCCTTCAGCTTGCCGCCCATAATCGCCTGCGTAGCCAGGTTCGCCATCGGGATGCCCGTCACCTTGCTCAGGAACGGCACCGTCCGGGAGGAACGCGGATTCACTTCGATTACGTACACTTCGTTTTTATAGATGACGAACTGGATGTTGACAAGTCCGCGTGTGTTGAGCTCTTTGGCAATCTTGATCGTAATTTCGACAATCTTGTCCTTCAGGTCCTGGGACAAGTATTGTGGCGGATATACCGCAATCGAGTCGCCGGAGTGAACCCCTGCGCGCTCTACATGCTCCATGATGCCCGGAATCAGCACGGTCTCACCATCGCAGATCGCGTCTACCTCCACTTCTTTGCCCAGCATGTAACGGTCGATCAGAACCGGGTGATCCGGGTTGATCTTAACCGCCTCTTTCATGTAGCTCAGAAGCTCGCTGTCGGAGTATACAATCTCCATGGCGCGTCCACCCAGTACATACGACGGTCTTACGAGCACAGGATAGCCCAGCGATTGTGCAGTGTCTACGGCATCATCGACCGACGTTACAGTTTTACCTTTCGGCTGAGCGATCTCCAACCGGGACAGAAGCGCTTCGAATTTCTTGCGGTCCTCTGCTTCGTCAATGCTCTCCAGGCTTGTGCCCAGAATCTTCACGCCCGCTTTGCTGAGCGGCTCCGCGAGGTTGATCGCCGTCTGCCCGCCGAACTGTACGATGACGCCGATCGGCTTCTCCTGCTCGATGACATTCATGACATCTTCGAAGAACAGAGGTTCGAAGTAGAGACGGTCCGATGTATTAAAGTCGGTGGATACGGTCTCCGGGTTGTTGTTGATGATAACCGCTTCATATCCCGCCTTCTGGATGGCCCATACGGCATGCACCGTGGAGTAGTCGAATTCGATCCCTTGACCGATCCGGATCGGACCGGAGCCGAGCACGATGACTTTCTCCTTCGCGGATTCGATGACTTCATTCTCCGTTTCGTAGGTGGAGTAGTAGTACGGCGTCGTTGCTTCAAACTCCGCTGCGCAAGTATCCACCATTTTGTAAACCGGACGCAATCCGTGCTCGCGGCGGAGGAATCCGATCGACTCCTCGGTCGTGTGTGTGCTGGCCTTGCCTTCTGCGCGGAGCTCGGCGATGGCACGATCCGTAAAGCCGAGACGCTTCGCTTCGTACAGCGTTTCGTAAGTCAGCGACGCTTCGCTGCGAATATGGTCTTCATACTTGATCAGGCGTTCGATTTTGTCCAGGAACCACCAGTCGATCTTCGTCAGGTCCTGAATTTGCTGCAGATCATAGCCCCGGCGGAACGCTTCCGCGATCAGGAACATCCGCTCATCGTCGGCTTTGATCAGGCGCTGCTGGAGTACTTCATCGCTCAGTTCGTTCGCGCCTTTCAGGCATAGACGGTGCACGCCGATTTCCAGAGAACGGACCGCTTTATGGATCGATTCTTCGAAGGTGCGGCCGATTGCCATCACTTCGCCGGTTGCCTTCATCTGGGTGCCCAGCTTCCGGTTGGCATGGATGAACTTGTCGAACGGCCAGCGCGGAATTTTGCTGACGATGTAATCGAGCGTAGGCTCGAAACAAGCATACGTCTGGCCCGTAACCGGGTTAACGATCTCGTCCAGGGTGTAACCCATCGCGATTTTTGCTGCCATCTTCGCGATCGGGTAGCCCGTTGCTTTGGAAGCCAGCGCGGATGAGCGGCTGACCCGTGGGTTTACCTCGATGACGTAATATTGATAGCTGTTCGGATCCAGCGCGAACTGCACGTTGCATCCGCCTTCGATGTTCAACGCGCGGATGATTTTCAGCGATGCGGATCTGAGCATTTGATACTCGCGGTCAGACAGCGTTTGGCTTGGCGCCACGACGATGCTGTCGCCGGTATGAACGCCGACCGGATCGAAATTCTCCATGTTACATACCACGATGCAGTTATCGTTGGCGTCGCGCATAACCTCGTACTCGACTTCTTTCATTCCCGCAATGCTCTTCTCGATCAGGCACTGCGTGATCGGGCTGTAGCGAAGTCCGGAGCTGACCGTTTCGCGCAGCTCCTCTTCGGTTGCGCAAATGCCGCCGCCGGTGCCGCCAAGCGTGTAGGCCGGACGCACGATCACCGGATAACCGATCTCATTCGCGAACTCAAGCGCCTCTTCCAAGGTCGTTACGATCGTGCTCTCCGGCACGGGCTGATCCAATTCGCGCATCAGCTCACGGAACAAGTCGCGGTCTTCGGCTTTTTCGATCGATTCCAGCTGCGTTCCGAGCAGTTTGACGTTTTCCTGCTCCAGAATCCCGGCGCGGGCAAGCTCAACCGCCATGTTCAGCCCCGTTTGTCCTCCAAGCGTCGGGAGCAGTCCGTCCGGACGCTCTTGACGGATGATCTGGGTAACAAAGTCCAGCGTGATCGGCTCGATGTATACTTTATCCGCCATGTTGGTGTCGGTCATGATGGTCGCCGGGTTACTGTTGATCAGCACGACCTCCATGCCTTCTTCTTTCAGTGCCTGGCAGGCTTGGGTTCCAGCGTAGTCGAATTCCGCTGCTTGCCCGATGACGATCGGACCGGAGCCGATGACGAGAATTTTTTTCAAGGTATCATGTTTAGGCATATTATTGAGCTCCTTTCACGGCTGCGGCCAGAACCGCCTGGCGCGGTTTCCGGATTTCATTCTGTTTATGGTCTCTTATCATTTCAAGGAATTGATCGAACAGATAGCTGCTGTCGTGCGGACCAGGCGCAGCTTCAGGATGGTATTGCACGGAGAAGGCCGGGAATTTCGAATGCTTCAAGCCTTCGATCGTTTTATCGTTGTTGTTGATATGCGTAACTTCCAGATCCGTCCCTTTGACGGATTCTTCGTTTACGGTGTATCCGTGGTTTTGGGAAGTGATGTAGCAGCGTCCGCTGGCAAGCTCTTTAACCGGATGGTTTCCGCCGCGATGTCCGAATTTCAGCTTCTCGGTGTCCGCGCCCGCAGCCAGCGCAAACAATTGGTGGCCAAGGCAGATGCCGAAGATCGGGTATTCGCCGAGCAGTTCTTTGACCATGTTGACTGCGTATGGCACGTCTTTCGGGTCCCCAGGGCCGTTGGACAACTGAATGCCGTCCGGGTGAAGTCTGCGGATTTCATCGGCCGTCGTATCATGCGGAACGACCATGACGTCACACCCGCGGGACGTCAATTCGCGCAGAATCCCGCTTTTTGCACCGAAGTCGACCAGAACGATGCGTTCCTTTGAACCTGGACTCGTAAACATTTGCGGCGTTGAGGTTTTTGCCACCTGGTTGCGGAGTTCAGCGATCGTCGTATCGCCGAGCATCTCCTTAAGCTCTTCCACCGGTTTGTTGGAAGTGGTCAGAATGCCCTTCATCGTGCCGTAGTGACGGATGATACGGGTTAACATCCGCGTATCGATCTCGCTGATCCCCGGAATTCCGTATTCCTTCAACAGGCTGTCAACGCTGTATTCTGCACGCCAGTTGCTGGGAACAGGCTCATGACGACGAACGACGAATCCGTGAACGAACGGCCGAATGGATTCAAAGTCATCCCGCGTGATGCCGTAGTTGCCGATCAAAGGGTACGTCATGGTTACGATCTGTCCGCAGTAGGACGGGTCGCTCAGCACCTCTTGATATCCTGTAATCCCTGTATTGAAAACAACCTCTCCGGTCATTTCTGCATCCGCGCCGAAGGATTTTCCGCTGAACAGCGTTCCGTCCTCCAGTAACAATCTTGCCTGCATCCCGATCACTCCTGTCATCTATGTGTAATTTATTTTATAAGTCTTTTGCCTATTTGTTACTCAGAATCCGTATTGTTCGGACCATTTCACTTCGCCGTCCACCCAAGTCATCACGGGCCAGCCTTTCAGTTTCCAGCCTGTAAATGGCGTGTTGCGGCCTTTTGTTGCGAACTCTTCCGGATTTACTTCTTTCTCCGCTTCGAGATCGATCATGGTCAGGTCCGCTGCTTTACCGGCTTCCAGCACCCCCGTTGCAAGACCGAATACTCTTGCCGGATCGCTTGTCATCCGTTTTACGAGCAGGGCGAGATCCCATTTTCCTGTGGCGACAAACTTGGTGTAGAGCAGCGGGAAGGCCGTCTCGAATCCCACGATGCCGAAGGGAGCCAGCTCCATGCCTTTTGCTTTCTCTTCCGCGCTATGCGGCGCATGATCCGTTACGATCATATCAAGAGTTCCATCCAGCAGACCTTCTATACAAGCCTCCACATCACGCGGTGTGCGCAGCGGCGGGTTCATCTTCCAGTTTGCATCAAGGCCGGGAATGTCTTCGTCGGAGAGAACCAGATGATGCGGGCATACCTCGGCCGTTACCGAGATGCCAATCGCTTTTGCCTGGCGGATCAATCTTACGGACTGCTCCGTGCTCACATGGCATACATGGTAATGCACGCCGGTGGCTTCGGTCAGCAGAATGTCGCGCCCGACATGGATCGCTTCCGACTCGTTCGGTATTCCTTTCAGGCCGTGCTGCTGAGCGAATTTGCCCTCGGTCACGCAAGCTCCTTTTACCAGCGAGTCATCCTCGCAGTGCGCAATGACCGGCATGCCCAGCGCTTTCGCTTTATTCATGGCATCTTTCATCATCTGTGCGTTCTGCACACCGACGCCGTCGTCCGTAAATCCGATCGCACCCGCGGCCTTCAAGGCCTCAAAGTCTGTCAGTTCGCGGCCCAGCTCGTTCTTCGTAATGGCTGCATATGGCAGCACCTTCGCAAGATTCGCTTCGCTGGCCTTATCCAGCACGAGCTTCACCGTTTCCGGCGTATCGGTCACCGGTCTTGTGTTCGGCATGCAGGCGATGGTGGTGAATCCGCCTTTGACTGCCGAGCGACTGCCGCTCTCGATGGTTTCCTTGTGCTCATAACCCGGCTCTCTCAAGTGCACATGCATATCGATGAATCCCGGCGTGACCAGCTTGCCCTCGGCATTGATGATTTGAACGTGATCGCCCGGTTCCGGCAAGGCTGCGATATCGCTCGCAACCGACTGAATCAATCCGTCTGCAATGACGATATGTTTATCTTCGAGCTGTCCTTGTTCATTGATCACTTTGGCATTCTTTATCACTTGCATTTGCATCTTGGTTCCCCTCCGCAGCAGAAGCACCGTTCGCTTCTTTGTATATTGTATAATAAAAATTCATGTTTGTGTATAATTATTAATATTCATTCATTCTGTAAACCGTATTCCGCATGTTCGAATCAGACCATCGCCCGTTCCATGACCGCCATGCGAATGGGCACTCCGTTCGCCATCTGCTTGAATATCATCGATCTCGGGCTTTCCACGACCGCGTCGTCGATTTCAACGTTGCGGTTCACCGGTGCCGGATGCATAATCATGGTGTGCCCCGACAGCTTGGCCGCCCGATCTTCCGTTAAGCCGTACTGCTCCCGGTAATCCGCGCTGGATTTGAACACCCCTTCGTTATGGCGTTCCAGCTGAACTCTCAGCATCATCACCACATCGGCCTTGAGCGCCTTTTCCATCGATACGTAAGGCGCATACTGAGCCAGCTCCGGAGCCTGCATCGTTTCCGGCGCGCAGAACTGCACATGTGCTCCGAACTTCTGCAGGGCCCACAGATCCGAACGAGCAACCCGGCTGTGCTTGATATCCCCGATGATGGATACCGTTAATCCCTTAAGCTCGCCGAAGCTTTTCTTCATCGTGTATAGATCAAGCAGCGCCTGCGTGGGATGCTCATTGTTGCCGTCGCCCGCATTGACCAGCGGAATCGAGATCCGCTCCGCCAGCTCCTGCAGCACGCCGGCTGGCTTCAGCCGGATGACGCCCGCGTCGATTCCCATGGATTCCAGCGTTCTGACGGTATCGTAGATCGACTCGCCTTTCTCGACGCTGGATGCTGCCGCCGCAAAGTTCATGACCTCGGCACCGAGTCTTTTCTCAGCCATTTCAAACGAGAATCTCGTTCTGGTGCTGTTCTCGAAGAACATATTAACCGCAAATTTCGATTGAAGTACCGGCACCACTTTCTCGGACTGCGCTTCCCAATATGCTGCCCGATTCAGGATGGATCCGATTTCGTCTCTGCTAATATCCTTCAAACCTAAGAGGCTGCGTTCTTTCAATGAAATGGCTGTTGTCATGATTATCGTTCCTCTCTTTGGCTAATGGTCACTTCGTCCTTGCCGTCGATTTCGGTTAATGCCACCGTAATTTCCTCTTGTTTGGAGGTAGGAACGTTCTTTCCGATATAATCCGGCCGGATCGGCAGCTCGCGATGCCCCCGGTCTGCCAAAACCGCAAGCTGTATCATTCTAGGCCGTCCGCAGTCCATGAGGGCGTCCATCGCTGCCCGAATCGTCCGGCCGGTGTACAGCACGTCATCAAACAAAATAACCTTCTTGTCATGGATGTTCAGGTGCGCTAGGCTGTGCTTCGCTCCCTCACCCCGTTCCGCAGCAGCTCCCTTGCTGTCCCGGTCATCGCGGTAGGAGGTCACGTCGATCTCTCCCCATGGAATCGGAGTACCTTCGATCTCGTTCATTCGCTCCGCGATTCTCTGGGCCAGAAACACGCCGCGCGTGCGGATCCCGACCAATACGCAATCCTCGATCCCTTTATTTTTTTCCAATATTTCATGGGCAATTCTCGTTAGCGCGCGGCGGATGGCCGTCTCGTCCATAATCACATGCTGTTCGTTGCTCATCCTCTTGTCCTCCTTCTAAACGTTTGATTAGCCCTTTATCGTTCCTGACGATCCGTGGATTCATTCCACACAAAAAAACTCCTTGCCCGGCTGGACAAGGAGTTGATCTCATAGAGATGGTGTGGAAAGCGCAGCATCTATCCGCAGACAGAGCCATGCCTCCTGTTAATGAACCTCGGTTCACGTTACCTTGCCAGCCTCACGGGACTGATTTAAAGGTGCTATTCGATTGATCCCATTATGACAGACCCTACAAGAGATGTCAACAGCAATCATGTCGAACGTTGTCGCGTTCCAAGCACGTTCATAGCCTTTAATTAGAACTCAAATTCCACATCGCTGAGTCTTCTGCGAATTTCGGAAATGACGCGTTTCTCTTCCTCCTCGCCGTCGGCAATGAAGGTAACGGAGAAACGAACGAAGTGTCCTGCATCATCCCAAGGAACGGTGGAGATCAATTTCTCGCGAATCAGGTACTGGGAGAAGTCTTCCCCGGATTCAAAACGGCGTCCGCCTTTCACGCCTTTCGGAGCTTCCACATACAGGAAGAAGGAGCCTTTGGGCTTCTCCGCCGTAAAACCGAGTCCGTTCAGCACGTCGACCAGCAGGTTATGGCGGCGGGAATACTTCTCGGCGATCTTCTCCGTAATTTCCGGATGATCCAGACCGTAAGCGGCAGCCTTTTGGATGGCGATGAATTGTCCGGAATCGTTGTTGTCCTTCACGTCGCCAAACGCTTTAACCACCAGCGGGTTGCCGGCGATGAAGCCAATGCGCCACCCCGTCATGTTATAGGATTTGGACAGGGAGTGAAGCTCTACCCCGACATCCTTCGCTCCAGGAACGGATAGGAAGCTCAGCGGCTTCAAGCCATCGTAGGTGAGAGCAGCATAAGGTGCGTCATGGACAACCACCACGCCATATTTGCGGGCCCACTCGACAACCTCGGCGAAGAATTCGGCCGTTGCGCTGGCCCCCGTCGGGTTGTTCGGATAGTTCAGGTAGAGCAGTTTGGCACGGCGGGCAATGTCCTCAGGGATCGAGCCGAGATCCGGCAGAAATGCATTCTCTTTTTTCAGCTCCACATTGTAAACTTCGCCGCCCAAATACTTGGTATGCGTTCCAAGCACAGGATATCCGGGAACCGTCATGATCGTGATGTCGCCCGGGTTGATGAAACAGGACGGCAGCATGGCCAGCGCCGGCTTGGAGCCGATGGAGTGCAGCACTTCCGTGGACGCATCGATGCCTTCGACGCCGAATACGTTGTTCAAATAGCGAACAGCCGCTTCCTTGAACACCGGAATTCCGTTATCCGCATATCCGCGGTTTTCCCGCTTCGCCGCCTCTTCCGCCAGCTTTGCCACGATGCCTGCATCCGCCATCTCATCCGGCTCGCCTACTCCCATATCGATCAATTCGGTGTCAGGATGCTCCTGCTTCGCAGCCGCCTTAGCTCTCTTGATCTTCTCGAATTTATAAATGGCCGTATCTTTACCGTAATTAGCACCGCCAATCCGATCGGCAAAGCTCTGTTGAATGTACGTCTCCTGATATTTATCCATGCTCATGATTTGTATTCATCTCCTACTCTAGCTTTGTTACACATCCTAAATATGCAGGAAAATCACGACTGGAGCCATGCATTATATATCAGATGATTTGTACTTTTTAGGTTGAGTCGGAGCTGATACACGCCATGGCCTCCCTGCACGAAGTCGGTTAAGACAGCTCCAGCCATTCCGCTAAGAGCTCGTCGCGGCTTGCTGCCAGCGACTCCCGCTCGTTCCAACGCTCTTCGAGCAGCGACATGTCCGAATGGCCGCTTATCGATCCTTCCGTTTCAAGCGAGCCGTCCAGCTGCCGGATGCGGGTCTCTAAACGGGCGATCTCCTCTTCCAGCCATTTGGATCTTTCTTCGGCAGAGCGGTCAGGATGGTTGCGTTCGAATTTCTGGCCGGGCTTTTCGTTGGCTTTGGACGGCGTCGTCCCCCTTGGTAAAGAAACGGCTTTCGCACCAGCTGAGAGTTCTCCTGCCTGCAATGCGGCTTCAAGCTGGTCTTTCTTGGTCCGGAAATCATCATAATTTCCATGATAGACGGTCAGCGTTCCTTGGTTCAAATCCCACACCTTGCCTGACACTTGGTTTACGAAATACCGGTCGTGGGAAATGGCAAGAACGGTCCCATGATACCCCTGCAGCGCATCCTCCAAGGCTTCCCGGGAAGCGATATCCAGATGGTTCGTAGGTTCATCCAGGAGCAGCAGGTTCGGCTTCTGATGGATAAGGAGCGCCAGCCTCAATCGTGTCCATTCACCGCCTGACAGCTGACCCACCGATCGGAACACAGCCCCGCCATAGAACAGATATCTTGCCAAAATCCCGCGCGCCTCTCCCTCTTCAACCCCGGCGTTCTCCCGAAAATATTGGAGCACAGTTTCCTTCGGATTTTCCGGCTCCTCCTGCTGTGCCAGATAACCCACGTTGACTCGCGCGCCCCATTCAAGGGACCCGGAGTCGGGCTGAAGCTCACCCACCAGCACTTTGAACAGCGTCGTTTTTCCGCTGCCGTTCGGGCCCATCAGCGCAATTTTTTCGCCGAATTCGATAAGACCGGAAGCCCCTCCCAACACCGCCTGATTCCCATAGCGAACCTCAACTTGTTCAAAGTATGCCACGCGGCGGCCGGAACGATCCTGAGGATGAAGCTCGAAATCAGCCTGTCTTCGTTCCAGCACAGGTCGCTTGACCTTCTCCATCCGTTCCAGCGCTCGCCGCATGGAAGCCGCCCGCTTAAAAAATTTCTCGTTGCCGCCGATCCGGCCGAATTCCTCCAGCTGCTTGATGGATTCCTTCATCTTCTTGATCACTTTCTGCTGCTCCTGGTAATCGGCGAACTGCTGCAGCAGCCGTTCTTCCTTGTCTTTCATGAATGCGGTATAACCACCCTGGGCAGAGAAAGCCTCTCCGTCCTCGAGCTCTATCGTCTTGGTCACCACCCGATCGAGAAAATACCGGTCGTGAGAAATAATGACGCAGGTTCCCGGGTATTCCCGCAAAAATTCCTCCAGCCATTCCGTGCGAGCCAAATCCAGATGATTCGTCGGTTCATCGAGCAGGAGCAGATCCGGCTGTACGATCAGCTGCGATGCCAGCACGACGCGGGTTTGCTCTCCTCCCGACAACGAGCCGAATGCCAGTCCGTACTCGCTCTTGGGTATTTGCAGCCCGGTAGCGATTTTGTCGATGCTGGCTTCCAGCTCATAACCGCCTTCCGTTTCAAACCGTTCCTGGAGCGCCGAGTAACGACGCAGCACACGATCGAGCAGCTCTGCATTCCCGGCGATGCCCGGATCACTCATTCTCTTCTCCAGTTCCGTCATCTCCGCGCGGTATTCCTTCAAGTGAATCAATCCATGGGACAGTACATCCAGCACCGTCCAGGAATCCATGTGGCTCGGAATCTGCTCCACATACCCGATTCTTGTATCCTTCTTGATGGCAAGCTGCCCTTCGTTCGGCTGATCCAATCCGGCAAGCAGGCGCATCAGCGTGGACTTGCCGCTTCCGTTCCTGCCGATAAGCGCTACCTTCTCGCCTTCCTGTATTTCAAACGATATCCCGTCCAATACCAGCTGGGCCCCGTGGTATTGCGTCAGTTTCTGTACATTGATCATGTTCATTCTTGGTTCCTCCTGTATGCTGCGAACAATACCAAAACTCTGTTCGAGCGCATGAATTAGGGAGAAGAACCGGACTGCAAACGCAAAAAAGGGTCCACAGAGCAAGCTCCGCGGACCCTTAAGAATCGTAAGCCTTAAATCGGCTTAATCCGTGCAGGCAGGCAGGTGACTTCTCGCGATGGTACAACTCGTATCATTAAAATTGGACAGACCTCTCCCGTTGTTGAGAAATGCATGAACAATGCCAGCCATAGCGATAGGCAGCTGGCTAATACGGTTGTTGACCATCTCGATATTCATCCTGCTCACCTCCTTCATCAAAGTTATCGTCACTATACCATATCCATGGTTTGGAAGGCAAGAAAAATAGCCCAAGCAAAATAGAGCCCCGGCTTCGATGCTTACTCCAAGTCCTTTGTGTGACCCCATACTTATACATGCGAAAAGGGCCGCTAGCGGCCCCTTAAAATCGTCAACAGCTCATTCATATCGCTCGGCATCGGTGCCGAAAACTCCTTATACTCTCCGGTCGAAGGATGGACAAAACCCAATACGGCCGCATGAAGCGCTTGTCCGTTTAATTTGATCCCCTTGCTCTTGCCGTAAACGGGATCCCCTACGAGAGGATGCCCGATATATTTCATATGCACTCGAATCTGATGGGTTCGCCCCGTCTCCAGCTTCAGCTCGAGGAGACTGTAATCCCCGAACCGCTCCACGACGGTAAAATGCGTCACCGCATGTTTGCTGTTCCGGTCCGTGACGGTATACAGTTTGCGATCCTGGGCGTCCCGGCCGATCGGTGCGTCAATGGTTCCCTGATCATGGGTGATATTGCCGTGCACCAACGCCAAATAACGGCGGTTCACGCTGTGCTCCTTCAACTGGGCGGCCAGCGAAGCATGGGCTTTATCATTCTTCGCAGCCATGATCAGGCCCGTCGTATCCTTATCAATCCGATGGACGATGCCGGGGCGAAGCTCTCCATTGATTCCCGATAAATCCTTGCAGTGAAACATCAATGCATTCACCAGCGTGCCGGACGAATGTCCCGGAGCCGGATGGACAACCATTCCCCTCGGCTTGTTTACGACAATCACGTCCCCGTCTTCAAACGCGATCTCAAGCGGGATGTCCTCGGGAATGATCTCGACGGCCGATGGCTCTGGAATCTTCAGCACGATGCGGTCACCCTGACTCACCTTGTAATTGGACTTGATCGGGCCATCGTTCACACTCACATGTCCGTCGGCAATCCATAACTGCACTTGGGAACGCGACACTTCTTCCCCAAGATTCTCCGTTATGTATTTATCGATACGGGTTTTGGCAGCGTCGGCATCCACCGTCCATTCGCTGGCTTCCGGTTCCTGACCGTTCTCATCTGTCCAATCCGTATCTGTATCCTTACCGTCTTGCACCATCATTCAGTCCCTTCTGTGCCAGAAACTTCACTTGTTGTCTGCATCTTCTCGCGTCTTCCTTCCAGAAGCGTATCCAATATGATCAATCCCACGCCGATCACGATGCAAGAATCGGCAATATTGAAGATCGGGAAGGTGTAGCTGCCAAAATTAAACTGGAGGAAATCGACGACCTCTCCCATTATCAATCGATCGATGAAGTTCCCGAGTGCCCCGCCCAGTACAAGCGCTAGCGCGGTAGGCAGCAGCTTGCGTCCTTCTTTCGATACCTTCTGCAGGTACCAGACGATTCCGCCCACAACGATTAGTGTCACCACGATGAAGAACCATAACTGGTCCTGGAGTATGCCGAACGCGGCTCCCCGGTTCCGGCTGGACGTGATCAGGAAGAAATCCCCGATGACCGGTATCTGTTCATAAAGCTCGAGTCTGGTAGCAATCAAGTACTTGGTTCCCTGATCGATAAGAAATAAAACAAATGCAATCAAATAATATACCACTTGTTTATGTCACTCCGTTCTTGTCTTCTCCAATCAGGCGAACATCTTCGCCGATCGGTCCGTAACTCGTCTTATTGTAGCACAGCGGCTGAGAAACCGTCCATTCCTGCCCAGCGGCGAGAACATTTTCCGTCAGTAAAACCTTATCGATGGGTGCACTCTATACCTATGAACCAAGAAGGTCAACTTCGGGACCATGAAAGGAGCCTGACATGTCGCATCTCACTCAGGAGCAACTTCATAATTTGCAACAAAAGCTGATGGATCGAAAGGTTGAACTTGAACGGCGCATGGTCAATAACGACCAACACGGGCTGGGAGAATCGGAGCGAGATATGACCGGCGAGCTGTCCCATATTGATAATCACCCTGGCGATGTGGGAACCGAGGTGTTTGAAAGAGGAAAAGACCTCGCGCTTCAGGACAGGGTGGATCAAGAGCTGCAGCGGGTTATTTTTTCGCTGGAAGCCATTCATCATGGCCGTTACGGCGTGTGCCTTACCTGCGGCCAGCCCATTCCGTACGAGCGGCTGGAGGTTATCCCGGATACGCAATATTGCGTAGAACATACGCCTCGGGAGCGCGTGTCCCGCGACCGTCCGGTCGAGGAGGACGTTCTAGCTCCCGCTTTCGGAAAATCCAGTATGGATGAGCATGAATATGCTGCATTTGACGGCGAAGACGCCTGGCAGATCGTTGAGAGCTGGGGGAACTCCAATTCCCCGGCTTTGGCGGAAGGCAACGAAATGGACAGCTATAACGAAATGGATATCGAGAATGGCGACGATCAAGGCGGATTTGTGGAGGTGTACGAAAACTTCGTTGCCACCAATATCGATGGCTCGGAAGTGTTTATTGTACGCAGTCCCCAATATGTCGATTACCTGAACCGGGGCGAAGGAAGCTATCTCCTTGACCCCAATGGCGACCCGGATGATGAAGCATTCAGCTGATTAAGCGTCTTACCCGGCAGCATATGACTTGCAGCGGCTGCCGGGCATTACATAATCCATTACGTTAGTTCAAGCTGCCGCTGAACAATCCGGACAATATCCGCAATGTAATCGCCGATAATAGGCAAATTCAGCGCGCCAAGCGCCTGCAGGGCATATATGATGGTTGCCGCAAAAAAAGTAAACCCGATCGCAATTCCCACGCCGCGTGCCGACCCGGCCAGCAGATTGGTCCATATCAATTTCCAGGGGCGGTTCAACAGCTGGGTGTATTCCGCGATCCGGGCCTTCTCCAGCTGCTGCGCGATGTCCGTGGTCATGCGGTGTATGGCGCTCAATTGGTCCCGCTCAGCTTCCACAAGCGATTTATTCTTTTCGGTTGATAACGCATTTTCCGGCTTCTCTGCCATATTCACCGCCCCCTTGCCACTATACTAGGCAGACTCTGGAAAAAACAGATCAGGATCCGCTTTCTTCGTGCTTGAAACCTTACATATCATGCATGAGAATTCGCTGATTATTATGCATCTGTTGGAAGCATCTCATTCGCACGGAATCCTCCGAACAAAGCCGGTGCTTATTGGGGACAGCAAAAAAACCACCGCCATTTTCATGGCGGTGGTTTAATAATATCAACTATTTTCAGGCGATATGGATGCCAATGGTTTTGCCGCCAAGCTCAACCCGCTCCATGCCTTCGCTTTGTCCGTATTGCAAATCGTTAACCAGAACATTTTCGCGCAGCACATCTTCAAATGCGGTGATCGCAGCTTGAAGCTCATCATCCGTATCGAGTGTCAGATTGACCCGCTTCTCGATCGGGAGGTCCAGCTTCTTGCGCGTATCCTGCACGGCACGCACCACTTCGCGAACCCAGCCTTCCTGCTCCAGCTCCGGCGTGATATCCGTATTGAGCGCAACGGTTAACCCGTAACCCGAAGCGGATGCAAAGCCTTCCTTCGCCTTCTTCTCTACCAGCAGCTCTTCGGACGTGATCTGCAATTCTTCGCCTTCCGGTGAAGTTACGTTCACGCCGCCCGATTGGACCACCTTGCGGGTCTCGTCACTGCTCATTCCCTTCAGGAAACCTTGCAGGAAGCCGATATTTTTACCGTATTTTTTGCCTGCAACCTTCAGGTTCATTTTGAGCGTGAAATCAACGAACCCGCTGTCGCTGGTCTCCACCTCAATCGCTTTGACGTTGATCTCATCCTTGATGATGTCTTCATACCCCGCGAGATCGAACTCGCGATCCATGGATACGATGAGCTCGGACAGCGGCTGACGCGTCTTGATTCCTGTCTCGTTGCGGACGTTGCGCGCAAGCTCTACGATCTGTCTTGCCGTCTCCATGTCCTGCTCGAGCGCTTTGTCGATCAACGCTTCGTCGGCTTGCGGGAAGTCGGCCAGATGCACGCTCTCCCCGCCGCCCAGGTTAACGAAGATATCTTCGGACAGCATCGGCGTGAACGGAGCCATCAGCTTGGAGAGCGTCAACAGCACGTGAGTAAGCGTCCCGTATGCCGCCAGCTTATCTTCCCCGAGTCCGCTGCCCCAGAAACGGTCGCGCGAACGGCGGATATACCAGTTGCTCAGCTCATCCACATAAGCTTCGATGGCTTTGGCCGCGTTCAGGAAATCATTGACGGCCAGTCCCTTATCCACCACTTGTATCAAGCTGTTCAGGCGGGATAGAATCCAGCGGTCCAGCTTATGGTCTGATCCCTTGAAGTCATGCTCCTTTGGATCATAGCCGTCAATGCCGGCATACAAAGTCAGGAACGCATGGGTGTTCACCAGCGTATCGACAACCTTAGATTTGGCTTCGCCGACGATTCCTTTCGAAAAGCGTTTGCTGTTCCATGGCGCACTGTCGGCCAGGAGTGCCCAACGGAAGGCATCCGTGCCGTACTCCTCGATGATTTCCCAAGGATCGATGACGTTGCCCTTGGATTTGGACATCTTCTGTCCGTTCTCATCGAGAATATGGCCCGTGGCCATGACCGCTTTATAAGGCGCTTTACCCGTGAAGAGCGTCGATACGGCGAGCAAGCTGTAGAACCATCCGCGCGTCTGGTCGATCCCTTCGCAGATCATATCGGCAGGATACTGCTGCTCGAACTGCTCCTTGTCCTCGAATGGATAATGGTATTGCGCATACGGCATCGATCCGCTGTCAAACCATACGTCGATGACTTCCGAGGTTCGTTCCATCACGCCGCCTTCACAATGCAGGCATTTCACTTTCACTTCATCCACATATGGCTTGTGCAGCTCCAGATCCTCTGCCACCTCGCCTACGGCATTATCCCGAAGCTCCGCAATGCTGTGCGGCGAGAACTGCCCTTCGCAAGAATCGCAGACCCATACGTTAAGCGGTGTTCCCCAGTAACGGTTCCGGCTGATATTCCAGTCGACCAGGTCTTCAAGGAATTTGCCGAAGCGTCCCTCGCGCACATGGCCCGGATACCAGGTCACCTCGTTGTTGTTCGCGATCAGCTGATCCTTAACCGCCGTCGTTTCGATAAACCAGCTCTCCATCGCATAATAGAGCAGCGGGGATTTACAGCGCCAGCAGAACGGGTAGCTGTGCTCGTACTTCTCTTTGCTGTAAAGAAGTCCTTTTTCGGACAATGCCTTCACGATGTCCAGATCGCAATCCTTGACGAAGCGTCCGGCAAAATCCGTCACTTCATCCGTATAACGCCCTTGGCCGTTCACGACGCTCACGAAGCTGATGCCATTCTCGCGGCATACGCGGTAGTCGTCTTCACCGTGCGCAGGAGCCATGTGTACAATCCCCGTACCGCTGGCATCGGTAACAAAGGATGCGCCGACAACGATGTTCGATTTTTCCGCTTTTACATAAGGGAATGGAGGGTCGTAAGTCTTGCCGACCAGCTCGGAGCCTTTCAACGTCGATAGAACGGTAAAGTCGCCTTTCATGACATCCTCTACCAGATTTTTAGCCACGATATAGATGCCGTCCTCCTGCTCGACGCGGGCGTAATCCATATCCGGATTCACGGCGAGCGCCACGTGGGATGGCAGCGTCCAAGGCGTCGTCGTCCATGCCAGCACATACTCTCCGCTGTCATGCAGCTTAAACTTCGCCGTTGCGCTCAGGTCTTTAACATCCTCGTAACCCTGTGCCACTTCGTGGGAGCTCAGTGTCGTCTGACAGCAAGGGCAGTATGGGCTTACGCGGTGGCCACGGTACAGAAGGCCCTTGTCATGAATCGTCGCCAAAATGTTCCATACACTCTCGATATAGTTGTTCTCAAGCGTGATGTACGGATGATCCAGGTCGGTCCAATACGCAATCGCTTCGGTCAGCTCGCGCCATTTATGCTCATATTCAAATACGCTGGCTTTACACTTTTTGATAAAGGCCTCCACGCCGTAATTCTCGATTTCCTGCTTGCCGGAGATGCCCAACTGCTTCTCTACGCCCAGTTCTACCGGAAGCCCGTGCGTATCCCAGCCCGCTTTCCGGACGACATGGTAGCCCTTCATCGTCTGATAGCGGCCCACAAAATCCTTGATGACGCGGCCGAGCACGTGCCCGATATGAGGCGCGCCGTTCGCGGTCGGCGGACCTTCGTAAAATACATAATTCGGCTTGCCTGCCCGCAGCTCGATTGATTTCTTGAACGTGTTCTCCTCGTTCCATTTGTTCAAGATGCGCAGTTCTCTTGCCCGCGCCTTCTCCTTGACGTCTACTCTGTTCATACCGATCTTCCTTTCACCTTTTTCGAGGTTGTTCAAAAAGTCCGATTTTGATCGAATCTTGAATCCAGCCGGGCCTTCCGGTGCTCACGTACAAACTACGTACGCTCCGCTCCTCACCCCCTAGCTTCATCCAACTGAAGCGTTTGAAAAAACGCACATCGGAAGCATAAGCTTCGGTGCTGAAAACCGACCTTTTTGAACTCGCCCTTTTTCGTAAATGTTCTGTGAACATAAAAAAAGGCCCCATCCCCCAAGGGACGAGAACCTGTCTCGCGTTACCACCCTAATTTCGCCCGGCCGACTTCTAATGGAAGCCTGCTCAAGCGACACCTCAATGTCCATGCCTGTTCGTAAGGCAAGGTCCGATATAACGTTCGGCAGACGGCTTAGCTTACGCACGCGGTTACACGCTTCAGCTTCACTTCTCCGGGATGATCTTCTGCTAGGCCTGAACGCCGGGCTTTCAGCAACTGCCGGCTCTCTGGGGGACAGATCCTTCGCGTACTATTCCCATCAACGAATTACGGTATGAATCAACAATATGTTATTAGTTATAGACGACTTCGCGAAAAAAGTCAACCGGATACCCGCCTAGTATACCTCTTTCGGCTCCAGACTCGGTTCGCGGTTCTCCAGCGTCTCCCAGCCTTCCTGCTTCAGAAGCTCCAGCTGAGCCTCTACCAAGGAGCGGAAACGGGTGCGGTAAATGGAGGCCTGCTTCTTCAGCTCTTCAACCTCCAGCGCGATTTTGCGGGATTTCCCGAGCGCATCGTTAATGATCCGGTCCGCGTTCTTCTCGGATTCCTTAATGATCAGCTGAGCTTCCTTCTTCGCGTTGTTCTTCAGCTCATCCGCCGCCTCCTGGGCGACAATGATGGTCTTCGATAAGGTTTCCTCAATATTCGAAAAATGATCCAGTCTTTCTTGCATCGCCATTAGCTGGTTGCCTAATTCTTTATTTTCCCGAATCACACTTTCATAATCCTTAATAATCTGATCCAAAAACTCGTTGACCTCGTCCTCATCATAACCGCGAATTCGACGGGCGAATTCCTTGTTATGTATATCAAGCGGTGTCAATGGCATGGTGTGCACCTCCTAAATATATGGGCCTTACAGGACGGTCCGTCCGCTGTGTTAGCCAAACCACCCGTCCGTGAAGACAATAGCGGTCATTTACGATTTATCGGCAAATCCATTGTCATTTTGAATGTTCCCTGTATGGTTTCGACAAAAAAACGGCAATTCCTTCAAAGGTCAAGCATATTTCCCAACCTTGATACGGTACCGCCCTTTTTTCGTCAGGCCGCCCGTCTCCAGTACTTTAAACCGTCCAAATCCTTGGATGGAGACGACATCGCCTTCTTTTAAATTCGTAGAGGGATCCTCTTCCACTTTCCAGTTGACGCGGCACCGGCCGGCCTTGATCGGAACCACGATTTTTGTGCGGCTGATCCGGTAGGCATCGCTGGCGATTCCGTCCAGTCTCATGGAAGATACCGTAATGTCCATCGCCTCAAAATTCGTTTGGGCCACCTGAAGCTTGTCCAGCGGCAGCAGATCCGTCATGACATGCACCCGGTGGACCTGGCTTAGATTCAGATGCAGGAAGGCGCTGATATCGTCGGCAACGACCGCATGGCAGCCGTCCGCAAGCACATGGATATCACCGATCTTGGATCTCTTAATGCCCAGACCCAATATCGACCCCATATAATCGCCATGCTCCAGCTCCAGAAACTTCTGATCTCCGGAAGAGATGCTGAGCACCTTCATCTTCAGATCCTCGCCTTCAAGCGCCCGGTAATCCGGGGCAATCATCGCCCGCACGCGTTCGGCCTCAGCATGTCCGCCATCAAACACGGCATGCACGTCCGGATGACGATTCACGAGTGATTCCAGAATGAACCGCTGCCTGGGATCCAGGAAATCCGTCAGCTTGGTTTCATGATATTGTCCGGCATTGACCACCCATTCCCAAGCCCGGTCCACAAATTCCCGTTCGTCCTTGTGAAAATGATCGTAGATGTCCAGTTTCATCATTCATTCTCCTGCTACAGGAAATATCCGAGAATAGCGTATACGCCGCGCTGTGCCAGCTGTAGGACGAACAACGCGATAATCGGGGAAATATCGATCATGCCCATAATCGGCGGAATGAACCGGCGAAAAGGCGCCAGATAAGGCTCTACCAGCTTGCCAAGCAGCTCCCCGACAAAGCTTTCCCTCACATTCGGAAGCCATGACATTAAGACGTAGACCAAGATCATGTAAAAATAAATTTGGAACAGCGTTCCAACGATACTGTAAATTTCGTAGGTCAAAGCCTAAATCACCTCATTCTGTTATATTCATGCTCGTCTGCTAGAATCTCCGAGATCGAACCTTGGATCTCAACGGTATCCGGCGTGCATAGGAAGATGTTCCCGCCCACCTTCGAGATTCCGCCGCTAAGCGCATAAACGGTTCCGCTAAGAAAATCGATAATGCGCAGCGCCTGATCGTTCCTCACGCGCTGAAGGTTGACCACAACCGTTCGGAATGACCGCAGATGATCTGCAATCTCCTGTGCTTCATCATATGAACGAGGCTCGACTAATACAACCTTAACGTTCTTCTGCGAATGAATGCTAACGATATTGCCGCTCTTTTGGTTTTTCCGATGATCAAACGGCGTTGCCTCCACCGGCTCTTCCTGCGAGGCCAGAACCTCGCGTTCCACAACTTCTTCTTCCTCTTGCAGTCCCAAGAAATTCATAAACCGGTTCATCACGCCCATTCTCAAACCTCCTCTTTCCCTACTAAAATTGAGCCGAGACGCACCCAGGTCGCCCCTTCCTCTATGGCAACTTCAAAGTCATTGGACATGCCCATGGACAATTCGGTCAATGGCTCCGCCGTAAGCGCCTGCTCGTTCAGCTCATCTCTTAGTTGTCTTAAACCACGAAATACAGGACGCGTCTGCTCCGCCGACGATTCGTATGGAGCCATGGTCATGAGTCCAGTTACCTTTACGTGCGAAAGACTGTTGATTTCCTTCAAAAACTCGGCTGCTTGCTCGGGAGGCAAGCCGTACTTGGATTCCTCACCCGAGATATTGACCTGCATCAAGGCGGATACCTGCAGATTCAGCGCAGCCGCCCGCTTCTCCAGCTCATGGGCCAAAGACAAGCGGTCGAGCGAATGAATATATTGAAATTTATCAATGACATCCCGGACCTTATTGGTCTGAAGATGGCCGATGAAATGCCATGTGCCGCGGCTGCCGAGTGCATTCCACTTCGCCTGGGCATCCTGCCAGCGGTTCTCGCCGATATGCAAAAGTCCGTGATCCAGTACCGAAGCTGTCATATCCAAGGAGACATATTTCGTGACCGCAATCATGTTCACATCATTCCGGTCCCTGCCGCTTCTTGCGCAAGCCTCCGTTATTCGCTGTTCCACTTGATCGATACGTTCCTTCAAACTCAAGGGACGACTCACCTCTTTCTCATCCCGATCCAACTCGCCATCCGACCCGTAGTCCCTCCATCTTTGCGATAGGAGAAGAACCGATCGTGATTGCAGCTTGTACACCATGATGTACATTCGATATGTTCCGCCAATATTCCTGCTTTAATCATAATGTGTCTGTTTATTTCTTTCAAGTTCAGCATGTATTTCCCGTGTCCCTTGTCGATATAAAGAACTGAATTTGTAACTTTATCGACTGGGGATCCTTCAATTCCGAGTTCGCGGACACGATCCATGACCCGATCGTCCACCTCGTAACAGCATTCGCCGATCGACGGACCGATGGCTGCATGGAGGTTCCGAGGCAAGCTTCCGTATTCCGCAGACATCCTGACCGCCATTTGTTCGGCTATGGCACCCACGGTTCCCTTCCAGCCCGCGTGGGCCAGACCGACGGCGCCCGTGACCGGGTCCCAGAAATACAGCGGCACGCAGTCCGCGTAGAAGGAAGTCAGCAGCACGCCGGGAACATCGGTTACGAGCCCATCCGTATCTTGATAGGCCGAGGCCCGGTCCAAGCTCCCTCTGCCCCTGTCCTTATCATGAACGACGCCAATCCGGACGCCGTGCACCTGCTCGCCGCACGTCAAGTCTTCGAGAGAAAAGCCAAGCGCCGCGGCGACCCGCTTCCGGTTCTCGACAATGTCACCCGGCTCGTCTCCGACATGAAAGGCCATATTCAAACTGTCGTAGGGTATCCGGCTCACGCCGCCATGCCGGCCCGTGAACCCGGCCGTGAGTGCGGCCGCTGACTTCCCTTCCCATTTTTCGAGCACAAACAGACTCGGTGTCTGCCGATCTTGACTAACAAACGGTTCCATGAACATTCACCTCTATGACCAGTGTAACAGAAAACATACGCCGGAGACATATGAACCCGCCGTTTGGTTAGAAGGAACGACGGTCAGGACGATCCAGATACTCCACCGGTTCCTGATCATCCGGCGTTCTCCGCAGTTCCTCCATTTTGACAAGGACCACGTCCGAGCCGATCTTGACGATATTCCGCCACGGTATGATCAGATCGCTTCCGCCGCCGAACAGCCCCATGAATTTGCCGTAGCTCGGCACCACGATCGCTTCAATCCGGCCCTGCCGCAGATCCAGCTCCAAATCGCTGATTTGCCCGAGCCGCTTGCCGTCGATGATATTAATAACATCCTTTGTTTGAAAATCGGAAATTTTCATCTTTTTCCCCACCATTTGATTATCAGGTATCATGAGCATCACACCTTAGATGTATTTGAAGGTTATCCGTCCATCCCTGTTCAATCCGCATCCCTCTGTTCAATATATGATCCGCTTGGGTAAAATAGCTTATCTAAAACGAAAAAAACGACCCCATTAACGGGATCGTTGTCTGTTCGTTTGATTGCTGGGCTTCCTTAAGTTTTGACGTGCTTTTGCATCTGCTTGATCGCCGACTTCTCCAGGCGCGACACTTGGGCTTGGGAGATACCGATTTCATCGGCAACTTCCATCTGGGTTTTGCCTTCGTAAAACCGCATGGACAGAATCATTTTTTCGCGCTGCCCGAGCTTGTGCATCGCTTCCCGGAGAGCGATTTCCTCAATCCAGGACACATCCTTGTTCTTGTCATCACTGATTTGATCCATCACATATATCGGATCGCCACCGTCATGATAAATCGGCTCAAACAGCGAAACGGGATCTTGAATGGCATCGAGTGCAAAAACAACGTCTTCCTTGGGCACATTCAGCGCTTCGGAAATTTCAAAAATCGTTGGTTCACGCGAATTCGCATTGGTCAGCTGATCCCGGACCTGAAGTGCCTTGTAGGCAATATCGCGCAGTGATCGGGAGACGCGAATCGGGTTATTGTCCCTTAAATATCGACGTATTTCTCCGATAATCATCGGTACGGCATAAGTGGAAAATTTAACATTTTGCGATAAATCAAAATTGTCGATGGCCTTCATCAATCCGATGCAGCCTACCTGAAACAGATCATCAACGAACTCTCCCCGATTGTTGAACCTTTGGATGACGCTGAGCACCAGTCTCAGGTTGCCGTTCACCAATTTTTCTCGGGCCGACCGTTCATTGTTCTGCTGCAGATTATGAAACAGCTCCCTCATTTCCACGTTCGTCAGAACAGGCAGTTTTGACGTATCCACACCACAAATTTCAACTTTGTTTCGCGTCATGATGACTAACCTCCCAAGGAGAAACATTACTGTACATTATCTCCGAGGGGGGTTATTTTATTCCTTGCGATTTCCAGTTACACCATCTTGTTGAATTCTTTGCGGAGCCGTTTAATGATTCTCTTCTCCAATCGGGAAATGTAGGATTGCGAGATTCCAAGCAGGTCTGCCACGTCTTTTTGCGTCTTTTCTTCCCCGTCCTGCAGGCCGAAACGAAGCTCCATAATCATGCGTTCCCGGTCGCTCAATTTATCGAGTGCTTTTTGCAGCAGCTTCCGGTCAACCTGTTCCTCGATGTTGCGGTAGATGGTGTCGTTCTCGGTGCCCAATACGTCGGACAGAAGCAATTCATTGCCGTCCCAATCGATATTCAGCGGCTCGTCGAAAGAGACCTCGCTTCGTGTTTTGTTATTCCGGCGCAGGTACATCAAAATTTCGTTTTCAATGCAGCGCGAGGCATACGTGGCCAGCTTGATTTTTTTTTCGGGGTCAAACGTATTCACCGCCTTAATCAAACCGATGGCACCGATCGACACCAAATCTTCGATGTTAATGCCGGTGTTCTCGAATTTGCGGGCGATATAAACGACCAGACGCAGATTACGTTCGATCAGCATGGCCCGTGTGGCCGCATCGCCGGTAGGCAGCTTTTTGAGCAAGAACTCCTCTTCCTCTTTCGTTAGCGGAGGCGGAAGCGCCTCGCTTCCTCCGATATAGTAGATTTCCTGACTCTTCAAACCCAGCATAAAAAGTACGCGGTAATACTGCAGCTGCAACGCTAATCTCCATTTAACGGGCATCTCTTATCCTCCTAATGCGTTTTCCCGAAGGTTTAACTGACTTCATAAACATCATCTTTAGGCTCCAAATCCGGAAAGGATGGGTTTTCATGAAGATTTTCAAAGACTTATCCATCGCTCAAATGTTGGATTACAGACTCGAACACTATGAAAATGGCTTCACCTGTCATTATCCTGCAGTCTTGGCCTCGCCTGATGTCAGACCGGTCGCCTCATGATTCTGAGAATCGCCCGTTATGGCAGGTTGTGCATTCTTCAGCGTCCCCTCTCCTTCCGTCAATGCTGGATGAATGATGGCCCTGTATGCCCTGTCTCCCGAAAGCGTTCCGCCGTCAAGACCAATCAGCACCTTGGATGCCGTGTATTCAAATCCCCCCAGCTCGACTCGTACCATGTCAGGCTTCAGCGCAAGCATAAATGCAGCACCCCGGTTGACGCCGCGATACGGAACCAGCCGCAGGCGGTCCTGCCATTCGAATTCCTCTGCCGCCAGCCCCATGATTAATTTGTCCGGTTCCCCCTCCATCAGCTGTTTGCTCCATCCCTGGGGCAGGTAGGCTTCCCATAGTTCTGCTTCCATCACCATAACCGGCGTGCGCGTCAAGGGATCGCTCAATTGGTTACCTGTATCAAGCAGACCCACACAGCTTATTTTAGCGCTGCCGATCCATACGGACACTTCTCCCAATAAGGCTTCCCGGCTCTCGGTTTTTCGTTTCGTGGTCTGAACGGCTTTAAACGCGAATACAACTACAAAAAAGGTAATGCACGCAAACCAGAATCCCACCTTCAATTCAAAGGATAGCCCGCCCGATGTCGTATACCATATCCCGCTGAACAACTCTCCCGAATTTTGGACCAAATAATGAAAACCGATAATGCCTCCGGCTGCGGCAAAATTCACCATATAAAAAGCTCCCAAATTCCGAAGATAGCTCTGCAGGCTTACAAAGCCGAAAGCCACCCACAGCATGATCAACGATAGTCCAAACTTGATGAGAAAGGTAAACAAAAACGACAATTGCGGGACAAACATCATGACGACATACAGAGCGCCGATCACAGAGGATAATGCAAGCCTCCACCACGTTGGCTTTACTCTTCGCATCCAGGCGGTCAAAGCCAGCAAAACGGCGTCAATGACGAGGTTTGCCAAAAATATGAGATCAATATAAACAACCAGGTTGTTCACCTGCCTAGTCGAAGAATCCTCTACCGTTATCCTTCTGTTGAATTCTGGGCTATGGGAGATGTTACTAGTATAAGAAGAATAGAATTCAAAGTCTGTCTAAACCTGTGGGCGGATTTCAGACTTTTTTTGTCGATGAAGGGCAGTTTTTAGAGACCTGTACCAAGAGCAGCCTCTTAGCGTTATCGGCAATCTCTAACTTGGCAGGAAGGCTCGGGGAATATCCGGAATTTCCACAGTAATTGCTGATTGGGCTTTCATTCGTGAAAGTGTGACAGCATCAGCTGTTGGCCTTGTATATGAAATAAAAGGAAGATGACGAGGCTTGGATATAAAAATAAGCCTGTCTTCATCATGATGACGAAGCACAGGCTTACCGTTATTAATCATTATTGCGGGTACGATTGCGAAGAAAAGTAGGAATATCAAGCTGATCATTGCTCTGATTGCCAAACGGCTTCAGATTCACATTACTCTTGTCCGTTTCCGGCTGCTGTTGCTGCTGTTGTTCCCCTTGCGGCATTGCAGGACGACGTCCCGGCGGGATTGGAGCAGGCTTGCTCTCAAAGCCGGTAGCGATAACCGTTACCTTGATTTCATCCTTCATGCTTTCCTCAATGATCGCACCGAAGATCATGTTCACTTCCGGATCAGAAGCAGATGTGACAATCTCGGCCGCTTCATTCACTTCATACAAGGAAAGATTGGTTCCTCCCGTAATATTCATGATGACACCGCGAGCACCTTCGATTGAGGTTTCAAGCAGCGGGCTCATGATCGCCTTGCGGGCAGCCTCGGAGGCACGGTTTTCACCAGTAGCCAGTCCTATACCCATCAGAGCCGAGCCGCGTTCTGTCATGATCGTTTTCACGTCGGCAAAGTCAAGGTTGATCAGACCCGGCACTTGGATCAGATCGGAAATGCCCTGAACGGCCTGACGCAATACGTTATCAGCTTCTCGGAACGCTTCCAGCATCGGTGTCTTCTTATCCACGATCTCCAGCAAGCGATCATTCGGAATGACGATGAGTGTGTCCACTTTCTCTTTCAATGCTTCAATGCCAAGCTCCGCTTGGGAAGCACGCTTGCGTCCTTCGAACGTAAACGGACGGGTGACAACCCCAACCGTTAATGCCCCGCACTCCTTAGCGATTTCGGCAATGACTGGCGCAGCTCCAGTACCTGTACCGCCACCCATACCGGCTGTAACGAATACCATATCGGCACCCTTCAGGGTGTTCATGATCAAATCACGGGATTCTTCCGCAGCCTTCTTGCCTACGTCAGGATTGGCGCCTGCACCAAGACCGCGAGTGAGCTTGTCCCCGATTTGCAGTTTATGTTCGGATTTTGCAAGGTGGAGTGCCTGAGCATCCGTATTGACCGTAATGAATTCAACGCCTTGCACACCATTTTCAATCATTCGGTTAACGGCGTTGCTTCCACCGCCGCCTACTCCGATTACTTTTATTTGAGCTAAGCTCTCCATTTCAAAATCAAATTCCAACATCTAATCCATCTCCCCCTCAATGTGCGTGGATGGCACGTCCACAGTCGAATGAATCCGCTATATAAACTCGCTGAACATCTTTTTCAGGCGTTCAATAAATCCCGGCTTCTGGCTGGTCTCCTGAGTTGCTGCGACAGGATTTTGCTGCTTAGCGCGGTTCACCGGTTTCTTGCTATTTCCGCTGCTGTTGTTGCTTCCTCCTGTATTCCGTACACGTACGTTCCGGATTGCATTATGGAGGATGCCGACTCCGCTGCAGTATCCCGGATCACGAACACCGATAAAATCGGGAACCGCAATCCGTACGGAAGTCGCCAGCTCATTTTGTGCCACCTGCAGCACACCAGGCATGGACATAGTGCCCCCAGTAAGTATATAACCACCAGGAAGCTCACTGTAACCCAAGCGCTTGATTTCTTGGCGCACTAATTGGAATATTTCCTGAACGCGAGGCTCTATGATAGCTGCCAGATCCTCTTGAGTGAACTCCTTGTCCACATTGCTTCCAATTCTCGTTACCTTAAACGTTACTTCGTGTGCGGCACTCTCGATCAGCGCGCACCCGTACTTCAGTTTAACCTTCTCTGCTTGATCCGTCAGCGTTCGCAGGCCGTATGCGATATCATTCGTCACGAAATCTCCGCCTACCGGAAGCGTGGAGGTTGCGGCAATGCTGCCTCCCTCGAACACAGCCAGCGTGGTTGAGCCCGCTCCGACGTCGACCAGCACGGATCCCATCGTTTTCTCGTCCTTTGACAAGGCCAGCTGTCCAGCACCAAGCGGTATCAGCACCAGATCCTTCACTTTCAGACCTGATTTCTCCACGCAGCGTAACAGGTTATGTATTGCCGTTTTGGCGCCAGTTATAATCGTCGCTTCCACTTCCAGCCTTACGCCGATCATTCCTCGCGGATCAGAGATTCCTTCCAAACCGTCAACTACAAACTGTTTAGCAACCACATCGATAATTTCACGATCGGGAGGAAGCGCAACGACTTCCGCTGCCTTCAGCACGCGGTCAATGTCCTCTTCACCAATTTCGCGATCCTCGTTCGATACTGCCACGACGCCGTGGCTGGATTGAAGTCCGATATGATTTCCAGATATGCCGACATAAACTTCGGATATTTGAATACCGACCATACGCTCCGCATGATCAACAGCGCTGCGAATGGATTGTACGGTCTGGTCGATATCTACAATTGCACCTTTGCGAATTCCCTCCGAGTCGGCAGATCCAACTCCAATAATATTAAAGGTTCCATTATTAACTTCCCCAATAATAGCACGAACTTTGGATGTACCGATGTCCAAACTAACAATGATGTCATTGTTGCTCAAGCCCTGGCACCTCCTGTTTTTAGCAAATTAATTTTGATTATAAAGAATACATTTCTACTTATTCAACACTCGCGGGTCTTTCCCTCTTTTTTCTACATTTTTTTTACTGCCAACATTTGCTATAACAGGCCGTAAAAGTCATTCAAAAAAGAAGATCCGAAACAAGTTGTCAATACTTTCAATTGTACCATTTATTCCTATGCCTGAGTAGGGGGTTATTGCCCTTCCTCAGTGTCTTCTCCAACTTCTTCTTCAAACGGCACGTAAGAATCGGCTTCCAGCATCGTAATCACACCCGGCCGTTCGATTTCCGTAACCTGATTCAAGTACTCCACCTTGTCACGGAGCAAGGAAACCGATGTAATGACCTCGAATTTGGAACGCGTGTACATCTTGATCCGGTCCGGAAAAGATAACGTTGGCGATGGCATGATCTCCGAAATGTCCGAAGTCAGGCTGCCCGGAATATCGGCAAGTACTTTGCTGAGCTTGGCCTTGTTGGGGTCGTTCGCATCCCAATTGGTCAGAATCGGCTTCTCCACGGCAATGCCGCTTGCCGTGACGGGAACCGAGGTACCGCTCGACAGAATCGCTTGCAGCTCGCCGCTGTCGGACAGCTCATAGGCAACCGTAGGATGTTCCGTCACCACGATACTGATTTCGCCGGGAAAGCTCTTGACCACTTCGGCCGTCTTAATCGTGCCCAGCTCCATCAGGCGCTCCTGCACGAGCGTGGGGTCGACGCCAAAGTACTGGTCTCCGATGTGGAGCCCGCTTTGCTTGGTAAGCTGCTCATTTGTATTAAACGTATTGCCTGTAAAATGAATCTCGGTAACTTGGCTGACCGACGACCGGAAAAACAAGATCGTCAGCAGAGCTGCGAACAGCAGCAAAAGAATCCATATGATTTTTTTGGCCGTTTTCGGTTTGGGCTTGTCCTGCTTCAGGACAGGCATATGTGTCTTGGACATATCCACTCTCTCCATAAAGACCTGTTATCCCCTCCTCCTGGAGGGGATGCTCAGGACCTCAATTGGCTAAATCAAGCGGCTTTGGCACCGGGGACTGACGATAGATCCGTGCGCCTAAACCTTGGAACATGTTTTCAATACGATCATAACCGCGATCAATATGGTGAACTTGCTCCACCACGGTCGTTCCCTGCGCGGCCAAACCGGCAATGACGAGCGCCGCTCCAGCCCGAAGATCGGTTGCTTCCACGGTGGCTCCGTAAATTCTCTGAACGCCGCGTATGAATGCATAGTTCAGATCCGTGGAAATGTCCGCTCCCATGCGGGAGAGTTCCTCCACATGCTTAAACCGCCCTTCGAATACCGTCTCTTTCATCACGCTAAATCCGTCGGCCAAGGACAGCAAGACCATGACCTGGGATTGCAAATCAGTCGGGAACGAAGGATACGGCGAAGTCACGATTCGTTCCACAGCTTTAGGACGGCTCATGCAGCTTATATTTATTATATCATTGCATATACTGGTTTGAACACCGGCGCGCTTCAGCACATGTATAAGGGAAGTTAAATGGGACGGATTGGTCTTTGTAAGCGTTACGCTGCCGCGGGTAACCGCCGCTGCGATCATGACGGTGCCGGCAACGATCCGGTCCGGAATGATCTCATACTCGCAAGGCTCCAGGCGCTCCACGCCATGGATCGTTATGGTATCCGTTCCTGCACCGATAATGTTCGCTCCCATTTTGTTCAGGAAATGCTGAAGGTCCTGAATTTCAGGCTCTCTCGCGGCATTGGTGAGCACTGTCGTGCCGAGCGCCGTTGCAGCTGCCATCATGATATTCTCCGTCGCCCCCACGCTGGCAAAATCCAGATGAATATCGGTTCCGATCAAACGGCTGGCCCTGCAATGGATTTTATCGTTGCTCTCCTCGATTTCCGCACCAAGCGCCTGCAATCCTTTAAGATGGAGGTCGATCTTGCGTTCACCGATCGCGCAGCCTCCGGGCTGGTAGATCGTCACTTCACCAAAACGGGCCAGCAGAGGTCCCATCAAAAAGATGGAGGATCGCATCTGCTTCATTAGATCTTCCGGGACATGAAACGAATTGGCCGACGAGGTATCCACGGTCACCGTCTCCAGCTCATGCTTGCATTTGGAGCCGAGACGGCCGAGAATGCTGAGCATCACTTCAATATCCAGCAGATGCGGGACATTGCTTAATCTTACAGTCCCTTCTGCAAGAAGACTTGCTGCTAGAATAGGTAAAGCTGCATTTTTTGCTCCATGGATACGTATGGTTCCTGATAGGGGCCTTCCGCCCTCAATCACCAATTTGTCCAATGTATCACCTCCGAGTTTACCGCTCGCCCAGAACGTACACCTCAGGCACCATTTGAATTCCGTTCTTCTCCGATATGGTTTCCTTGATGCGTTCCATCAAAGCGAGCACGTCCTCTGCTGTCGCTTGACCGGTGTTCTCGATGAAATTGGCATGCTGTAAAGAAACTTCTGCGCCTCCGATCCGCAGGCCCTTGAGACCGGCAGCCTCGATCAACCTCGCCGCATGGTCGCCGGGCGGGTTGCGAAATACGCTGCCTGCCGTTGCGGATTGGAGTGGCTGCGTACGCCGGCGACGGTCCTTATAGGAGGCCATAACAGCTGTAATCTCCTTACGGTCTCCTTGACGGAGCTCAAATACCGCTTCAGTCACAATCCCTTTTCGTTCATGCAGAATGGAGTGTCGGTAATCAAACGCCATATCTTTCGCAGCATACGTAACCAATTCCCCTGTTTCCAGTACAATGTCAGCGGACTTGAATATGCGTGACACATCAGACCCATGGGCACCCGCATTCATGTAGACGGCCCCTCCGACCGATCCAGGAATGCCTCCGGCAAATTCGAGCCCGGATAATCCTTGTTTTCCGGCCAGAACACTAAGTTTGACAAAAGACAGACTGCCGCCTGCAGTTACCGTCTCTCCGTCAAAACGAAGCTCCTCAAAACCCTGGCCCAGCTTGATGACCGCTCCCCGAATCCCTTTATCGGCAACCAGCATGTTTGAACCGCGACCCAGCTGTGTCCAAGGTATGTGATGGGCATGGAGAAGAGTGACCAGTTCCTTGAGCTGTTCCTTGTTCTCAGGAACAATCAGGCAATCGGCTGGTCCGCCTATTTTCCATGTCGTATATTTTGCCAGCGGTTCATTCCATAGCACTGCTCCGACATTGGCCTCTGATAGTAGCGATTTCCACTGCTGCATTTTTTAATAAACCTCCCTTGACTTTCAAAACCAAAAGGCCATTCCTTCAACTGGATGAAGAGATGGCCGCTGTCAGTAATGCCGGCCTCATGGGTGTGTCACGATTATAGAGTATCTTATGTCAGGCTCCATAGGTGTGTGACAATCGCCCAGCCGTTTTAGCGTTTGCCGGTTAACCGGCGGATTTCTTGGGTTATGACGGCTGCCGAGTCCGGTTTGCCGAGCTCTTTCGAAGCCGCAGACATCAGCTCCCTTGCGGAGCGGTTGGTCATGATCTCCTCAAGCTTTCGGAACAGCGATTCAGCCGTCAAGTCCTTTTCCAAAATCATGCTGGATGCCCCCGCTTCCTCCAATTGCCTCGCATTCGCCTCCTGGTGGTTATTGGTGACGTTAGGTGATGGTATAAGGACGGATGGGATGCCAAGCGATGTAATTTCCGCCAGGAATGAGGCTCCCGCACGGTTTACGATCAGCGAAGTAGCCGCAAGCACTTCCGGCATATTATGAATATAAGGCAAAATATGAAGATGATTCGGCATGGTGCCGAGCTGGGACCGAATGGATTCCCGCGTATTCTCGAAATACGTATCGCCCGTAACAAATACAAAATGGACGTTCGGCAGCTTGTGAATGAACGGCGCCATCCCGATCATCGCGTTGTTGATCGCCTTGGCTCCCCGGCTTCCGCCGACGATCAGAACGACCTGGCTGTCCACCGGAATGCCGAGCGTAGCAAATCCACGTTCACGATTGGCGGATAAAACCGTTGTCGCACGTGGATTTCCTGTATATACCGTTCTTTTGGCTTTAGGAAAAGAAGACTCCGTTCCTTCAAAACTGACGGCAACCGTATCCGCATATCGGCTGAGGAATTGGTTGGTCAGGCCCGGAATCGCGTTCTGCTCATGAATCATGGTCGGTATTCCCAGCTTCGCGGCGGCGTAAACGACAGGGCCGCACACATATCCACCCGTCCCGATCACGACATCGGGCTTAAACTCCTTCAGTAGGGCCTTCGATCGCTTTACGCCTTTGAAAAAACGCATGATCGTCTTCACGTTGTCCATCGACAGCTTGCGCCGGAACCCCGTGATATCGATGCTCTCGAACGGCAGCTTCTCTTGGGGTACCAGCTTGCTTTCTAGGCCTCGCTCGCCTCCGATATATAAAAACTCCGTCTTCGGATCTTCCTTCTCACATTGTCTTGCTATGGCAACGGCGGGGTAAATATGCCCCCCCGTTCCGCCGCCGGTCAAAACGACACGCATACCCTTCACCTCGCATAACGGGAAATATTTAATAGAATGCCGAGCGCCGTCAGCATCAGCGTCAGCGAGCTGCCTCCGTAACTGATGAGCGGCAGCGTAATCCCTGTCACCGGCATCAAACCGATAACGACGCCGATATTGATGACGACCTGGATGCTGACCATGCCTACGATCCCTACGGCCAGCAGACTGCCAAAGCCGTCGGTAACCGTCATGGCCACCCTCATGCCCCGCCACACCAAGGCGGCGAACAAGAGCAGTACAATCAAGCCGCCGATGAACCCCAGCTCTTCGGCCAGGATCGAAAAAATAAAATCAGTCTGCGGTTCAGGCACATAAGCGTACTTCTGACGGCTCATGCCTAGTCCGAGTCCGCCGAGTCCGCCCGGCCCTATCGCATAGAGAGATTGGATGATCTGGTAGCCTGCGCCGAGCGGATCGGACCATGGATCAAGAAAGCCGGTTATCCGCTTCAGCCGGTAGGGAGCCGTCAGAATCAAGCCTATGAATCCGGCTATCCCGCCTAATGCGAGAAAGCCCAGATGCTTCATCCGTGCTCCTGCCGTAAATACGATCATCATCGCAGCACCGAGCATAACGGCGCCCGTACCCAAATCAGGCTGGAGCATGATCAGCCCGAATGCCAGTCCGATTAAACCTAGCGGCGGCATCAGCCCTCTGGTAAAGGATGTAATATCATAGTCTTGCTTGCTAAGCCAGCGCGATAGAAACAGAATCATGCCCAGCTTCATGAACTCGGAGGGCTGAATGCCGAACGAGCTGATGCCCAGCCAGCTTCTGGCCCCGCCGCGAACAACGCCGATGCCAGGAATCAATACGATAATAAGCAAAAAAAAGCAGACCAGCAGCGCAATCTTGCTGTATTTCTTCCAAACCCGAAAATCGATCCTCGATGTGAAGTACATGGCAGCAAGCCCCAGACAGGCAAAAAACAGCTGACGCTTCACAAAATAAAACTTATCGCCATAGTC
Organism: Paenibacillus sp. cl141a; assembly: GCF_900109305.1. Lineage (NCBI taxonomy): Bacteria > Bacillati > Bacillota > Bacilli > Caryophanales > Paenibacillaceae > Paenibacillus > Paenibacillus sp. cl141a. The sequence continues at coordinate 205,475 of NZ_FNZO01000012.1, forward strand.
ATGAAAAGCGAGGACGGAACCTGCACTGTATACCATGACGATTCCGATGGCCAGCAGGGCCAAAATACAGATAAGCAGCCACAGATCGGGCGCCTGGCGGTTCTTGTTCATGGAAAGGCCACCTCGTACATCCTTAGTAGGGGCTTTTCCACCCCCCTACTTAAAGGTTATGCACCGCCTCTTTAAAAATGCGTCCTCGCGCCTCATAGGAAGGAAACATGTCCCAGCTCGCGCACGCGGGGGAAAGGAGAACGATGTCTCCGCTCTCCGCCAGACCGGCAGCCTTCCGGACAGCCGAGGTCAATGTCGAAGCGGCGTCCTCCCCATTATCGACGAGGATGATGTCCTTTAATCCGGCCTTGGCGGCAGCATTCGCGATCTTCTCCCTGGTTTCGCCAAGAAGCACCACCGCTTTCACCCGCCCTTGCATGGATGGGATCAGTTCCTCGTAATCCGAGCCCCGGTCAAGCCCTCCCGCGATCAAAACGACAGGTTCCTTAAACGAAGTCAAGGCCATATGCGTCGCCTTGGAATTGGTTGCCTTGGAATTGTTGTAATAGGATACGCCTTGAAGCTCCGCCACAAATTCCAGGCGATGCTCAACGCCGCGGAAGCTGGCTAAAGCTTCCTCCAGCTTATCGGGGGCAACGCCCGCCGCTATGGCGATGGCACAAGCCGCCATTGCGTTCCCCACATTGAATCTTCCCGGCAGTCCGATGTTCTCCACACGGATGATCTCATGGGTAAACCCTTCGCCGTCTGTATAAATGATTCTGCGCCCCTGATCGTCTTCGTCCGAATCCTGGGCACCGGGAGCATATGGCGGCGTGATGTGAACCCCTTCACGAAGGCTCTCGCTCATCGAAAAAGGCACGATGTGCGCCTTGATATACGGGACAAGGTTTCTGCACACGGGATCATCCCAATTGAGCACAGCGGTATCCTCCGAAGTCTGGTTAGCAAACAGCTTGGCTTTGGATGCCACATAATCATCCATTCCGCCATGGTAATCCAGATGCGTTTCCGTCACGTTGAGGAGGCAGGAAATGCGCGGCCGGAACGCCTCCGTTCCTTTTAGCTGAAAACTGCTCAGCTCCACGACCATCCAGTCATGTTCGGTGGCTGTCGCAGCAGCCTCGGATAGGGGCGTGCCGATATTGCCGGCAACGATCGGAGAAAGGCCGGCGCTTTCCAGCATCTTGCCTACCCAAGTCGTCGTGGTTGTTTTGCCGTTCGAGCCCGTGATGCCGATTATCGGAGCTTCACACAAGTGATAGGCGATTTCAACCTCGGTCACGATAGGAATTTCAAGCTCGATCGCCTTTTGGACAGGCGGAACCGAATATGGAATTCCCGGGTTTTTGACAAGGAGCGACACGCCGGGATGAATGAGGTCATCGGGATGCCCGCCGCAAATAACAGAAATACCCAAAGCCTCGAGCTCCGAGGCTTCAGGACACTGTTCTCTTTCCTTTCGATCATTCACAATGACGGAGGCGCCGGCCTGATGCAGCACCTTGGCTACCTGCACTCCGCTTTTGGCAAGACCCAACACGACGATACGCTTATCCCGATAATCATCTAGCTGCTTCATATGTTACAACCCCTTGTTGATATAGAGTCCGAGTCCCGCAAGTACCAGTCCCACGGCCCAAAATGTAAAAACAACGCGCCACTCCGACCACCCGGATAATTCGTAATGGTGGTGGATCGGGCTCATTTTGAATATTCGTTTGCCCCGGGTTTTGAAGGAAATCACCTGAAGCACAACAGATAGCATCTCGATGACGAAGACCCCTCCAATGATCAGGAACAGCAGCTCACTCTTGGTTACGATGGCAATGGCGCCGATGGCACCGCCGATGCCTAATGAACCCGTATCTCCCATGAACACCTTCGCGGGATGAGCGTTAAATACCAGAAACCCGAGCACCGCGCCAATCATGGCAGCCGCGCAGAACGCCGCCGCGAACGAGGTGGACTGGATCGCGACGATGGCATAGGCGCCAAAGGCAATCGCGCTGACGCCGGACAGCAGGCCGTCCAATCCGTCGGTGAAATTGACTGCGTTGCTGATTGCAAGCATCATGACCACGATGAACGGATAATAGAACCATGGGCCCCAATCAAAGGACCAATCCATGCCCGGGACGCTGATTGCCGTGCTGTGGCCGTTGGAAATCAACAGCCAGCACATCATACCGGAAAACAGAAGCTGTCCAAACAGCTTCTGCCGGGCCGTAAGTCCTAATGATCTGCGAAACACGATTTTGATGTAATCGTCAAGAAAGCCGATCAAACCGAAACCGAGCGTGGCTACGATCAGCACGTAGAAATCGGTATCGACAGGCGAAAGTTTAATATAAGTCAGTGTAAAAGCTAGAAGAATGACGACGCCGCCCATCGTTGGCGTCCCGGCTTTTTTCAAGTGGCTCTGCGGACCGTCGTTCCTGACCTGCTGGCCGAACTTCATACGCCGCAGCAGCGGAATGAGCAGCGGAGCCGATATCACCGCAAGCACAAACGCTACACCGATTGTCAATAACAGCAATTGAAAGTCCATCAGCTCACCCCCTCACTCCGTTGTTGCTGCCCGGCAGTGCCTTCAAGGCATCAACCACGTGCTCCAGCCTCATGCCGCGCGAGGCTTTCACCAATACGATATCCTTCTCCGTAACTTGCTCCAACAGGGCTTCGATCAGCTTCTCTTTATCCGTAAATGAAAGCACGGCCCCTTCCGGGAAGCGGGCTTTCGCTTTATCAGCCGTATGAAGAGACAACGGGCCGTAGGTGAACACCAGATCCGCATTGTCCGGAGATAAATAATCTCCGATCTCGGCATGGAATGACTCTTCCCGCTGACCAAGTTCCAGCATGTCCCCGAGCACGGCGATCCGGCGGCGGTAGCCCTTCATATCGCCAAGCACGTCTACAGCCGCCTTCACCGCCGTCGGGCTGGAGTTGTAGGCATCGTTCAGCACGGTTACCCCAAACGCGGTCTCTACGGCTTCGATCCGCATGCTCGACAGCTTCAGATGGGCAAACCCGCTGCGAATGGCTTCATCGCCAATGCCCAGATGGTCCGCCACAGCCATGGCTGCCAGGGCATTCACCACATTGTGGCGGCCGAGGAGCGGCAGGCTGAAGCCTTCGCCTGCATGCCGACTGGAAGTAAATATGATTCCTCTGGCATGGAACATGAGTCCCGTCGGATAATCGTCATTGGTATCTTGATTTCCAAACGTAAACGTACGCAGCCCCTCAGGTTTCACCGTTGCCTCTTCAGCAAGCACCTGACGGATCAGAGGTTCATCCCCATGATAGATCAGCAAACCACCAGGCTTCATGCCGCTGATAATCTCAAGCTTGGCCCGCGCGATTTCTTCCCGGGAACCGAGCTGCAGCAAATGCGCTTCCCCGACATTGGTGATCACGGTTAAATCCGGACGGGCTATGTTCGATAGCAACTCGATTTCATGACGTCCGCTCATGCCCATCTCAAGCACGATAATGTCGGTGTCTTCCTTCATGGCCAGCACGGTTAACGGAAGCCCGATATGATTATTATAATTGCCTTGCGTTTTGTGAACGTTATACGTGGTTTCAAGCAGTGCCGACACCATGTCCTTCACGGTGGTTTTGCCGTTGCTGCCGGTTATGCCCACCACCTTGGCTTTGCTCTCGGACAAATAGGCCGCCGCAAGTAACTGGAGCGCCTTTAACGTATCCTCCACGAGAATGAGCGGAAGGTCGGCGGGAACCGGCTGATGATCCCTCTGCCAGAATGCCGCGCCGGCTCCGCCGGCGAGCACACTATCCACGAATTCATGCCCGTCAAACTTCTCGCCGACAATCGGAACAAACAGGTTGCCCGGCTGTATGGTTCGGGAGTCGGTACCGACTCCTTGAATGATGAGGTTATCATCTTGGTTACGTGAGAGCGTTCCGCCGCACATGTCGGCGATGCTCTTTAATGATTTATGGATCACTATTGTCTGCCCCTTATCGCGTCTTTGGCTACGATGCGGTCGTCAAAATCAAGCACTTCGCCCGCAATCAGCTGATAGGTCTCATGACCTTTCCCCGCAATCAATACTACATCGCCCGGGCTTGCCATTTCAATAGCCTTTTCGATCGCTTTCCGGCGATCGACGATGAGCTTGTAGCTTTCGGTTGCCACACCGTCCTCGACCAATCCCGCCTCGATATCCTTCAATATCAACTCCGGATCCTCGGTACGGGGATTATCGGAAGTTACCAGTACAACATCGCTGTATTTCGCAGCGATTTTACCCATGATCGGCCGTTTGGTCCGGTCCCGGTCGCCCCCGCAGCCGAATACGGTGAGCACCCTGCCTTCCGCGAATTCATTGACGGTGCGGAGCACATTTTCAAGTCCGTCCGGCGTATGGGCATAATCCACGATCACGGCATACGGCTGGCCTTCATCTACGACCTCAACGCGGCCATCGACTCCGGGCACGGATTCCAGACTGTTCTTGATATCTTCGAGCGGCACACCTTCCAGGAGCGCAGCCGCGATCGCAGCCATGGCGTTATACACGTTGAATTTTCCTACCATTCGAATCGAAATGTCCGCACTGCCGCGGAACGTATCCACATGGAACGAGGTGCCTTGCGCGGTGATCGATATGTTGCTCGCCCGCACATCCGCATCTTCACCCAAACCGTAGGTTATCACTTCCGCCGCTGTCTGCTTGGCGAAATATGCCGAAGCATCGTCATCCGCATTCAGGACGGCATATTTGCGCGCGGATTCATCCTTGGCAAAAGCGTTGCCCAGCCGGGAGAAAAATAACCCTTTTGCGGACCGGTATTCTTCCATCGTGTGATGATAGTCCAGATGGTCCTGGGTCAGATTCGTGAAGATGGCCGTCCGGAAATCCGTTCCCTTCACGCGTCCCTGTTCGAGCGCATGCGAGGATACCTCCATCACGCAGCACGCGGTGCCTGCATTGGCCATATCGTTCAAGTAACGCTGAAGCTCCAGCGCCTCGGGCGTCGTTCTCGGCATCGGGAAGGACTGGCCGCCGTATTTCATCTGAATCGTGCCGATCAATCCGGTTTTCAACCCGAAATCGTTCATGATCGTCTCGATCAAATACGTTGTCGTTGTCTTGCCGTTCGTACCGGTTACGCCGATCATCTTCATGCGGGAGCTCGGCTGATGATAAAAGGCGTTCGCCAAACCCGCCATCGCGAAGCGGCTGTCTTTCACGATGACCTGCGGGAGGTCAACCTCCAGTTTGCGTTCAACGACCAGCGCCGCGGCGCCTTTGTCGGCGGCCTGGGCTGCAAACTGGTGTCCATCCACCGTATGGCCCGGCAGGCAAATGAACAAATCCCCCGGCTTCACTTGTCTGGAGTCTGTTTCTATCCCCGTAATTTCAACATCTCCGGATCCCTCGATAACAGCAGCGGCCAATACGGATGATAATTGCTTTAAGTTCATTGTTATCCCTCTCTCTATATATCTGCATCATCCGACCTTCGCTTGCCGACCGGATGATGCCTTAGTGTTGGTGCTTGGATTCCCCCGGGTCTTCACCCATGTAAATCCGAATGGTGGACCCTCGCTCCACCCGGCTTCCCGGCTTCGGCGCCTGGGAAATTACCGTATTGCCGGTTCCGGACTTGGCCAGCATGAAGTTCATATTCAAGTCCTCATACAGATCCTGAACGGTTGCACCGACCAGGTTCGGTACGGTCACGGTCGGCGTCTCGCCGTACTTGTATTCGCGGGCAAGCTGATCTTTGCGCGGCGGGACGTTCATATAGTGCAGCGCATCCTCCAGGATATTCTGCACGATCGGGGCTGCCACGACGCCGCCGAACTGTATGCCTTTCGGGTTATCCACCGCCGTGTACACCACGATTTCCGGATCATCGGCCGGCGCGAATCCGATGAAGGAGACGATATGCTCGGTTGACGAGTAACGGCCGTTAATCACCTTCTGGGCGGTACCGGTCTTCCCTCCCACACGATAACCGTCGATAAAGGCCGGACGTCCGGTTCCTTTGGCGACGACGCTTTCGAGTGCCTCGCGTACTTGCTTGGAGGTTTCCTCCGAAATTACTTGTCTGACGAGTTCCGGTTTGATTTCCTCAACCGTCTCGCCCGTCTCCGGATTGACCCAAGCCTTGGCGACGTGCGGCTTGAACAGCTTACCGCCGTTAATGGCGGCGGACACGGCCGCAACCTGCTGGATCGGCGTAACCGATACGCCTTGGCCAAACGCCGTTGTGGCCAGCTCCACAGGGCCAACGTTATCGAGCTTGAACAGAATGCCGTTCTCTTCCCCGTTCAAATCGATGCCCGTCTTCGCTCCAAAGCCGAAATCCCGGATATACTGGAACAGGCTTTCCTTACCCAGCTTCTGGCCCAATGCCACAAAGCCCGGGTTGCAGGAGTTCTGCACAACCTCCATGAAGGTTTGACTGCCATGTCCGCCTTTCTTCCAGCAGCGCAGCCTGGCTCCGCCGACCTCTACCGCCCCGCTGTCGAAGAAATGGTCATTCTTCAGATCGACCTTGTCCTCTTCGAGGGCAGCGGCAAGCGTAATAATCTTGAACGTCGAGCCCGGCTCATAGGTCATCCAGATCGGCAAGTTGCGATTGTAGGTCTCCGCTGAAAATTCCTGATAGTTGGCTGGGGAGTACCCCGGCCTGCTGGCCATCGCCAAAATCTCGCCCGTCTTCGGATTCATGGCAATCGACCATGCTCCATTCGCCTGGTATTTCACCATGGCCTGGTCAAGCTCACGCTCCATGATGGACTGAATCGATTTATCGATCGTCAGCTCCAGATTCAGACCGTCGCGGGGCTCTACGTATTTCTCCGAGGAGCCCGGCATGATTCTTCCGCCCGCATCGGACAAGTAGGATATTCCGCCTTCGAAGCCCTTCAGCTTGTCGTCATGCATGGCTTCCAGACCGGTGAGTCCCTGGCTGTAGGCTCCCGTAAACCCCAAAATATGGGCCGCGAGATCGCCGAAGGGATAATACCGTTTGTTATCCTCAGCAACAACGATACCCGGCAGCTTCAAATCACGAATTTCCTGAGCCAGCTCCATCGTAATTTTTCGTCCACCGGGATTTATCCGTTCCAACCTCGAACGTTTCGTAATGATCTTCTTGATATCGGCCTTGTCCATGCTGATCAGCCCGGCCAACGTCTCGGCTGTATGGTCCGGATCTTTGATTTGTACAGGAATCGCCCAAATGGTCGGTGTCGTTATATTCGTAACCAATGCGGTTCCGTTACGGTCCAGAATTTCACCCCGCTGTGCCGCAAACGGAATGTCGCGGCGCCAGAGATCCTCCGCCTTCGCCGACAACTCCGCGCCTTTCCCGATCTGCACATAGGCCAGTCTGACGATCAGCGCAGAGAACAGCAGGAGCAGCAGCAGCAGGCTCCAGAGCAGCCTTCTCCGCTGCGATACCTTGGATACTTTCACCTAAGCTTCCCTCCCTGTTTGAACCCGAAAGCTCATGATATGCGTTCTTCACATGAGTATTCGGGACAAACCCGGGTTAGAACAAGCTATTCCCCTTCTGTATCGCCTTGTCCTTGGTCGTTTGTTTCAGCTTCGTTTTCGGGGGTTCCTCCCGTCTCTTTCTCGCCGGTTTCTTCCCCGTTCGCATTTTCGTTTCCAGCGGAGGAGGTTTCATCGGTGCTGCTGTTCCCCGTTATCAGTTCTTGAGCCGATTTCAGCGTTAATTGCACGATCCGCTGGCCATTCTCTTTGGCTTCCAATTGCGATGCAACAAAACCCTCGCCCTGAACGTTCACCTTGACTTTCATCAAGGTGAGCACCTCCATGGCGTCCCTAAGCGATTCTCCTTCTAAATTCGGGATTTTCATCGATGGGCTGTCCTCTGTAAGAAGATAAATGCGCTGTCCAACGCTGATGATCGCATTTGCGGGCGGATACTGCTCCTTCACGGTGCTTCCATTGCCCAATGTCTCAAACGCAACTCCGTCCTTCAGCAGCTTGGCCTTTACATCGCTGAGCTTCATCCCCGTAAAGTCAGGTGCTTTAAGGGAATCCTTCGGCGCCGTGCCCGGATTCGATTGTTCTTTATCCTGAGTAGCATTCGATTTGGGAACGCCCCAATAATTCAATGACTTGGAGACGATTTCCTTGAATATCGGTGCCGCCAGCGCGCCGCCGCCCTTCTCCACGTTCGGCTCGTCGATAATGACCAGCACGGCGATCTTCGGGTTCTCGACGGGAGCGTACCCGATGAACGAAACCACCTGTTTCGAACGGTCTTTATATCCGCCGCCGGATTTAATGGCGGTACCGGTTTTGCCCGCAACACGGTAGCCGTCGATATACGCAAGCTTGCCTGTGCCGTTTAATTGGTCGGCTACGACTTGCTCAAGGTAAGTCCCCGTTTCTCTTGCGGCTTCGGGAGATATGACCTGACGCACGACTTTCGGCTCGATTTTCTGAACCTCGCCCGTGTTGGGGTCCTCGATCTCCTTCACCATATGCGGCTCCATGAGCTTGCCGCCGTTGGCAACGGCCGAAATGGCCGCAATTTGTTGAATCGGCGTTACGGATACGGCGTAACCGTAGGTCATGGTTGAAATATCGGAATCATAGATCATGTTCAAGGTGCCGAGAATTTCCCCCGGCAGGTCAATATTCGTTTTCTCGGTAAAACCGAACTCCCGAATATAATTGGTAAACCGCTCTTTGCCGAGCATTTCGTAGCCCAATTTTACGAAAGCCACATTACTGGACCTCTTCACGCCTTCCAGGTAGGTGATCGGGCCCCACCCTACGCTGTTAATGTCCCGGTGGGTTCTTCCCCCCGCCCTGATGGATCCGGATTGATAGATATCACCCGGATTAAACAGCTTTTCCTGCACTGCGCTGGCCAGGGTTACAATTTTGAAGGTCGATCCCGGCTCATAGATGGACCGCACGGCATGGTTGATAAAATTCTTTTGATTCCACTTCGAATATGTATTGGGATCAAAAGTCGGCATGTTGGCCATCCCCAGTATTTCCATCGTGTTCGGATCCGCCGCGATCACCGTCATACTGATTGGTTTATATTGGTTATACGTGTCGCGCATCGCTTCCTCGATATAATACTGGATTGTATCGTCGGTCGTCAGCACTAAATTTTTCCCATTTATTGCAGGCTGGTATAAATCATCCTCGCTGGGCAGCTTGACTCCCTTCTTGTCGCTCTTGTAAGAAGCGAAGCCGTCGGTCCCCTTCAGCATCTCGTCATAAAACTGCTCAATGCCTCCGATCCCCTGTCCTTGACGATCGGTATAACCCAGCATATGCGCAGCCAATGTCTCTTTGGGATAGAAGCGTTTCTGCTCCCGTTGAAAGCCGATGCCCGAATCGGGAACTTTGCCTGCGGCCTTCAATTTATCGTTCAAGCTTTGGCTGAACGCTTTAACCTCTTCCATCTTCTCCTGGCTGATCTTCCATCCTTCGTTGCGGACTTCCACGCCCTTCAGGTATTCCCCATCCTTGCCTTTGGCTTGAACCATTTCACGAAGCTTATCCTCATCCTTGCCGAGGGTTTCGTGCAGCCCTTTAACGACCTCATTCTCCAAGCCGTTAGCCTGGATGACCGCAGGATTTACTATGACCGTGAAAGCGGGGGCGTCCATGGCCAGGATGTCGCCGTCCCGGTCCATGATCGTACCGCGGGATGCCGGCAAGTCCTGGGTTCTGGACCATTTCGCTAAGGCTTGTTCCTTCCAGAAGTCGTTATCGATCACCTGCAGCCAAAATACCCGACCAATCAATAAAGCAAAAAAGAGGGTTATACATCCCCCTATTAGCACGGTACGCAGTTTGATTTTTTTAATCATCGGTCAAAACCTCACACTTCAATCATTTTGTCCCGAGTCTGAATCCTGTGTCCCGGTTGCTCCCGAGACAGGTGATAGATGGATCATGTTATCGTCCTCAATCGGCACATAACCAAGCTCTTTCGCCTTGTCCAATACCTGCATCTCCAGCGTTTGCTTTTCTACCTGAAGTTGATTAATATTCCGCTTCGCATCCAATATCTTGTTCTCCGTCGCCTGGATCTGCCGGTTCAGGTCATAGGAATGAACATGACTCATGCCGATGACGCCCATGACGGCAACCACGAACACCACGGACAACAAATACAGCAGCTTTTCTTTTTGCGGAAGCTGGGAACGACGTTTAACGACTTTGGTCTTCTCGAGATAAGCGGACTGCTGCGTTTCCTTCTGTCTCTCCTGTACGGCTAAATTGCCGCGCGTGTAAGCCATGGCTGATTCTCCTTCTTCAGGGATTTGATGTTTCTACAGTTTCTCCGCAATCCGCAGCTTCGCCGAACGCGCCCTTGGATTACTCTCAATTTCTTCCGCCGACGGAATAAGCGGTTTACGGTTTACCAGTTTCAGATCGCCTTGGCCGCCTCCGCATACGCACATCGGAAAGTCTGGAGGGCACGTGCACTTGGGAATGTAACTGTTAAAAATCTGCTTGCATATCCGGTCTTCGAGCGAGTGGAACGTAATCACCGAGACCCTTCCTCCCGGCGCAAGACATCTTACGGCTTGATGAAGCGCATCCTCGAAAGCGCCCAGCTCATCGTTTACCGCGATGCGAAATGCTTGAAAGCTTCGCTTCGCCGGGTGGCCGCCCGTTCTTCGAGCCGCGGCCGGTATCCCTTCCTTAATCATTTCGACAAGCTCTCCGGTTGTCTGAATAGGACTCTGTGCCCTTCTTTCAACGATGACCTTGGCAATCCGCCTTGAGAACTTCTCTTCGCCGTATTGGTACAATATCCGCGCGATTTCCTGTTCCGGCCATTCGTTTACAATCTTGGCTGCTGTAAGCTCGGCGGATTGATCCATCCGCATATCCAGCGGGGCATCATGATTGTAGCTAAACCCTCTCTCCCCTTCATCAAATTGCGGAGAAGATACGCCCAAATCGAACAGTATACCGTCAACTTGCGGCTGCCCGTTCTCGCCAGCCCCCACTTCGCTTCGGAGCACCTTCTCCAAATCGCGAAAATTGGTCTTAACGAGGGTGATCCGGTCCGCATAAGGCTTCATGGCCTCCCGGGCGTTATTCAATGCCCAGTCGTCCTGATCCAAAGCGATCAACCGGCCTTTCGAACTTAGTTGGGAAGCAATGAGCGAGCTGTGCCCCGCTCCCCCGAGCGTACAGTCAACATATATACCGTCTGGTTTGATGCGCAGCCCTTCTGTCGCTTCTTGCTTAAGCACTGTGATGTGATGGAACAAAGCTGCAGCCCTCCATTGTGTCTCATTCCTGATTTTTAGTGTAACTTGTCCATTTGCGATTACGGGATTTTCCTAGCTGGTCATAAGTCAAAATCAAAGTCTACCAGCTTCTCAGCAATGTCGTTGAACGCTTCCTCCGACTGCTGATAGTAATTCTGCCATTGCTCCTTGCTCCAGATCTCCACGCGGCTCGATACGCCGATGACGACGCATTCCTTCTCGAGCTTGGCGAACTCGCGCAAATTGCCCGGCAAATTTACCCTTCCCTGTTTATCCCATTCACATTCCGTCGCCCCGGAGAAAAAAAACCGGGTGAATGCGCGAGCATCCGACTTCATGAGCGGTAGGGATTTGAGCTTCTGCTCCATGATGGCCCATTCATCTTTGGGGTATACAAAGAGGCAATTGTCCAATCCGCGGGTTACGATAAACGAGGTGCCCAGGAGGTCGCGAAATTTAGCAGGGATGATGATTCTCCCCTTATCGTCGATGCTATGCTGAAACTCCCCCATAAACATCAGGCATTCCACTCCTTAACCCCGATTCCCCACTTTGCACCACTTTCCACCACTTTAGGATAATAGATTCGGCGTCAAGAATCAAATCCCTTCTGAGCTGCAGTTGTTTTTTTGGAACTTTCTCTCAGAACAACCGCGCAAAAAACCTCCTTTCATCCCGCCGGGGGATGGAAAGGAGGTTTGCAAATGATCTGAAGCTGCTGCGGTTTAATGCTGCGCCCAGCTGTCCAAATAGGACTTCTGCTCAGCGCTCAGGCTGTCGATATGGATACCTAGACTTTCCAGTTTATATAAAGCAACCTGTTGATCCAGCTCGTACGGAACATTCACGACGCGGTTGCCGATGCTTTGGTACTGATCATTCACGTGTTTAAGCGACAAGGCTTGAAGGGCAAACGTCATATCCATGATTTCTGCCGGATGGCCGTCTCCTGCCGCCAGATTCACCAAACGGCCTTCTGCAAGCAAATAAATCTTACGGCCGTCCTTCAAATGGTATTCTTCGATATTTCGGCGAACCGTCCGAACCGACTGGGATCGCTCCGACAGATCCGGCTTGTTGACTTCCACATCAAAGTGCCCGGCATTGGACAAAATGGCGCCATCCTTCATGACATCAAAGTCTTCTCCGCTAATGACGTCGCGGTTGCCCGTGACGGTTACGAAAAAGTCTCCCTGTTTAGCCGCTTCGCGCATCGGCATAACGTGGAAGCCGTCCATGTAAGCCTCAACCGCCTTGATCGGATCAATCTCGGTCACGATGACGTTGGCGCCGAGACCCTTGGCGCGCATCGCCACGCCTTTGCCGCACCAGCCGTAGCCGACGACAACGACCGTTTTGCCTGCAACCACTAGGTTGGTCGTTCGGTTAATCCCGTCCCAGACTGATTGCCCCGTACCGTAACGGTTATCGAATAAGTATTTGCAGTAAGCGTCATTCACGGCAACCATCGGGAATTTCAGAGCGCCTTCTTTCTCCAGCGATTTCAGGCGCAGAATGCCCGTCGTTGTCTCTTCGGCACCGCCACGCACTCCTTCTAGCAGATCCGTGCGCTCGGAGTGAAGGATCGTTACCAGATCCCCGCCATCGTCGATGATCAGATCCGGTCTCGTTTCCAGCGTTGCGATGAGGTGCTGCTTGTATTCCTCCGGATCCGGGTTGTACTTGGCAAACACCGTGATTCCGTCTTCCACCAACGCAGCGCATACATCATCCTGCGTAGACAGCGGATTGCTGCCGGTAATCGTCACTTCGGCTCCGCCGGCCTGGATGACCTTCGCCAGATACGCAGTCTTCGCTTCGAGATGCAGCGAGATGGCCACTTTCAAGCCTTTGAACGGTTGTTCTTTCTCGAATTGTTCGCGTACCCGGTTCAATACCGGCATGTGCGCCTGCACCCAATCAATTTTGAGATGACCTTCCGGCGCCAGTTTCAGGTCGGCAATATTGCTGGTTTGTATTGATGATGAGCTCATTTAACAGCCTCCTAGGATCTGATGATTGAATTCCTGATCATTATACGTAAACGACGCGGTGCATGCCCGAAGCATCGTATGGGATTTCCATCAGGCGATCCACCAGATTCAATCCGTAACGATTCATGTACTCCAGTATGTTGTATACCCGCTCCTGAGGCTTCCCTTCCGGGAGCAGCGTCTGTTCGATGCGCTTCCACTGCGCCAAGGCGGCCTCATGCTGCTGTTCCAGGGCATTCCGGGATTTACTTAACAGGTAATCCATCTGCTCCAATATTTTATCCTTATTGGTTAGACCTAATTTTAACAGTCCGCCCTGCATTTTGCCAAGATCTTCTATCAGAGGTTGATATAATGCTTCGAATTGTTTCCGGGTTTCGCTGAAGCGTTCCTCCAGATTCAATTCGTCCTTGCTTGCCAGCCAAGCCTCGCGCTTCTCGGACAAGCGAAGCTGAACATCCTCGAAGGACAATCCGTATTTCTCCATCAGCTTGTGGACGGTGCCGTCCACAATGGAGAAAGACATTCTCGGGATGATCAAAGGCATCTGTAAGCCCATATCGGCAAATGCAAAGCGCGTAATCGCCCAGTAAGAGATTTCGCCAGGACCGAGTATCGTCCCCAGCACGGGGAGCAGCGAGTCCTGCATGATCGGCCGGGTCAGCACGTTATTGCTGAAGCGCTCAGGAAACTGATGCAAATCCCGAAGCAATTCTTCCTCCGTGAGAGAAACGATGCCCTTGCGGTCGGAGAACACGCCTCCTTCCCGGTACAGCAGCAGGCGTCTGCCTTCATGCAAGTAGAACAGATTGGCCCCGTTCTCGGATACGTCGGCCTGGACCTCGTAGCCCAGTCCGTCGATATCCCTTGCAGCCTGCTGGTACGAAAGTCCCAGTGTCTCGTTGCGGGTAATCAGCGATTCGAATATGGGCACTTCCAGCGCCCGAAGTCCCGGGTCTGCGGAATCCAGCAGGATCAGTCCATATTTGCCGAACATGCAGCCGATGAGTTTAGCGAATGCTTCGCTTAATCCGGCCGAGCCGTCAAACGATTGAGACGCAAGCTTCAGCAGGTCTGCCTTGTATTCGCTGTCCGCCAGTTGCGTCTGAAGCTCTGCCAGCATCATCGACCAGTCCTCTTCAGGAACATCGGTATAACTCACCGATGTCCTGAGCCCGTCCTTGGCATCCAGCTTGATTTTGGACAGCTGCTGATCCGGAGTCAGGAAATACGTGTGATTGACTTCATCCCAGTCATGGTCCTCTCCGGCGATCCAAAATACAGGCACAACGGGACGATTCAAGCGTTCCTCCGCTTCGCGTGCAGCCTGAATTACGGTGATGGCTTTATATATGACAAGCAGGGGGCCGGTAAACAAACCGCTTTGCTGTCCACCAACCATGGTAACAGTTCCGGGCTGTTCCAGCAGTTGAAGTGATTTATGTACGGCGGGATGATCATTGTGTTTCTGGTTATACGTCCGAAGACATGCTGCCAGCAACTTGCGCTGAATTCGTTTGTCTTCCGAAAGATCCAGCCATTGTACCCGCTCGGCATAGCCGTGCTCGCCGCGGTGATCTTCACCGTAGAACCCGCTTACCCGGTCGAAATGGTGAATATAATCATGGGCGAGACGCGAAGCAAGGGATAATGGTTCCGGAACGATATTCATGAGGTATGCCTCCTATTCTACGTCGCAACCAAATCTAGATTGTGCATGCAAGTAATTTGTTTCTTTATTTTTTGCCTTTCTTGATTGTACCGAATGTTGGCATTGTGCGTCAAAGGAAAAGAATAGCCGCCGGCACGATGCCAGCGGCTATTCTTGTAGCAGCTTCCTATTAACAAGTTGTCGATGACTTAAGCGTAGGCTTTGGCAACCCAGTGTCCTTTGGACACTTCGACCAGCTCCGAATCCTTCACGTCCAGCTGAACCGTTCCGTCTTCGCCTTTGGCCGCCGAAATCGGCCCCTGCGAATCGTCTTCCAGCTTAAGGCGCTTTTTGTTTGCCTCAATTTCAGGATCGGGAATCGGAATCGCGGACAGCAGGGTTTTCGTGTACGGATGGATCGGGTTCGCATACAGTTCCTCGCTGTCTGCCAGCTCCACCATTTTGCCCAAATACATCACCGCAACCCGGTCGCTGATATGCTTAACCATGGACAGGTCATGCGCAATGAAGAGATAAGTTAATCCAAGCCGATCCTGCAGATCTTTCAACAAATTGACCACCTGCGCCTGAATCGAAACGTCAAGCGCCGAAATCGGCTCGTCACAAATGATGAATTTAGGGTTTACCGCAAGGGCGCGGGCAATCCCGATCCGTTGACGCTGACCACCCGAGAATTCGTGAGGGTAACGCGTCGCGTGGTCGCTGTTCAAGCCGACCATATCCAGCAGCTCCTCAATACGCTTCTTGCGTTCGGCGCGGCTGCCTGCCATTCCATGAATATCCAACGCTTCGCCGATAATGTCCGACACCGTAAATCTTGGATTCAGCGAGGCATACGGATCCTGGAAAATCATCTGCATATCGCGGCGCATCGCCTTCATCTTGCCAGGGGACAGCTTGTAAATGTCCGTGCCGTTAAAATTAACGCTTCCGGCCGTAGGTTCATAGAGGCGAAGAATCGTCCGTCCTGCGGTTGACTTGCCGCAGCCGGACTCACCCACCATACCAAGCGTTTCGCCTTCGCGAATGAAGAAGTTCAGGTCGTCAACCGCCTTAAGCACTTGACCTTTCCCAACGTTAAAATATTTCTTCAGGCCTTTTACCTCAATTAAATGGTTATCCTTCATGAGCCCTGCGCCTCCTTCGCCATCGGGTGCAGATTCCAGCAGCGCGCGATGTGCGTGTCGCTGAATTCCGTTGCGCCCGGGTCAACCCGTTCACAAATTCGCATAGCCTCATCACAGCGAGCAGCAAACGGGCAGCCCACCGGCGGCTTAATGAGATCGGGAGGCGTACCGATGATCGGAATCAACGGCTCGTCCTTCTTCTGATCCAGGCGCGGCATGGAACGAAGCAAGCCTTTGGTATAAGGATGCTGCGGATTTTTGAAAATCTCCCATTTCGTTCCCGTTTCCACCACTTCGCCCGCATACATGACAATCACGCGGTCGCACATGCCGGCAACAACGCCGAGATCATGCGTAATCAGAATGATGGATGTGCCCAAACGCTCCTGCATTTCCTTCATCACGTCCATAATCTGCGCCTGAATGGTAACGTCAAGGGCAGTCGTCGGTTCATCCGCGATCAGCAGGGTCGGCTTGCATGCAAGGGCGATCGCGATCATCGCGCGCTGGCGCATACCGCCGGAGAATTCATGCGGATACTGGTTGAAGCGCTCTTCCGCGTTTTTGATGCCCACCAGCTTCAGCATTTCGATGGCATGTTTTTTGGCTTCCGAGAATGACATCCCTTGGTGCTTGACCAGCACTTCCGTGATTTGTTTTCCTATTTTAATGGTTGGATTGAGCGAGGTCATCGGATCCTGGAAAATCATCCCGATGTCCTTGCCGCGAATGGCTTCCATCTGTTTGTTCGTTTTTTTGAGAAGGTCTTGTCCTTGGAAAATGACCTCTCCTTTTTTTATTTCCGAGGGCGGGGACGGAATCAATCGCATAATGGTCTGGGCGGTAACACTTTTACCGCTTCCGGACTCACCGACGATGGCAACCGTCTCCCCCTTGCCGACTTCAAAATTCATGCCGCGGACTGCCTTTACTTCACCGCCGCGAACACGAAACGATACGTTGAGGTCCTTCACCTGCAAGATCGGTTCCATACCTTCCCACCTCCTATTTTTTCAATTTCGGATCCAGCGCGTCACGCAACCCGTCACCGAAAATGTTAAATGCCAACATCGTCAAGCTGATAAATAGAGCAGGGAACAACATCCGCCATGGATAATACATCCATCCGGACAAGGCATCATTAATCATGGAGCCCCATGAAGCAACCGGTGCTTGAACGCCAAGACCAAGGAAACTCAGGAAAGCCTCGGCAAAGATTGCGCTTGGAACCGACAAGGTCAAGGTAACGATGATCGGACCCATCGCATTCGGAATCAAATGCCGGAACAGCAGGCGCGCAGTCCCCGCACCCATCGAGCGTGAAGCGAGTACATATTCTCTGCTCTTCAGCTGCATGATCTCGCCCCGCACGATCCAGGACATGTTAATCCATCCCGTGATGGTTAAGGCGAGTATGATCGTGCCTAAACTTGGCTCGAATACAACCAATAGCAAGATCGTAACGAGCAGGTACGGAATGGAATACAAAATTTCCGCAAACTTATTCATGAACTCATCGACGCGGCCACCGAAATAACCCATGATGCCGCCATATATTACGCCAATCATCAAGTCAATCGCAGCTGCTGCAAGACCAACGGTCAAGGATATCCGAGCTCCCATCCAGGTACGAACAAAAACGTCGCGGCCCAGATCGTCGGTTCCAAACCAATGTTCTGATGAAGGCGGCATATTCGTATTCATCAAATCATTCGTTTCATAATCATATTTAGAGATCATCGGGCCGATGATGGCCATGATGACAATCAGGATCATAATAATCAAGCCTGTCATTGCCAGCTTGTTCTTGCGCAATCTCTCCCAGGAATCTCTCCAGGAAGACAAGCTTTCACGCTGTATTACCTCGGATTGCTTCTCATCAGGACCAATCTTCTGAAAATCTTCAGGCTTCAAGTTTAGTGCCGCAGGATGAGGCATACGCTGTTCTTTCTCCATGTCTACCTCTCCTTCCCGCCGGTCAATTTAATGCGTGGATCCACAAATACATAAACGATGTCCGTGATAAAACGAGCCAGCATCAGCAGGATGCCGTAGAAAATCGTAATTCCCATGATGACTGTATAATCACGGTTCGTGATACTTTCAACAAACTGCTTGCCTATGCCGCCGATACCGAAAATCTGTTCAATGACGACCGAACCCGTGATAATGTTCGCTGTCATTGGACCGACATAAGTCACGACCGGCAAAATACCGTTACGGATAACATGACGGAACATAATCGCAAACCAGTTAAGGCCCTTGGCCTTCGCCGTCTTGATATAATCCGAATGCAAAACTTCCAGCATGCTGGACCTTGTCAAACGAGCGATAAATGCAATCGGTTGTGCAGACAGCGCCATGACCGGAAGCACGTAGTCCAGCGGTCCCTCGAAGCCCATGACGTTGAATATGCCTGCTTTCTCCGCGAGAACGAATTGCAACAAGGACGCGAGCACAAAACTCGGTACCGCGATGCCCAGAACCGAGATAATCATGGCGATGTTGTCAATCAGCTTGCGGTGATACAAGGCTGCAAGCATCCCCAGCAGGACGCCCACGATGACGGATACCACAATCGCGATAAGACCCAGACGTAGTGACGGGCCGAACGTGTCTACAATAATATCTGTTACGGATTGTCCCTGTTTCTTCATGGACAAGCCAAAGTCACCCTGGATGATATTGCCCAAGTATTTCGTATACTGCTGAAATACCGGTTTATCCAAATCATACTGCTCCATCAGCCTCGCCAGAATTTCAGGCGATGGCTTTTTCTCTCCCATAAACGGATCGCCCGGTATGGCTTTCATAAGAAAAAAAGTGGCTGAGATCAGTATGAACAACGATACAAGCATATAAAAAAACTTACTCGCCACATACCTCAGCATTTCGCTAGCCTCCTGATCTGTTCTTCTAAACCAAGCCGTCTCTATAATTGTATAATTCCAGGACGGATTGGGCATCCCTTAACTTTCCCCAACGGACACAAGATTTGGAAACCTTGCGCTCATATAAAAAATCGGGATATATATGAGGTTTAGAATGCCCCACATATATATCCCGAAACGCAACCTTTTATAATGGTTTACAAAAGACTACTCGATATATGCGCGTGTGAAATCAATGTCACCTTTATAATCCAGATGCAAGTTCTTCACCCATGGTTTAACCAGGGACACACTGGAGTAGTAGTAGATCGGCATGACCACTTGGTTGTCTTCAACGAGAATTTTCTCAGCTTGGGACATCAGCTCCATGCGTTTGGCATTATCGCTTGTCGCATAGGCATCCTTCACAAGTTTGTCGTATTCTTCGTTTTTGAAACCAGTGTCATTGTTACCGCCGTTGGATGTCCACATATCGATATAAGTCATCGGGTCGTTATAGTCCGCCCCCCAGCCGGAACGTGCCACTTGATAGTTCAAGTCATCACGATTCTTAAGGAATACGCCCCACTCTTGGTTTTGAACCTTCACAGTAACGCCAAGGTTGTTCTTCCACATATCGGCAATGGCAAGCGCAATTTTCTTGTGGTTGTCATCGGAGTTGTGGATCAGAGTAACTTCAGGCATTGTGGTATAGCCTTTCTCCTTCATTCCTTGCTCGAGCAGTTTCTTGGCTTCTTCAAGATTTTCTTGGAAGTAAGTATCCGGCACCTCGTTACGGTACTCATCGGACTCACCCTTGATGCCTGGAGGAACAAAGCCGTAAGCAGGCAATTGTCCGCCTTGCGTAATTTTCTCTACGATCGCTTTACGGTCAATCGCCATAGAAAATGCTTTACGGATGTTCACATTGTCGAATGGCTCTTCCGTTGTGTTAAAGATATAGAAATACGTCGATGAAATCCCTTTGATCATCAGTTCATCGCCCAGTTCCTTTTTGATCGCCGTCAGTTGATCCGTCGGGATGTTGCCTGTTGGGTGACCTGCATAATCCAATTCATCGTTACGGTAGCTTGAGAGTTCAGTTGCAGAGCTGTTGACGATGCTCATTTGGACTTTTTCAAGTTTGATGGAGTCCTTGTCCCAATATTGGTCATTCTTAACAAGCTCGATCTTTTGACCTTTTGTCATTTGTGAAACTTTGAACGGACCATTGCCGATCAAAGTGTCCGGTTTGGTCGCCCAAGAAGCATTACCTTCCACAGAGCTGTGAACCGGGAAGTACGTTTGGAAAGACATCAAGCTGAGGAAGTATGGCGTTGGGTTCTCCAGCGTAACTTCCAGCGTGTAATCATCGGTAGCTTTTACGCCCACTTCATTGGCGTCTTTGATCTCTCCAAGATTGTAAGCTTCAGCGTTCTTGATATAGTACAGCTGATATGCGTACGGTGATGCAGGAGTAAAGTTTGGATCAAGTACGCGTTTCCATGCGTATTCAAAATCCTTGGCCGTTACAGGATCGCCGTTGCTCCATTTGGCATCTTGGCGAAGGGTGAAGACATATTTCAGTCCATCTTCCGAAACATCCCATTTTTCAGCCACGCCCGGCTCTTCAGTGCCTTCTGCACCTTTACGAACCAGACCTTCGAACACAGCATTGATTACCGTATTCGATGTATTGTCTTGAGACAACCCCGGATCCAATGTTGGAGGGTCGGAAGCAAGGTTCATGCGAAAGACTTGCTCTTTCGGTTTGTTACCCGCTTCCCCATTGTTGGCGCTTTGATCATTCTTGTTAGCTCCACATGCTGCCAACACTGAACTGAAGGCAAGAATCAGCGTCATGAGAAGCAGTAGTTTCTTTTGTTTCTTCATCTTGCGGTATCCCCCTCATAGATTTTAGGTATATGCTTATCGATTATACAACCAGTGGTCAAAAAAATCCAGAAATCAAGAAATTGAAAAATCTGCCTGACCCAATGATCAAACAGATTTCTCATATAATACTAGTTATTAGATTGTACTTACATCATCTTAATTATGTAGGTGAGTAGACCAAAAAATGTAAAAACCATGTAACCAAAACCCATCGTGACAAAGCCGAGCCTCCACACGGCTCGCAGCAGCCTTTTTCCGTTTACCTTGCCCTTCCAGCGGTTTTGCGCGCTCCCGATCAGCCCCGCCGCGATCAGCAGCATCAGGAGTATCAGATAAAATCCGAATTTGGTCTGAAACGTATTATTAAACAAGGCGGATACCGAGAACAGCATAAAAAAGGTGGTAATATCCATCGCCAGCTCCAGCGCTTGTTTTCGATTCTTATTTCTTTGGAGCACTATGATATACACGATCAGAAACGGAATGAACGGAAAAAGACTCAATGTGTTAAACAGACCCTGTAAAAATCCCATGCTAAGACCCCCCTATAGATTCATCCCCTCGATGAGCTGCGTGATCAGCTCGTGTTTTGGCACAGAAACGCCATATTTGTGTCCAAGCTGGACAATGCTTCCGTTAATCCAGGCAACTTCCGTCGTTCGGCCGTCCATCACGTCCTTTAGCATGGAGGACGTGTTACCTGAAGTTGATTGGCAGACGCTTACAATCCATTCCCACAGCTTGTTTCCATACGGAATTCCGGCAGCTTCATATACAAGGATTCCTTCATGATACAGCTGCTTCATAAGCCCGGCCCGTTCAGGGGAGTTTAACAGCGCTCCGTTAGGAATCCGCCACAATGCAGTCAAAGGGTTAATGACCGCATTCATCAGCAGTTTACGATAGATCATCTCATCCATCTCATTCGACAATAAAGCTTCAAATCCTGCTCTATTCAGCTCTTTAACCAGCTCAATATCATGATCTTCATGATGTGTAGCCCCTATAAAGCTCGAAGCAGGCATCATTTTGCCGATTGTCGTCGTTCCATTGCCGGCGTGCAGAACCGAGGAACTGCTTGTACGCTTGGCTCCTTCCGTGGTAATCGCTGCATAGAGCTTCCACATGGTCAGCAGCTCCCGAAGCCGTTCCAAATGGCCCGTACCGTTCTGAAAACATATGAGATTGCGGTGATTGTGTCCGAATGGTGCCAGCACGTCCCTGGCCATTTCTTCGATCCCTTGCTGTTTCAACATGAGAAAGAGATAATCCGCATCCGCTGCCGCTCCCGACTCGGCAAAGGCATCCCATGCACGGACCGAAAAAGATTTGGGGGCAACGGTCTGAGGCTTCCCCTCCGTCTTCTCGATCGTGATGCCGGAAGTCCGGAGTTTGCTCGCCTGCTCCTCGCTGCGGCACCATACCGTGACACTGCAGCCTGAAGCTGCAAGTTTGCCGGCATATAACAGGCCCAAAGATCCGGCCCCGATGATATGTATATTCATGATCATCCCCCATTACTGTCATTAAACATGATGTGCTAGTCTTAGTATATATCAGAATAATCTTCAATACGCACAAATAACCCGCCAAAGCGCATGAAATGCACTAGTGCGGGTTACGGCGGATCAGGATAACCTTTACCTATTCGATTCGTTCCAGATTACCGTTGGCATCCATTTTGAAGCGGGTCTTCAGTTCCTCATCCTCTTCATTCAAAAAAGCCAGTCTCCGTGCCCGATCCATAATCTGAATCAGTGCCTTATAATCGTCATTGACCACATGGTAGTCGGTTTTCACTTCGCTTACTTCCTTCAACAACCGTTGATTCTCGCTGCGTAGCCTTGCAAGCTCATCCTCTTTTTCACGCAAATTCTTCTCAAGCAGTTTGTATTGGCGTGAACTTTCCTGCAGCCCGCCCTTCCACTGACGAAGGAAACGGATCACCGCATCGATGGACAGCGTCTCTTCGCTTGCGCCATCATTTTTATAAACATCGTGCTCCATTTCCGGAGCTGCCAATCCTGCAACTTGAGGTCCGCTAGCGGAAGGCTGCTTCTTATAATAACTTCTCTTTTGACGCTGAGATTTCGCCAAGCTGATAGCATCCTCATATTTCTTGCGAACACAGCTGTTCCAACGAAATCCGCAAGCCGCCGACGTCCGGCCTATTCTTTCTCCGACTTCCTCAAAGGCAGCCAATTGGGTGCTGCCCTCACGAATATGACGCAGGGTCACCTCCGCCAGTATTAGGTCGTCCTCTGCGCTCCATGCATCCTGTCTCACTGCTGACATACCATAAAACCCTCCTAACGACATCCTAAAATAACCGTCTTCAATACCGTAAATCGGCTGCTGAATAGGGTATAAAAACTGCTTAGTTCATTTCTATGCCTCTCATAGAGTTCATAGAATCTATTTGATACTAAAATGTATTTCCATTTTGATTACAGATCATACTCTTACGGAGGGAAAAGGGGCGTTTCATCCAAATTGTTCCCGAATTCAATGCCCTGCTTCGGGTTAATAATAAAAAATAAAGGGTTTTCTTGAGTTAGGCGTTTACACGTTTTTCCCATAACGCTATAATGTTCATAGCAGCATTATGTGCGTACATACGAGAGGAGGATATAATCGTGGCACGGATGTTTCGAGTCCTTGGCTTTTTCACCCTGACCATCGGGTTGATGGCCTTTGCCGGAGATCATATTGAAATGGCACTGCTTTTCTTCCTGCAGACTGCATTTTTCGTGATCCTGGGATATTTGAAATTCACGGAGAGAACCTATATTCTTCTCTTCTGGGCTTATATGATCGTGACCTTCACAGGCTTTAGCTACTGGACGGTCTTCATTATGGGCAAACCACTCTAATATATGTAAACCATGCAAGCGATAAACGAGATCCGCCGGCGGTCAACCTGGACAACCTGAGGCCGCTGGTGGATTTTTCCTTGCGATTAGAGAACAAGTACTTAAAAGAGCGATCAGGTGCTTTAGCTGCCGGATCGCTTTTTTAGTGCCTAATGGTTGATAATTGAGTCGTACGCGTCATATATTGGTTAAAATGAAGGGACAGACCGTGGTTGGTATCCTTTCGACTAACAACCATGCAAGGAGGACTCCCGTTTGAAAGTACGAGTAAAATACCCACTCCTCCCGGTCTTGCTGTGTTTAACCCTGTTCTTCAGCTTCTTTGGGGCTCCCGCCGCGGTTTATTCCCAGCAGGATGTCAGCCCCGTCATGCCTGACTCGGAAGAGGCGCGCAAGCTTCTGGAGGACAGCCTCTCCATCGTGGAAATCGATCATGAAATCGAACGGATAACCAAACGCATGGAGGAATTGCAGACTCTTCAGAGCGACCTGCAAATCCAAATCCAGGATATGGGCTTGCGTATTGAAGACCGGCGAGATCGAGCAGCTGCCGTCCTTCGGTCATATTACATGGGTGAGCGGGATAGCTTATTTTTCATGCTGCTTTCTGCAAAAGACTTAGCCGGCTTTTTCCGCATCATGGACTTTTACGATATTATTATTCAGAACGACCGGGATACGCTTACCGTATATAACAATCAGTACCGCTCCCTTGCTTCCGCTCAGGCTGAAGCAGCACGGAATGCGTCCCAGCTCGCCGAAGTAAAGGACAGCCTGGTGAAGCAGCGCGAACGGGTGCTTGCGCTTGAGCAGCAGGTAGATGGAGCACTCACAGCCAGCAGCAATCCCGATGCCATGAAGAGGCTGATCGAGGAGTTTACCCTCTATTGGGAGAATGTAGGGCTGTACGAGGTGAAGCGTCATTTCCAGGCCCTGGCTAACGCCATGGAAAATCTGCCGTCGTTCGTCCAAGGCAGCAAAAATATGCTGAAGACCAACGGAAAGGTATACACCATCGACATCCATGAAGATGATCTCAACACGTTTTTAAGATCCGAAGACGAAATCTTCAATAGCTTTGCGTTTCATTTTGACGATGGAAAAGTAATAGCTTCCGGCGAAAGCGGAAATTTGTCGCTGCTGATTGAAGGGAAATACACCGTCATTAACGAACCGGAGAATGCCATTATGTTTGAAGTCGACAAACTTGTGTTCAACCGGCTGGAATTGCCCGATACAACGCGCAGAGCGCTGCAGGAAGAATTCGACATGAACTTTTATCCCAAGCAGCTGGTTTCTTTCTTGAAAGCGACGGAGGTCGCAAGCGATGATCAACGATTAGTGGTCAAAATGGAGCTGGATCTATAGAAAAAGCTGCCCGCGATGAACTGCACCCCAATTGTTAGACACATCTAACAGTTGGAGGTGCAGTTTTTTATGACTAAATTTACTAAGGACAGCAAATTGGCATTAATTCAAGGGTATGACTCGGGTCTTCTATCTCAGTCAGAATACGCAAATCAAATGCGCGTTACCAAGTCTCAATTCCAATATTGGTTAAAGCTCTATGAGATGCATGGTGAGGCCGTCTTTACTAACGGCTATACAAATTATCCGGCAAGCTTTAAACTGGACGTACTCAATCATATGGCTCAATCAGACGCTTCTCTCATGGATACCGCTGCATTGTTTAAGCTTCCGGACTTCTCCATGTTGTAT
>NZ_FNZO01000016.1:0-118121 GCF_900109305.1 Paenibacillus sp. cl141a
ACAAAAACTAAACAACCTTAGTCCAATTGAGTACCGAACTAAGGTTGCTTAAGGCTGCTTTTTAAGGTTGTCTACTTGACAGGGTTAAGTTCATTTTCGCGGCTTTCTTTATATTCAAATTCAACCTCACTTCGTCCACATGTACACATGATCCCGTGACTGAAGATCCCGCTCACCAATTGCTTGCTCAGGATCGATTTGGCCGCCATGCTTCAGCGCTCTTCGATCGCTGTACGGATATCATAAGCATCGATGTCGATATCCAGTGGTATTCCAAGTGCCAATTTCGCCAATTGACAGCCGATAAAGGGGCCCATCGTCAGTCCGGACGCGCCCAGTCCGTTTGCCGTAATTAGGCCTTCCCAGCCAGGGACAGCACCCATTACCGGAAGAAATCCGGGAGTAAACGGACGAAACCCGACACGTACTTCCTGAAACGTGCTGTCAGCTAGGACCGGCGCCAAGGCCAATCCTTTATTCAGGATTTCCTGCATGCCGCCTGCTGTTATTCTCGTATCGTAGCCTTCGACTTCATTTTCGTGAGTCGCTCCGATCACAATCTTCTGGTTATCAAAAGAGAGTAAATATTGATCCGATGGCGGCATGACGACCGGCCAGGTGCCTGTATCTTGCTGGTCAGCCGCCTGCACATGCATGATTTGCGCTTTTTGAAAACGAACCTGAAAATGAATGCCTAGTGGCTGAAGCAATTGATTAGCCCATGCACCAGCACAAACAATGACTTCATCTGCTGCAAAGCTGCTTCCTCCGACAGCTGCTCCGGTTACACGATTTGCTTGATATAACAATGCGGCATCCCCGTTTATAAGCTTGGCCCCGTTCCTCTGAGCGGATCGAATCAGCGCATCGCGCAGTGCACGACCATCGACACGGGCGGCGCCGCTAATGTGAACGGAATGATAGCCATCTCGGAGCAATGGGAAATGCTCATGGGTTTCTTCCTCATTCAGCCGGGTTATCTCACCGATTTCCGGAGCATCCGCTTTTCTGTTATGGGCCCGTTCCTCCATCTTACTGATTTTGTTCACATCTTCATGAATGCTAAGGGCGCCGACTTGGGCGTATCCCGTTTCCGTCTCGCCCTCGCTGATCAGCTCGTTTATTAACTCGGGATAAAAGCGTGCGCCTGCTTTGGCCAATCGATACCATGCTTGATTCCGCCTTTGCGACAGCCAGGGACATATAATTCCTGCCGCGGCATCGGTAGCCTGCCCTTGATCTTTGCGGTCTATAACGAGGACTTCCGCTCCCATTTTGGCTAACTGAAAGGCGGTCGATGCCCCCAGAATTCCAGAGCCTATGACGATGACTTTCTTCATGTATGACATTCCCTTCCTCAAAGCACTGTATCCATTATAGCGAATGCAGGAAAAAAGTATAATGCACATCATCTCAGCGGTTTGAATCAGGCGGCTAAAGCATGTCAGCGGGAGCATTTCTTCCCTATAAAAGAAAATACGAAAAAGCCGCCAAATAGGCGACTTCACATCCATGTGATCTATGGTTGTTTTTACGGACCGGTTATTATTATTTTTCCATGACAGCAAAATAGTTTTCTTCATAGTCTGCAAAGTTGAACACTCTACCGGAAGGCATATTCACCACTTCGCCGACCGTGATATTGCAGCTGGTTAGATGGCTGTGCAGCGCATCGAAATCTTCGGTGATAAACATTAAAGAAGGTGTGCCCAAATGTAATCCCGGCGACATTTTGGCTACGAGCTCCTTATCATGCAGAATGATGGTTGTTTCTGTTTCCTTCGTAGGAGCAATTTCAATCCATCTCATTTCACCGTTATTCTCTTCTGATATGACTTGAAATCCTACCACTTCAGTCCAAAACTTTACGGCTTGATCCTGATTATTCACGTACACCATAATTTGACCAATTTTGCTAATCATCGATTGTCACACTCCCTCGTATAAGTAAATTAAATGTTAAAACCAGCTTGCTTCTATGACTTCCTTGTCTCTTCAGATCATAACATGCCAGATGCAAGTATATTTCTTATCAATTGCGAATTCAGGTTAATTATTGGTTGAATTTCGTAATTTAGAAAATATAAAAAGAAGTGCCCGCAGAAGTTTTGACGGGCACTTCTTCACTTGCTCCAAAATTGTAATCTAGTGAATTATTTAATAGGGATACTCACCTCAAGATCTTTCAAGTAATTTTTGACGATCTCTCCGTTCTTATCCAGTTTGAATTCGCCTGAAGCTGCATTGGGATCTTTGAATTCAGGTGTGAACGGCTTCATGATAATAGATTTTGCGCTCGCATCCGGAGCCTCCAGAATGAAGTCGTAATAGAAATCACCGTTCTTGTTGTTCTCATCGGTGCCTCTTCCCGATATTCGCTCCAGTTCATTACCTTGATCATCAAAGAAATCATACAGGATCGTTGAATCATGTCCGCCCTTCAGAACGAACTGAATTCGGGTGGAGTGAGCTGTTGAATGAACCTGCTTAAGCGTCAAGCGGAGATCATCCATTTTTTTAATTATGTTAGGCTGAAGAACAACCGGTTTGTTCACCATTTTTTGGATAGGAATCTCCAATGTGAACGGTTTTTGAACACCTTCCAGATGTATTTTAGCCGTTAACTTGAACTCGTCAGGAAAAGCTTCAAGATTACCTCCAAGCAGGGAAGCATCGCTCAGTATCATAATCGCATGATTCGCTTCTGTACCCGGTGATGTGCTTACGCTTGGTCTTTTCGACAAATCCCCTCCCGCAAATTCGTGTAAAGATTTACCGTCAATGAAGACGTCCATTTGGCGGATAGAACCTTTATCATGGATATATTCACCCATCTGCTCATCCCAATGGCCACCGGTTAAACTGCCGGAAAGTCCTTTACCGCTTCGCTGCAGTTCAACTTTAACATGGTTGCCGTCGTATAAAGATTTGGACACTCCAAGGGTAATCTCTTGTTGGGTATCGCTAACTACCTTGGATTCGTCTTGGACCATGCTGGACGCTTGAGGCTTTGTTGCCGTTATACTCGCCGCTTGAGCAGTTCCCCATACTGCTCCACCCAGAATCATACCTGTCAGTGCCACGGTACTCATTACTTTATACATTGTTTTCATGTTTTTTTCTCTCCATTCGATTTCTATTTTTTATGTTCGTTCGCTATTTAACCAAAAGGCGAATCTCAATATCTTTCATGTATTGTTTGATGATGTTGCCTTTGCTGTCCAACTTATATTGACCGGAGGTTTCATCTTTCAGCTCAGGCTTAAAGGGCTTTATGGTCAATGAGTTCACATTTTTGCCCAGCGCATCAAGGAGGATATCATAATAGTAATCACCTTTTTTATTATTCTCGTCGGACCCCCTGCCACTGATCATGTTAAGCTGTCTACCTTGATCATCCACAACATCAAAGGAAATCGAATCCTTGCCAGGACCTTTTAGGATGAGCTGTAATCTTGTCGAAGTAGTCGTAAGGGCAGCCTTGTTCAATGTCATGCTTAGACCATTCGATTTCTTGGTGACATTTGGCTTTAGAACGATCGGCTTACTTGAACCTTTTTTTATCGGAATATCCAACTTGAAGGGTTTGCTTACACCTTCAAGGGAAATTGTGGCATTGAGCTTAAATTTATCGGGAAAAGCCTTGATGTTTCCTCCAAGATGTGAAGCGTCCGTCAAGGTAATGATCGCTGTGTTCGGATCAGCGCCTGCTTGCCAGCTTAAACTTGGTTTTTGCGCCAGACTTCCGGTCTCATGGATTGATGTTCCTTCGATCAGGATGCTCATATTGCTGATGGAACCTTTCTCCATAATATATTCACCGGTCTTGCTATCCCGCTTCCCTTCCGTAATTCCACCAGTAAATCCTTTGCCACTCCGTTTGATCGTAATGCTGACATGGTTCCCGTCGTATACTGCCTTGGTTACCCGAAGAGTGATTCCGGATTGTGTAACAGTTATGGCTGAAGCAGCAGCCATTATCTGTGCAGAATTGCTGCTGACACTAGCCTTATCGGCGGCTGCGTCAGCATGACCCAAGACTGTTCCCCCAAGAAGCATCGCAGCGAGTGCTGCCGTAGACATGACTTTACATATTTTTTTCATAGGATCTCCTTGATATGTCTTTTTATATTTTTACCATTGAACGTCATAGAGCTTATCCAAACCGAGATGATCCACTGGAATGGTAATCTCCAATTCTTTCAGGTACGTCTTGACTATTTCTCCGGTACTATCGACTTTGTACAAGCCGCTGTTAGCTACGGGATCTTGAAAGACGGGCAGGAATGGCTTGATCGTTATGGATTCTGGCGCATCCTCAAACCGGTCAAACATCAACTCCAGCCGCTGTTGTTGTTGTCGATCATCCCGGTAGACTCCCTTCCCGGAAATCCGGCCGAGCTCTCTCCCCCGATCATCCCAAACCTCGAACAACAGATTATGCTCACCAAGCCCAAGCTCCCCTGACTTGTCCGTGCGTTCCAGATTCAAGATGAGATCTGTGGTGATTGGAGTGAACTTCAGCTGCTCCAGCGTAATTTGAAACCCGTTCCATTCTCTTGTTTCTCCAGACGAGACCGTAATTTGATCTGCATTTTTCCGAACAGGTACATTAAAGAAATAAGGGGCATCAATTCCTTCAAGCGTAATTTTGGCCGTCAACTGGAATTGATCCGGCAAGGATTGATTATGATTTTCTGAATGTGAAAAGCCTATGAGTTCGTACAGTACGACGTTGGGATCCGAAGTCGGCTTGCCAATCAGACCCGGTTTATCGCTTAGGCCGGGGTCATGGATGGAGGTGCCGTCTATGAGCATCTCCACATTGGTTATGGCTCCTCTTTGAAATCTAAGCGTTGTATCCATGTCCTCCTGGATAACTTCAACATCCGAAATCCCCCCGGTAAATCCTTCACCCTCCCGCTTCACCGCCAGGGACAAACGAGTCCCGTCATATACAACCTGCGGTATTCGAAGGGTCACACCTTGGTGCGTTACGCTAGCGTTCGGTTCAGCTGCCAAACCTCGCTCCCCCGCTGTTTGAAGCCCCAAATCATCGGCTAACCTGAAAATACTGCTGATCAGCGGAATTTTTTTTAGCGATTCTGCCATTACCGGTGATACGTAAGCACTGGTTATCACCGCAATCATGGCCGCCGCGGCCGTAGTTGCTACCATTCTGCGTATCTTAGTGGAACGATGTTGCTGATTCGATCTCGTTGACATCGGAAGATCTGTCAGAGAAGCGTAAACCTCATCCTGATGGCGGCGAATCATATCCGGAACCTCGCTCCGTGGCCCCTTCCCTATCTCCCGCAGTTCTTTATCCAAGTCAAAAGGATTCATAGGCCAGCTTCCCCTTCCGATTTTGTTTTACCTGGTCAAACAATATTCCCCGCGCTCTGTAAAGACGCGCCCTTACAGCACCATCCGTAATATCAAGCACACTTGCGATTTCCTTAATGGGCAAATCCTGAAAATAGAACAAGTGTATAACGATTCGAAGCGATTCATCTAAGCGTTCTACCGCTTCACGAAGATCCAGCTTGTGGCTGTCTTCATAATAATTGGATGTTCGTATGCGCTCAGGCACTTCTGCCATGACTACGGTACGCTCTCTGCTTCGAAGCAGCTGATTGCATTCATTGATCAGAATCCGAATCACCCAGGTTTTAAAGTACTTTGGTTTTTGTAATGTAGATAAAGATTTATATGCTTTAAGTGTTGTCTCCTGAAAAGCATCCGCACAATCTTCATCGCGTTTTAGAATGGAATTCGCCAAGCCGTACAGTTCGGGTTCCAGCCTCCGGAAGAGCCGGATAAACGCTTCACGATCTCCTAGCTGCGCTCTCTTGACTTCATGTTCCAATTCTCGCACGATATTCATCTCCTTTTGAGGGCCCTCTATAAGATTAGATGGACGAGCATACCAAAATGTTATATTTTTCGATAAAAAATTTGATGGATACCCGTTTGACACAAAGGCTATTCGTTCCTTTGCCGAAAAAGGATATCAGGCCACTTCGATTCAAGATATCGCGGATGATTGCAGCATCGCTAAAGGCTCAATCTATAAATATTTCGGTTCCAAAGAGGAGCTGTATATCCGAATTCTGGAGAAACGACAGCAAGATATGATTGATGCCGTAGAACAGATCCGCAAAAAAGGTTTATCCCGCAGGGAAACATTTATTGAGGAGATCGCTTACCAATTCGATTTTTTCATCGAGCATGGATATTATATTTCGCGTGATCACAACGAGCTCCCGCCGGCTAACAGTGACAAGATCGGTTCCGTCATTCATCAACTCCAGTTGAATATGTTTCGTTATTACCAAGATATTTTGCTCCGTCAGTACGGGGATTCGATAGCGGAATGGAAACGGGATGCTACTGCCGTCTTTAACGGATTGATCCGCGAGTATACCTTTCATGTCTTGTTTGGATTCAAGCCGCTCATTCAAAAGGAATTGGCTGTTTTCATTGCGGAGCGAATGGATGATCTTGTACTGGGGTTGGAAAAACGTGATCCCCGTCCCCTTCTCACCGACGAACTCATGAAGGAATATTCGATGATTGATCTAGAAGCACTTACCCATACGCAAGAAATTCGAAGAACGGCGTTGATGGATACGATCGAGTCGATTATCCCCGATATGTCCACTGCGAATTCTAGAAAAAATGACTTGTCTGAGGTAACGGCAATGCTGCGGGAAGAGTTCTCCGCAGAACGTCCTCGACCCTTTTTGATCCAAGCGCTGCTAAAGGATCTGTCTTCGGAGAACGAGCTGACTTTTTACACGGATCAGCTGCTCCAGTTGATTCGAGAAGGCAATTAAGGTAGAGTGCAATTGAAAGCAAGCGAGGCTGGGTTTCTGTAAGATTACCTAGATGATATAACAATAAAATGTTAAAAAAAGCTGCCGCTAATGTGCGGACAGCTTTTTTTTGAAATTTCCTATTTAAAGAACCATGGCCTAGCTACTCCATACTCCCGCTTCTTCCCGGGATAACCGCCTTGTTCTTTCTTATGCTTCTTGATTGCCTTCAAGCTCAACGATTTTCGTTGCGACATTTTCGCAAAATGCACGATCATGCTCCACAAACAGAATGGTCGGTGCATATTCCAGCAATAGCTCTTCAATTTGCATACGGGAAATAACGTCAATAAAATTTAGCGGTTCATCCCAAATATGCAAATGAGCCTGCTCACTAAGACTTTTGGCGATCAGGACCTTCTTCTTCTGTCCCCCGCTATAAGTCGAAATATCCTTTTCGAACTGGAGCCTCGAGAAATCGAGCTTCCGCAAGATGGATTTAAACAGGCTCTCGTCAATTCCGCTGCTGGTGGCATAATCCGACAAACTGCCCCGAAGATGGGACGTGTCCTGGGATACGTAGGATATTTTCAGCTGACGATCCCTGCTGAGATGTCCCGTGTACTGCAGATCTTCACCGCATATTAATTTTAGGATGCTGGACTTTCCTGAACCGTTTTTACCCGAAAGGGCAATTCGCTCCCCTTGTTCGATCGTGAAACTTACGTTCTCACACACCGTCTTGGAGCCATATGAGATCGATATATTCTCCAGCTCGGCCAGCTGCTTTTTGTGATACTCGAGCTGGGAAATCGCAAGACTCTCGGAGCTCTCGATATTTTTAAGGAGCTTCGATTTTTCTTCAATAGCGGATTGTTGCCGCTGCTCCAGGTTTTTGGAGCGTTTCATCATTTTGGCTGCCTTGTGGCCAATATAGCCTTTATCGACTTTGGAGCCGGAATTTCTGGTGCCGTTTTTCGTTTTTTCAACTTCATGCGACCAATTCCCCGTTCTTTTGGCAGAATCAGTTAATCGTTTAATGTCTTTCCTGAGTTTCTCGTCACTGGCAAGCTCAAATTGATCCTGTCGCTTTTTATTTTCCCACCATGCGGAGAAATTGCCCTTTTGAATCTCGATATTGGTTTTATTGATGGACAGGATGTGGTCGACACAGTCATCCAGGAATGCTCGATCGTGAGATACCAGAATGTACCCGCTTTTTTTGTTGAGATAGTCGCTGACCGATTTTCTCGCATGCATGTCAAGATGATTGGTCGGCTCGTCGATCAACAGGAAGCGGTTCTCTTTGGTAAAGAGCGCCGCCAACATCACTTTGGTTTGTTCTCCGTTCGACAATGATTCATAAGGCCGATACAGAACATCTTCCGATACCTTCAGCAAGTTAAGCTCGCGCACGATTTGCCAATGAACATACTCCGGATAAATCTCTTCGATTACATCCTGGGTAAGATATTCCTTGTGCTCGACTTGGTAAGGAAAATAGTCGAAGCTCACGGCGGACGAAATATTCCCGCTGTATTCATACTTGCCCTGCAGCAGGTTCAAGAACGTGGTTTTCCCTCTGCCGTTTCTTCCGGTAAATCCTAACTTCCAATCGGTATCGATTTGAAAGCTTACATTCTCGAATATAGGATCATAACTGCTTTCATAAGCAAAGGTTAGGTTCGTTACATTAATTAATGACATTTTACTCATTCCTCTATGGCGATATTTCAGAACGAAAAAAGCGCAGATAACACCAGATCCCCGGTGCTATCCACGCTAACGTTATCCTAGCTATACCATAAAGAAACCAAGCGATTGATCAAGTCATCGCTAAGCATGCCTGTATATGAATATAGAAGGATAAAGTTCCGGTATCTGATTGGTTATGGTGTGAACCTTGTCTAGTGTTCCCCGTTTCGACAGGTTCACATCAACATCTACAACCTCTAATTCAGTCATCGCTTTATCCCTCCTCTGTATGAACACCCATTATAGTCCGAATATAAAAAAACTTAACATGAAAACCTCCCATTGGTCAACCTGCTCGGGAGTCTCACCGAATCAATATCCGAACGAAGGCTCATGTATCATATCCGACTTTCCGATCTTGCGGAAATAGCGGGTTGCTGTTAGGATTATTCGAGTGGCAGCTAGCTGCCTAATCATATGGATCGAAAAGCAGGTGACCGATTATGAATTTGTTAAAAGAATTTAAAACCTTTGCACTCAAGGGTAATGTGCTGGATTTGGCCATCGGGGTGATCATAGGGGCAGCCTTCGGCAAGATCGTATCCTCGCTCGTGAGCGATATCATTATGCCGGTGATTGGCTTGCTTCTTGGCGGAGTGGATTTATCAGGGCTGAAGGCAACCATCGGGGACGCAACGCTGACATATGGAGTCTTCCTTCAAACCGTCGTGGATTTCCTGATCGTATCCTTCTCGATATTCATGTTCATCCGAACGCTCAACCGCTTCAAACGCAAAGAAGAGACCAAAGCCGAAGAACCGCCGGCTCCGTCGAAGGAAGAAGTTTTGTTGGCTGAAATTCGCGATTTGCTGAAACAGCAAAACCAGGCCTCCGAAAAATAATAGTTCCTTTAGAACGTGTTTTCAAGATGAAAACACGTTCTTTTTGTGATCCACTACGGATCACATGGCGATCCCGACCTTATATTATATTGACAGATCCGAAACACTAGAATTATAATTCATACTAACCCTACTAATATAGTATGTTTTAAAAAAACGGCAAATAACCGTCCAACCTTAGGCTGCCCGGAAAAGGAGAGATTCCACATGCCAAATGTTCAAACGTTTAAAGCTACCGCCCAATTGCAAGAAGGGGTAAAAGTCATAACGAAAGCAAGACAATTCGAGCTGGTCATCGATGAGCCTCAAAGTCTCGGCGGTACGGATACCGGAATGAATCCCGTCGAAGCCTTGCTTGCTTCCTTGGGTGCTTGCCAATCGATCGTGGCCCGCGTTTATGCGCCGAAATTCGATGTGGTGCTCGAGGATTTCAGGGTGACGTCGAAGGCGACTTGGATTTGGACGGATTTTTTAACCGCTCCGAGGTACGTCCCGGATACTCCGACATTCGATATACGTTTTACATCAAGACACCATCGCCCGCCGATAAGGTGGAGTCGTTCGTGGCATTCCTGGAGAGTAAATGCCCTGTGGGCGATACGATTGCCGCGCCAGTGAATCTTAAGCTGAATCGCATCGTCATCGAAAACTGAACTCATGTACATAGAGGGATGCAAGACCTGCACACAGCAGTGCAGTCCTGCATCCCTCTTTTTTTCTTATGCTTAAGAACTTGAGTCTACGCTGGGCTCCACCTTCCAAATCTACAAACGCGCTATCTGACCACCTTTGATCTCTAAAGGCTCGCCATCTGCGCTAATCCATACGTTTAAGGCACTGGGGTTATGGATCATCCGGCTATCTGCCGAGAAACGAAGTTGGTCCAAGGCACTGCAGTACGCGTAGATCTCGGCATTCGTGGCATACCAGATATCATTCCGGCCGCCGATCATGTCCCCGAACCGATCCACGAGATCCCAGTTTCGGTCGTTCTCGAACTCATAACTGTGGCCCCACACGTACAGGATGGCCATCCTGGAGAAAATCTGCTGCATATCCACGAACTTCTCCGCGTATTCCACCATTTCTTTATGATGACAAGTCGGATGCCAACGAAGCCAATCATCGGGCTTATGAAACGAGCCATGGCTGTTTACCGTGCGAGCGTATTCCATGCCGACATATCTTAAAAGGCCGATCACTTGTTCACTGTAAGTGCCGAACGGATAACTCATTCCCTTAATGGGGTAAAGAACCAAAGCTTCTAACGCTTTCCGGTCCTCTACGACCTGCTCCACCACTTGTTCGGTAGGTATTTGCTCCAGGAAGGGATGATCCACGGTATGCGCTGATACCTCATGCCCCCAGTACAAGGATGCGACCTCCGAAGGGTCGATGTATCCGTCTTTGCCAAGCGTTCCGCTGTTCAAATGAAACGTGCCCCGTATTCCGTATTCATTCAGCTTCTTGACCAATTTCCGATCATATTCGCGGCCATCATCAAAGCTAAGCGTCAGTGCCTTCTTGGCGCCATTCGGAAAACGGTCATATTGTATGCGCATTCAAGTTCCTCCCATTTAAGATATTGACTCGCATCATATCATATCCTATTAAGTTTCATTATACGATGTTTGACACCGGGGATACATCTATTATTTCCTGTTTACTGCGTATAGGAAGCGACCATAGCCGATCTCAGCCGCATTTTTCATCAGCTCGACATTAAGCCAGGCCGACAGCTTATGAAAGGGTTGATCCGTGAAGGGCCACTTGGTTCGTTCCGTCGAAAGAAAAGCATCGTCCGTCAACGCCGCCGCTTCACGTTCCCATCTCAGTCTCAAATCGTTCATCCGCTCTCTGGCCTCTTGAACGCTCCCAGCAGAATGGATATCGTTGCGGGTCATCGCCCCGTTTCCGAACGAATGGTTCAGCACCATCGTCCACCAATAGGTGATATGCCATGTCAGCCAGGATATGCTGGGCGGGCCGATGTCGTACTCCTCGGATTCCGGCCATTCCGCGCGCCAGATTCCGGATTCGCGATAAACATGAAGCCCCTTCGAGGCAGGCCGCCAAAAAAACTCCTCGTCTTGAAGGCCCGTGAGATGCAAATCAAGCAACTGCCAAGCGATTTGGAACTGGAAATCAAGGGTGTTTCGAAGGATACAAGGCGGGTTAGCCGTATTTTCGTCCTGCATATTACATCCCTCCGTTATCGATTAACTAAAATATAGACGTTATTTATATTCGTCTATTAATATAAGGATATAATAAGCGATTGTTTATCACCAGTCAATCCATGGATCTGAACATCAGCAAACAAAAAAGCCGCAAGGATGCGGCTTATCTGGTGCCCATGCCCGATTCGGATAATCGGGTGGCTTTGACGATATAGGAGGCCAGTCCGGGGATCATCCGGACGATGCCGGGATAGAAGCGATTGCTTTTGGCAAAAGCCAGATTCTGAATTCTTCTCGCCCTTCGAAGCAGCTGCGCAAAGGTGCGATTGGCTTCGTGCGTGTACTGATTTTGCCATTGAGCGAAGTTGATTACTCCGTTTAAATATTTGTCGGTCCAGCCGGAGCACAACAGAGATGAACGCAGGGCAACCGACATTCCGTCTCCGCAAAGCGGCGGAAGCATCAGCATGGCATCCCCGATGTGAGGATATTGCGACCACGGTTCCGGTCTGTCGGATAAACGAAGCGGGGCAATCGATACCTGGGTGCCTTCTATCGGCTCTCCTTCAGCCAACCGTTCAGTTAACCTGTTGTTCGAGCGCGATGCGGCTTTGAGAATTTCGGGTACCGATTTGCCGCTTCCTTGTACCGAATTCAAGGTCAGCAATGCAGCCACGTTGACCTTCCCATTCTCGACCGGCGATATCCCGACATAACCGCCCTCGCAAAAATACAACTCCACCCTGGAAGGCACAGTGATGCCGGCAAAGTGCGATTTAACACCGACATATACGGTATCATCGCGATATGTTTCGGCTGAAGCAACACCGCGCGGCTTTTTAGTGCCGTAGGCTCCAATGACGGCTCTTGCCTCATACTGAATCAGCTCGTTCCCTTGCCTCGTTTCGATTTCATATCGATGATCGCCCCGCTTCCGGATCTCGGTCACGGTAGACCCCGTTACGATTTCCGCACCCGCGCTTACAGCACTCTCATGCAATAGGCGATCCAGCTCATAACGGCTGATGCCGGTAGCCTTACCCGGTAACGGAGCGGTGATGACGCCGCCATGAGGCATCACGATAGAGGCATGATCCATCGCAGCGGGGTTCACCTCCTGGACTTGAAGATGGACACCCAGATATTCCAGCATCTCTCGGGTTTCTGGGGACATGAATTCGCCGCAGGTTTTGTGGCGCGGAAAGGATTGACGATCCAGCAGGATCGTACGATGCCCCTGCTTGGCAAGCTGCAGGGCACAGCTCGTGCCGGCAACTCCCGCGCCGATGACCATTACATCGGCTTGCTTTGACATATCTGAACACCCGCCTTTTAGCTTGCATGAAGAATTTAGCCATCGGTTTTGGCAGCCGATTATGGCTTCCTATCGTTTGGGATAACAACGGAATAGCGGAACAATGGCTTCCATCGATAGGTCAAAGTGGCGTGATTAAGCTGCTCTTTCAGCTCTCTCCAATCTCTCCCTTTAAACCCCTTGGCAACCGATAACGGCCCATCGTGACGAATATAACGATTGCGTGAGATGAGACGCGTTGTGATCCAGACGGCCGCGTAAGGCACAGGATGCCGATGGATATCGTTAATGACGACGCCATGAACGGAGGTTCGCAGCATATGCGACACGATCTCCATGAGCTGCTGTCCCTGAAAATGGTGGATGAACTGGGATCCGGTCACGATATCAGCTGACGCATCGGGCAGTTCCTTAACGTCCGCGCGGCGGACATGAACCCTCGGTTCATGACGAAACAGCCGTCTCGCCTCTTCGCAGGCTTCTTCCGTCACATCGACTAAGGTAATGCTCAGCTCCACGCCCATTTGATCTGACCATTGCAGCAGCTTCCGGTTCACATCGCCGGAACCCGCGCCAACATCCATGATGCTAAGGGTATACGGACAGCCGATCGATTTCCAGAGCTTCACCACGCCGTCCAAGGTCGGGCCCGGTGCCGCGAATATGCGATTCAACCGCCTTAAATGCCGGAGCGCTTCGCTCAGCTCTTCTCCGCCCATGGTGAAGTCATCCATAAGCTCATCTTCTTGTGCCCGGATGGACAGCGTTCTAAAGAAGGACATGGTCCTGCTCCTTAACCGATGGCGCATAAGCCTTCACATAGGCAAAACGCATAAGCTCCGCCGTTAAGCCAGGTCCGAAAGCCATGGCTACTCCTTCCGTCGAAGCTTCATCCCGTTCTTTCATCTTCTGGCGCATCGCGTTCAGCACGAACATAATCGTCACGGAGGAGAGATTGCCTGCCGTTCTTAGAATCTCCCGGCTGTATTGGGTTTGCTCGTCGGTCAAGCGCATGACTTCCTGCACTGAATCTACGATGCCCCGGCCGCCCGGATGGATCGCCCATAATTCCGGAAGCTTGTCGCCTCCCAGCAGAACACGAAGCTCATCCTCCAGATGGGTACCGAGCAATTTGGGAATACGAGGCGACAGGAAAAGATCAAAGCCCGTATTGCCTACCTCCCACGTCATATCCTCCGTTGAATCCGGGAGCAGGACGGAATATCCCGTGCCGAGCTCCATATAATGCCGATGCTCTGCTTCCGGCTGACCGATGACACAGGACGAGGCACCATCGCCGAAGAATGAAGCCGCAAACAATGCTTCCCTCTCCCGAACCGGCTGGAAGTGAAGCGTGCAAAGCTCCACGCACACGACCAGCACCTGGGAACCCGGCGCCCCGCTCACAACATCCCGCGCCATTTGGATTGCTTTAAGACCAGCGGCGCAGCCTTGGAAGATTAATGGCAAGCGATTGACCCGCGGAGAAAGCCCCAGCTTCCGGATCAACAGAACATCCATCCCCGGCTGGTATTGACCCGTGCAGCTGACCGTAATGAGATGCGTAATTCGATCCGGAGACATGCCGGCATCTTTCAATGCCTTCTCGGCGGCCTCCACGCCAAGCGGGAGGGCTTCTCTCTTATATGTATCCATACGCTCTTCGGTTGTCGGAATGACGGACGCGTCATGGGTATGCAAGTAGCGGCACTTCTCCAAGGGATCCAGATAGTTGGATTCGCAAGTATAACGAGTTTCGACACCGCAGGATCGAAATACTCTTCGGGCAAAGCGGGCCAGATCGGGTCTGTCTTCAAGCGTGGATGCAATTAATTCTGCGATATCCGACTGAGCTACGGAATGCACCGGCAATGCCGTGCCCATCCCAAGAATCGCGACATCGGATCTACCGTTTGTTTGCTTCATGCTCAAACCTCCTGCAGTCTTGGAATTATACATGATTACCCACCCCGGGGCTTTTTGAATTCGTTTAACTTCTATTTGAGGTTAGGATAACCCGAACATGGCAAATCATATCCAATTCAAACCAAATCACTTGTAAAATCGCATCCGCAAACCAAAAAAACCACGATTCACGTGGTTTTTCAGACTCGGCGATCCTTGTCATCAAAGGAAAAGCAATGGCTGTTGATCCTGAACGGATGAACGCAATGGATCTTCGGTTCTATTACTTGCCGGGTTCAGCTTCGTCATCCTGACTTCCCAGAACTTCTGCATCGACAAGAAGAACCCATTGGTTGGTTTGGTCGTAACCGGATACCTCGGCCACCACACGATATCGAGGGTATATCCATTCGGGAGGGGTACCGGCTTCCAGAGCGGAGGTATCCGTCAAGCCGACCGCATGCGGCTCTAGCAAATGAATCAAAGTGCCTTGCGGAAAAAAGGCCTCGATCCAGCCTTCTACTCGTGCGCCGATAGGAAACATGCGCTGGATCCGCTGCCAGTCCTCCATCCCGGCCAGAAGCTGCTTCTGCCAGAGCTCTTCGAATGCAGCTTGACTGATTTCTTCATAATAGGGTTCTTTCGGATCAAGTGGATGCTCCGCCAGCAAGAAATGACGGGACTCATGCTTTCGGTTCGACGTGATCCAGCTGCCGTCCTCATCATGAACCATCTGCCTGTAAGCCGTTCCATCGTGATCCACTTCAAAATACCAGGTCCCCATTCCCGGTTCCTGAACATCTTTCAGATATTTCAAAAATCGTCCTCCTATCAGCTGAGCAACTGTTCAAGAAATTCGGTCAAGTTCCTGTAGCGGCTCTCGGCCCGGCTGGTCGTATGCCATCGAGATTTCCTCCTGATCATCCGGCTTTCGGAGTGCCTCTTCCATTCTAGATTCAGGTTTATGGACCGTATGATTGTTTATTGATATGGCACCCGGTTTATTTTATCATATCCAGGTGCTTGGGGGCGGCGTCTTTTCTTTACTATATCAAACAAGCCTGACTGCGACTGCAATCAGGCTTCAAGGTCTAACATTATTTCCCTGACATCGTTC
The DNA here is from genome assembly GCF_900109305.1 of Paenibacillus sp. cl141a. Lineage (NCBI taxonomy): Bacteria > Bacillati > Bacillota > Bacilli > Caryophanales > Paenibacillaceae > Paenibacillus > Paenibacillus sp. cl141a. The sequence continues at coordinate 15,933 of NZ_FNZO01000016.1, forward strand.
TGATCGGCTCGCTGAACTGCTGCGCAAACTCATTTAGATTGATGATCCTTCCATCCACTCTCGACTGTTCAGCCGCGAATGCCATAAGGTGGCTTTGAACGGAACGGCTTGCCGATGTAAGTCCTTGATTGTTTCCTCCCGTCTGCACCAATCGCAGAAAATCCTTGATCAGACCCATATCTCCGCCGCCGTGGCCGACATGGCCGCCCCGGTCCGCAAAAGAAATTCGCTCGACCTTCCCGCTGCCAAAGTGAATGATCTCTATTTCGTTCTTCTCCATGGCTCCGCGGATTTCCCCGCGGGTTCCCATCAGCTTGATCGTGCGGCTGACATCTCGCGTAAACGCGCTCATCGTGAAGGCGACCGTCACGCTGTTGGCAAACTCCATATTGACGACCTGATGATCCACCACGTCATTGTCGCAATGGTATACGCATCTGCCGTACGGCCCCTCCAGCAGCGCTTGATATCGGGCATCATAACTCATATCGTCGCTGATCGCCGAGGTCGGCCAATTCGTGTCCTCGGTCAAATAATGATCAGGTGCATAATAGAGGCACTCATCCGAGACCGGACATCCGTCCAGGCAGCGCTTCGGTGCGCCTTCCGGTGCCTGTGCAGCCGTAAAATGGCTCAAGGAGCCGAAGGAGGATACCCGGACGCAATCCGAATCGGCAAGCCAGAGCAGCATATCAAGATCATGGCAGGACTTGGCCAGTATCATGGGGCTGGAATCTTCCGCCCGCCGCCAATTCCCCCGCACAAAGCTGTGCGCCTGATGCCAATAACCCACGTTCTCGTTATGCTGAATCGACATCAATCGGCCGATAGCCTCACGCTCCAGCAGCTCCTTGATGGTGGAAAAAAACGGCGCGTACCGAAGCACATGACAGATCGAAAATACCAAACCGGCCTGCGAAGCCATCTCACCCATCCGGATGCACTCTTCGGGATCCGGAGACATCGGCTTTTCCAGAAGCACATGGTAGCCGGCCGCAAGCGCCCGCATTGTCGGCTCGAAATGCTGCTTATCCTGGGTACAAATGAACACGGCGTCCGCGACCTTGGGTGCTGTAAAAAAATCATTCCAATTCTCGAAGCATGCCGCGTCTTCAAGCCCATGCCTTTCTTGAAACTGTTCCCTCCGCTGCCGATTCGGTTCTGCGACGGCGACCACCTCCATCTCAAGGGGATGCTGCAGGGCATATTCCATATAATTGATGCCCCGCAGTCCGGCTCCGATCAGGGCGACCTTCACTTTATTCATCCGTTTCCTCTCCCTCCGTAGGTCTTATTCTTTCACGCTTCCGACCGTCATCCCTTTGACAAAATACTTCTGCAGGAACGGATACACGACCATGATCGGCAGTGCGCCCATGAAGATTTGGGCCGTTCGAAGCGTTTTTTCGCTCAAATTCTCCATCGCCTTGATCTGTTCGATCGAAATCGAGGTCATTTGGGAATTGATCGACATAATGAGGGTGGACAAATAGGTTTGCAGCGGGTATTTTTCCGGCGAATTCAAGTACAGGATACCGTCAAACCAAGAATTCCAGTGCCCCACGATGGTGAACAGACCGATTGTCGCAATGGACGGCAGCGAAACCGGCAGGTAAATTCGCCATAATATTCTCCAGTGTCCCGCACCGTCAATCGTTGCCGCTTCTTCCAGCTCCTTCGGGATGGTCCTGAAGAAGTTCAGCATCAGAACCATGTTCCATACGTTAAGCGCTCCAGGCAGAATCAAAGCCCACACGGAGTCGATGAGTCCGGTATTCTTCACGACCATGTACGTGGGAATCAATCCCCCGCCGAAAAACATCGTTATGGCAAAAAACCACACATACGGCGTACGGAACTTAAATTGATGATTCGATTTCGATAATGGATACGCCGTTATGAATACGAGAAGCATATTCACCGCCGTCCCCAACACGACCCGGGTAAGCGAGACGCGGAACGAACGGAAAAACTCTACCTTTTCGCCCAAGTACCGGTAAGCATCCAGGTTAAAGCCCACGGGCCAAAGTCTCACTTCTCCCGCCATTGCGGCCGTATTCGAGCTTAGCGAAATCGAGAGCAAATGAACGAACGGAATGATACCGAGCAAGGTGATGAGGGACAGCACCAGCGTATTCGTGATTACAAACAGCCTTCTGCTGATCGTTGGTTTATGCATCTTCCTACCTCCACTCCGGCCTAAAAGATCCGATAATTGTTATATTTGTAAGCCGCATAGTACGTCACGGCCACGAGCGCCAGAGAGATGACGGATTTAAAGAAACCGACGGCGGCGGCAGGACCGAACTGCTGGCTGAACATGCCCAGTCGATAAACGAAGGTATCAATGATATCCGCCCCTTCATAAACCGTCGGGTTGTACATGATCAAGATCTGCTCGAAACCTGCGTTAAGAATGCCGCCAAGGCTCAACACGCCAAGCAAAATGAGAATCGGCGCCATGCCCGGCAGCGTGATGTGAATCATCTGCTTCCATCTTCCGGCTCCGTCTACTTCCGCTGCCTCATACAGCGTCGCATGGATTCCGGTGATGGCTGCAAGCATGACGATCATGTTGTAACCCATCCCTTTCCATACATCCGATCCGATGACGATCCCGCGGAACCAGTTATTATCCAGCATGAACATGATCGGCTCCATATGGAGCGCGCCCAGAAGGCCGTTCACCGGACCATTCAAGGAGAACAATTCGATGATGACGCCGCCGAGCACGGTCCAGGACAGAAAGAACGGCAGGAAGATGGCGGATTGGATAAAGCGCGAAAACCATCTTCGCGTGACTTCGTTGAGGAGCAGTGCCAATATCAGGGGCACCAGTAAAAACAAAACCATTTTAAATACGGAAATCACGATGGTATTCCACAGAACCTGCTTGAAATCGGGCAGTTCGAAGACATAGTGGAAATTATCGAAACCGACGAAATCCGAGCGGAAGAATCCTGCCAGCGGCTCGAATTGCTGAAAGGCCATCACAAGGCCGGCCATGGGCCCGTATGCGTAAATCAACGTGACAATGACTCCCGGCACCAGCATCAAATGCAGCAAATATTCTTTTTTCAGCGTTCTCACAGATGAAACCTCCCCGTCCATTTCAAACGGGAGGAGTCTGCCGGCTTCCTCAAGGGCTTCTCCTCCCGCTTTATCAATCCAAGATTATTTGGCGCTCTGCTGGCCGTACCAATCATTGACTTCCTGGGTGATCTGATCCCCGCCCAGCGATTTCCAGCTCTGAACGAATTTATCGAATTCGTCCAGCGAGGCCCCCATGACGATCTTGGTGAAGGTTTCCTGCATCAGCTTATCAAGCTGGGAGCCCTTCTCGACTTGCGTTGCCGTTGGCAGTCCGTAGAACTCGTTATTTACGTAAGCTTGATTCTCTTTGATTTGCCGCGTCATGCCCCAGCCGCCGTCTTTCGCCGCCCGGCTGAAATACTGGCCCCAGTTTACGCCTTTCGAGGCATTCGCGGTATTGCCTGCAAGATAATCCTTTGCCGCCTTGAAGACGTCCGCCACATTTTTGTAGTTCTCGTCATCCAGCGTGATTTCCGTTTGGTTTGCATCGAGAGCCTTGTTTACTTCCGTATAGATCGTTTCGATTTGAGCCGGATTATAGATCCGTGGGTTGAACCAATTGTAGACGTATCCTTTTTCCGCTTTATTCTGGTCCATGTATTTCTTGTTGCCCATCTCGATGTAGAAGTTGATCATTTTGATGGCGGCTTCCGGATTCTTCATTTTTTTGTTCACGACCACGAGTTTGTTGCTGCGGATTTTGGGTACCATGGACTTGCCCGGCCCGTCGAGTCCGGGAATCTGAAGGGCAATCCAGTCTGCCTTGGGATCCTTGTCAACATTCAGGTTCAACGGCCAGTTCGGATACCACCATTCCCCGTAAGAAATGCCCACCTTGCCTGCCGTAATATCTTCTACGGACTTGTTCTCGTCCTTCAAGGCGAACTCTTTGTCCAGAATTCCCTCCTTGTACCAGGACTGCAGCTTGCCCAGCGCGGTCTTGACTTCCGGTTGTATGAGCCCGGGGATCAGCTTGCCGCTGTCGTCCTTGATCCAGGCCGATTGATTGTCCCCGATGGAAGGGTACGCGCCAAATCCATTGAAGAAGCCCCTCAGGTCAAAGCCCCAAAAGAACAGATTCTTTTGCATGGCGATACCATAGGTGTCGTTTTTGCCGTTTTGATCGGGATCCTGCTGCACAAAGGCTCTGGCAATCTGCTCCAGCTCATCCATCGTTTTCGGCGCCTGCAGATTCAGGTTATCGAGCCAGTCCTTGCGGATCCAGAGCAGCTGGGTGGACAGGAACGGATCCTCGAAACCGGGAATCGCGAGCAGCTTTCCGTCTGAGGTAAACGTCTTCATCGCAAAGCCGCCGTCGGATTCCATGTATTTTTTCAGTGCCGGCGAAGCGAAGTCTTTATAAGCTTGGGTGAGATCGGCAAGCATGTCCTGCTTCTTCAGCTTCTCGAAGTTCTTCTGGTCCAGCTCCATAATGTCCGGCAGGTCGGCCGAAGCCATGGCTAATGAAAACTTTTGCTCGAACTGGCTGGAAGGCACCGTCCATTTGTACTGGACTTCAATATTCAGCATGTCTTTGAGATCTTTGAAATAAGCATTCTGTTCGGGCGTGATCCCTTGCGGCGTCCGCGGGTCCTCGGGCGGATTGTAGCCAAGCACTTGCGTGACCGTTACCGTTTCAGGATATTTGCCGAGAGGATCCGGCGGCGTCGTATTGGAGTTCGCCTCCTCGGCAGAGGTTTTGTTCGGTGTCCCCTCCGATTCGTTCCCCTGATTCGAGCATGCCGCCATTACCGACAGCGTCATCGTGCTAATCAACATCATTTTCGCTAGTTTGGTCCATTTCATGATGGCTATATCCCCCTTGATCTGGCATATTCTTGATATCCGTGCTGCTTAGATATCATTATAGATTCCGCGCGAAAGCGCTATCAATTTTAAGTTTTTTACATCGCTTTCACTTTTTTTACTTATTGGGTATTTCGGTATTCCTGCGGGGTTACGCCCATCTTTTTCTTGAAAAATGTCGTGAAATACGACGGGGATTCGAACCCGAGCCGCACGGCAATCTCTTGTAATTTCATGTTCGTATGCTGCATCAGATGAAGCGCCCCCTCCAGCTTTTTCGTCTGAATATACTCCAGCAGATTTTGACCCGTCAGCTGCTTGTAGTAGCGCGAAAGATAGGATGGGTTAAAATGCACTTCCTCCGCTATGGCGGTCAACGAGACGTCCCCGGATATATGCTCCAGGATGTACCTGTGAATCCGGTCGATCACATCGAATTTCATGTCATCCTGCCTTAACGGGCTGTTTCCATGTATCATCGCTTCGTGTTCCTTGGCCTTTTCGATATCGGCAACGACCATCTCTTGTCCCAGCGCCGCCCTGCTGAGCAGCATGGTCCGCAAAGCATGAAGCTGCTCTCCCGCCGTGTTCCATTGGTGCAGAAGATTGCCCGATATCCCGAAAGATACCTGAACGCCAAGCAGCTCTTCGCACTCATTTTGCACCTGCTCCAGGATGCCCCTCATATACGACATCATGCCCTGCCAATGAAGCACATCTTCCCGCTCAAACCTCCGATAACGGTCCAGAAGCTCCTCGCCCGGCTGCAGCAGCCATACCAGCAAGTCTTCATCCAATACGGCATGCTCGCAGGCAAACGAGCTGGGCAGGTCGTTGATAAACATCATCTGAACGGCTTGCACCGCATTCTTCGTCTTGGCCTCCGGAGCCATTCCGATCCTTCCAACGAGAAGGAATGCCAGCCGATTTGCGTCGATACCGAACCCCACCTCTTCATAACGGGGCTGGGACAGCAGGGAACTCAGGGCTTCCCCTTTCAATGCCTTTTGTATGAGTTCGCGCTTGAGCAGAGGCTCGGCCATTTGAAAATGCATCTTGGCCTTTTCTGCCTGGATTCTGCGTCGGTTCTCTTCATCCAGCCTGGAGGAAGCCTCTTGGACAGCATGAAAGATCGGATCGATCCCTTCGGTTTTCAGGATGTAGTTATCCACGTTCTTGCGCAGGGCTTCGTGCACATATTCAAACTCGCTGTAACCGGTCAGAAAAATGATCCGGCAGTGCGGCCAATAGTACGTAATTTCGTCAATCAGCTGAAGCCCGTTCTTATGGGGCATTCGTATATCGCTGACCAGGATGTCCAGCTTCACTCTCATGGCGATCTCCACCGCTTCCTTGGCGGAATAGGCTTTCCATACATCCAGGTCGTATTGCGTTTGTTCCTGAAAAAGCTGAACCAAGCCGTTCACGATGACGGGCTCGTCGTCCACGATCAACAGTCTGTACATCACGATGCCTCCTCTGATTCATGAATCATAATGATCAAATCCACCTTCAAACCGCCATGGACGCTGCGCGAGACGGATAATCCGCTGCCGGGCCCATACTTGAGCTGAAGCCGGTTGTTCACGTTGACTAATCCGGTCTGCTCCACATGCTTCGAATCCATGTCAAGCTTGCCGCGAAGACGCTGCAGCATCTCATTCGTAAGCAAATTTCCGTTGTCCTCCACCGTGATACGCAGTCTGCCCTCCCGATAATCAGCGATGATGTACAGCATGCCTTCCTCCATGCCATCCTCGAATGCATGCTCGAACGCATTCTCCACGATCGGCTGAATGATAAGTCTCGGTACGGTGATACCTTGCGGAATGTCCGCAAATTCCCTATGCTCATATGAAATCCGGTTCGAGAAGCGAATGCCCTGTATGTCGCAGTAATCCAGAGCATGCTTGTATTCTGTATAAAAAGGCACCTCGTCGGAGCCGCTTCTCGTGATGTACTGATAATAGCTGCCGAGCTTTTGCGAGAGCTCCGCCGCACTATCCGAATCTCCGACCTTGCACATCATATACACATTGAAAAAGCTGTTATATAAAAAATGCGGGTTAATTTGGGATTGCAGCTGCTTCAGCTGCGAGTGCTGCAGTGCTATTTTTTGCTCATAGTTTTCTTCGATCGACTGTTTAAGCTTCAAGGCCATCCTGTTGAAACCGTTAAACACGTAATGAAACTCATCCTTGGTTCTGGACTCGATCAGGATATTCAAATTATCGGTTTCGATCATATGAAAGGCTTTAACGAGCTTGGACAATGGCCTGTGGATCATCAGATTGACCGAGAACGAATAGAGCACCATCACAATCACGGCAAGGATAAACAGCATATAGAACCAGGTAATGAATTGGCTTATGGGGCGGGTGATTTCATTCTGATTCACGTACATGACCAAGGACAGATCCAGCGAGCCGACTTCATTCTGAATGATAAAATAGTCTACGCCTCCCAATTCCCCCATCTCCGGCGCATTTCGATCCGTATCCGGTTTGTCCAGGATATGATTCAAGATCTCTGTTGACTCATCGGCTGCAGGCGCCGTCGTCAAGATGGTGCTGCCTTCCCTGCTCCCCAGAAGGACTTCAGATTCTGGATACAGCTTGGCGATTTCGCTTAAAGCCCCGAGCAGCTTGGGCCGGGAAATCTCGATGTATGACCAGACAGCCCCGTTGTTTTCGGTTTCGATCAGAAAGATCCGGTCGCCGCTCCTATAGTATGAAGGCTTGGGCATGACCGCCATCATGGACGATATCCGTTCCATTTCCTTGTTCGGGGTATTGGTCACTCCCGTCGTGGTCGAGATCGTTTTCCCGACATCCTTCACGTACACGCCGGCACTCACGACGTATTCGCTGGAAACCATCAAGGTTGCCAACCGATCCCTGACCTGGTCGATGAGCTCCACCTCTTCGTAATCCTCAAGCATGCTGCCTCGGAAACTAAGCTTCTGCAGATCCTTGTCATTTAACAGCTGCAGCTGCAGATTCCGGATAAAATACATTTCTTTATCGAGCTGCCTGGAATAGAAGGTGGCACCCGCGGCCGCGGAGTTCAAGATTGACTCCTTGGTGACGGACATCCCCTTATAATTCAACCAAATATTCATCGAGATGAGAGGAAGCAACAATAGGATAAATACGATGACGATTTTTTGATAAACAAACCATTTCGATGCTTTGCCCGCAGCCTGAAGTTTCATGCTTTTCCCCCAATTCGTTATCACTCGATCCATTATCATCTAGTATAGGGGGGCCGGCTGGCATTACAACGAATTATTTTTACATATTAGGTGCAAACATGACCGTCATGAGTTCCAGGCATAAAAAAAAGCCCCGTAAGGGGCTTTTAAGCTGGTTTATCCTTCAGCACAGGTACCGGTGCTGTTATGTGGTCATTTCGCACTGATGATTTCATACTTCGGCTTCACATTGTTAAAATCCGGGTTGGTTCCGCTGACCATTAAGCCCATGCCCCAATCGAAGTGAACATCAGCGGTCGGCACATCCGAAGCATCGCGATATTGGAACAGGATGTTTCGGCGCGTACGCTCGCTCCGGTTCACGTCCGACCCATGGATGGTCAGGTAATTGAAGAACAATACATCGCCTGCCTTGGCCGGACATGGAGTCCCCGAAGATAAAGGATGCTCTTTATGGTTCAAATAGTAAGCGCCGACATGCGGCAAAACGCCCTGTTTATGAGAGCCGGGAACGACGCAGAGGCAGCCGTTCTCCATATCGGCGTCGTCGAGATGAACGCTGGCAGCAAGCATGGTGTGGTCCCGATGAGGGAAATACGGATAATCCTGATGCATGGGGAATGCGGCCCCGTTAGAAGGGGGCTTAACCAGCATTTTGGAGTGATGCAGCTGCACGTTCGGTCCGATGATCCCGTTCAGCACTTCGGTCATTCGAGGATGGATCGCGGCACGCATGAAAGCGGCATCATGATATTGCACGTCGTGAAATCCTTTCAGAACCAGCTTCTTCAACTGTTCAGGCGGCAGGAAATCGCCCTGCCAGGCATGGTTTTGATCCGTTTTGGCGCGTGCCGCCCTTTGGATGATCCCTTCAACGGCCGTTCGCATATCTTCGACTTCCTGTTGATTATAAACGCCTCGGACCAGCAGATACCCATTTTCTTTGTAAAATTGCACATCCTTCTCCTCCATCATCGCCATGCACCCTCTCGATATTTTATGGAATATCTAGTTTAATTATAGTGAGGGCAAGCGGGATCGTATTTGCACAGGGAAGACGACGTTTTGCAAAATTACGCCAGAGGGAGCTGTACAGCCTTGTACCATTGGAGCAAAAGCGAGGAACGGCTTAATCGTTATGCAGGTCGGTTAGAAGGCGAGAGCCTCTCGTTCCTTGTCCATTACTGGGGAACCGTTCGTCATTTGACGGCCAATTCCTTGCATCGGCATTCTTTCGTTGAAATTTGTTATGTAAACGGCGGAACCGGCGTGTATCTCGAAGGCGACAGGACATACCCCTTATATCCAGGGGTCGCTTTCTGTACACGTCCAGGTCAGCTCCATCAGATCAAGGACGTTCACGATCTGAATCTGTTGTTCGTTGCATATGACGCGATGGAGAAACCATCAGCCACCGATGTTACGGCGGCATATTTGGAAGCGGTTCGTCGATGTACCGTTTGGATCGAGTTTGCCGGCGAATCGCCGGCCATCCAATTATGGAAATCCATGCTGGTTCGTTCGGAAGCCGATGATTCGCTGCCTGCTTCGCTTCTGCCCAAACTTGCGCATGCGCTGCTCGAATCCTTCCCTGCCCTGTTCGGAGCTGCCCGCAACCTCGATGCGGCTCCGAGCTACTCAACCACGGTGCAGCTTGTCCAAAGGGCCAAACTGTACATTCGAGACAATCTAAGCGGAACGTTATCCTTGCCGGAAGTGGCGACATACCTCAACGTGTCCGAGCGGCAGTTGTCCCGCTTGCTTGCGGGCAGCATCCATGAATCCTTTTCGTCCATGGTTCGAACCGAACGGATCCGGGCAGCCGAGCTTCTGCTGCAGCAAACCCATGATCCTATCAAGCTGATTGCGGAACGAACCGGATTCTCTTCCGTTCATTACTTCACAAGGCTGTTCACCCAATTCAAAGGCATCTCTCCGGCGGCTTATCGTGCCAAATGGTTCTTAGGGGCGGATCATTGAGCAAGAGCCGCATCTCAAGTATATTCCAAGCAAACGAGCAGATTGGTCTGCTCGAAGCGCGCCGGTCCTCAAGAGATTCCCCCTCTTCCTGCAGATCACGCTGTGCCTCTTCCGACACAAAGCCAATGTCATCCAGCAGTCCATGGATCTCCGGGAAGCTTAATCCTAATTAGGGGAATCCGCGTCATTGACGTATCGCTTCATTCTCTGTTCGAATACCATATGATACCGGAAGGTCCGTGGATATCGATCTTCGCGAAGCTTCTCGGACAATACCGACTGACCTTCCTGATAACGGACCGCGAACTCACATTCATCATAGAATTTGCGGGATAGCCGGCGAAGCTCGTGATCTTCGCCCTGGCTTCGCCAACCCATCTGGATCATATCCAGCTGATCCAACGGATCGCGATACGTGTCCAGCACGATGCAGGAAGTCGGGCCCTCCGTCTCCTGGAATACCAGAACATGGCCGGTGTTCACCGGACTATCGAAATACCGCTCATAGATCTCCTCTACGGGAACCGCTATGCCAAGCCGGTCCATCACGGCCTTAAAGTTAGGGTGTACCCTATACTCGTCAGACACCTCATCCGGATACCATATGAGTTCGGAGATCGAAGCCGTTATATTGAATTCATATTTCATCTCTTGCCTCCTCCTTGCCTGCTGCAGAATCCACGTCCTATCCGTATTCGTGATAACATCTTCCGTTCGTTTAATGGATTCTCTCCATACGGGATATTCTACCATATATCAAAACAGAGATAGACTTCCCCGCGCTTAACCGCGATGACTCGGCGTGTTATAATTCGGTTAACATGCTGGAAGGGATGAAATGAATGCAGAAACTGGAAGCGGCTTTAACTAGATTCATAGAACAACAGGACTTGTATAATCGGGATTTCGGACTCTTCTCCGATCATGAAATACGGAAGCGGTCCGAGGTCCGGCTGCCGCCCGTGGATGACCGTATCACGCTGTCCCCTGAACTGGCTTATCTATATAGCCATTACGAGATGATGGACGCTAAGGCGGAAGGAACCCATAAAATGAAAAACGCAGCGATTGAGATCGGCGAATCGGCTGTCATCTACTTTGTTTCTCCCGAGCATCTGGTCCGGCAGCAAATGGGCTATCGCTGGATTAGCGATAAGGGGGAAACCGTAGAATCGAGCAATTGGCCATCTCATCACGTTGTCGTTGCCAATGTGAACGATGATCCGCTTATTGTAGATGTCCAAGCCAGTGGTTCACCCGTATATGCCGCTTTCGAAGGTGGCGAGCCTAAGCTAATCACGAATTCGCTTGCGGATTGCTTTCACGCGCTGTCCATCCTCATTGAAGGCGCTCTGCTATTTCAAGGTGAAACCAGCGACGAAGAAACTTATGAGACGAAGCCGGATTTTCTCGCTCATGTGATGCCGTCACTGTCGGATCTTTTGGGAAGCGAGCATATGAACGCCCTGCTGGAATATTTATCGCTTCGATAAACGAAAAAAGGCTAATATGACATTCTACATAATCGAATACAATAGACAAGGAGAATCACATGCCGGGAACGATCACATTAATCCGTTATAACGGAACCGAAAAACACGCGCTAGCAGAATCCAACGCTTTCGCCACGCGAACCGAAGTCAACGGAAAGCCGCAAATCATGCTGTGGTTTGAAACGGAAACGGAGACCGAACCGCTTCAGGTTTTCCCGGATCCGGATGAGCTGCTGAGCAATCCAGACGCGGAACTTACGATTTATCTGGATACGCTAAAACTGAATGAGATTGCACCGCTGGAATTTACGCTTGCCCGGGGCTATAACGAGAACTCCAGAAGCCTGGATGCAAGACTCTATTATTTTGAACACCAAGAGGTAAATGATAACCGGGGACGTATTGAGTATAGAGGAAATGGCGTATTTTACGTATATTGGACTGGAACGACGATGGACGTCAATTATTATGATGGCAGTAAGCCGGATACCCGGCTAGAGCTGGAAGGCGAGTTTACTATGGAGAAATACGAGGAATGGTTATAAAGAAAACTACATAATTGCAGCAAAACCCTTCAACCTCGTAGAGCCAACCTTCGTAGTCATGGCTCTACGGGGTTACATCCGTATCCACATTGCATAGGTTTCTTGAGCCTTAAACGCCAAACTGTTTCAAGTGATGGTCCAAATGCTTGTATAAACCCCTCCCCCATTGCTCTGAGGTCAGTTTACCGAAGAATGGATGAGGGTGCGTGGTACATTTCTCAGGTCCGTTCTTTTGGAATGCAATCAATTTTTCTTTCAATTGTTCTCTTTCCGTTTCAAATTCTCTTGGATCCGCAATCAAAATATCCGGAATCGTCGACATATTGCGAGGTAACGGTTTTTCATTATAAAACATGGGCTTCGCGAAATTCCCAACCAGCCTACCTAGCCAGCCTCTTGGCGGGTTTGTGATGCCCATGGCGATGTCTTGGAACGCGGAGCAGTGAGACAGCATTTGGGCAGCATCCATTTTACCCCATATCGGCTGTGATTGAGGGCTTAATGTGTCGATTCGGTTTAATATTTGGGTCATATCGAAATGATTGAACATATTATTCATGTTTGTCTCTCCCCATAATGAAATCCATGTTGAAACACCTGATTATATGATAGCTGACTCATCTACGGGACATTTCTTTTGGATTGCTTTCTTGTGAACTCAGACTCCCCTACAACCATCTCATAAAAAAACCTTTGGTAATTTTCACATGACTTGCTTGTGCCCATAGTTCAAGCTGCTCGATCCCTTCAGTCTGATCCTCCACGAACTGAAAACATAGCTTCAAAGGCACGATTCTACGCCCTTTCGGCTTGATCCCGATCACCGGTTTCCTGTCCTGGTTGATGAGTAAACATGCCACGGAATCTGCGTTCATTTCTTTTCCGTTTATCATGATTCCGTCTTGATGCATTCTCATCACGCCCGGTTTCATAATAAAAAAAGCCCCGATTTTAACGGCAGCCCATATCAGTGCTATGTATCCACATCATTTTATTAAAAAGCATTTAGAAATTACATGATCAACACCTCATATTCTAAAAATAAATAAAAAACTTACTTACCGTTCAAATCTCCTGCAACCAAATGATTCGCTTCCACTGGTTTGCTCAGCCAATGCTCGTCGGTTTGAACATGATTCTTGCGGACGTACTTGGCAGCGCTATGCTTAAAATCGTCATATGCAAATGCGGAAGCCAGCCGAACCACATAACCTTCCTGTTCACCGCCGCAGCAAGATCGCTTCGTATAACAAGCCTTGGCAGCATCCTCGTCCCAGATGCCCCGGTACAAGACAGGAACCGTAACCAGCCCCAACCGATCCGCCCATTCCTCCGTCTCATCCCATGACAGGCACACATTCCACTGATTCCACACGGAAAACAGCATGAAGTAGGACGGCAGCGCCGAATACGAAAGCGAATGTTTGGCATAGACGTTTTCCCCGCAGAGACGGTATCCCTCCGGAATCAAATACTTGATGCCCCCATGCAGCGTCTTGACATAATGACGGGAAGGATGATCTTTGCTGTCCAGGGATCTAGCGTGAATGAAATCGGGGTACATGGTGGTGTTCTCCCCATCCATTTTCTCGGTAATGACGACCTCCTGCCCCTTAAAATGGCCGGTATTCCGCAAAATCTTATCGTCGTCGGTATAACCTCTGGACCAGGGCAGATGCATCGTTCTGGGATATTTCATTTTCATCGTTGTTCACCTCCCTTACTTGCCGAACGTATCGGCTTCTGCGAAGAAATACAGCTGAGCCAGCAAATCCTCGCCCAACAAATGGTAAATCTTAGATGCGCCGGCATCGCCTCCATGCAATATTTCCATATGGAAGCTGACAAGTTGGACGACATGAAGCACAAATTCATCCTTATACCCAAGGTTTTTCAAGGTATGACATGCCATGATGGCCGATACATGCTCATGACCATAATAGGAATAGTAACCTCGAGCCTGCTTCCATACTTTGCAAAACGGCTTGCCCGCGTCATGGAACAGAGCCGCTAATTGCATAGCCAGCAGATGATCGCCTTCACCTTCATAGCAATTTTGGATGTATTCCAGCACGGCAAACGTATGCTCTGACAACGTTCTCGAATGGAACGGATTCTCTTGATCAAATCCCAGCATCGTTTGAAAATAGGGGGATTGCGATAAGTAACCGAACAACTCATCGTGATCCGGCCTGCGATTAAGCAGCTGTTCCAAATCCTCTCTTGCCAGCTGAGTTTCACCAGCCTCATGAACGAGATGCAGATCGACAAACCCTTCACCCATGACCGGGAATTCAAGATTCTTGGCATACTTGGTCATGATCTTCTCATCTAGCCGGCGTTTTCGTCTCTTGACCCTTTCCAGGGCTACTTCATAAGGAGTCGTGCAGATATGGCACTCCACCCGTCGATCGCCAAACCGTTTCAGAAATTTCTGTCTTCGTTCCCGGCTGACATTCGTTGCGTCGAATACGACGTTTCGATCCGACTTCAGCGCCTCTTCGATTTCGGCGAAAGCCTCGTCAAATACCAAATACGTATTTTTCTGTTTCGATTCGCTACCAAACAATCTTTCGCGTATCGCGTCCGTCGCAACCAGAACGGCCCGCTCGCTTTTGCACAATTGTTTGGCATAATGGCTTTTTCCGCTGCCGGGTATCCCGACCAGCATATGAATCGTACTCATGATATTCACCTCCTTTCGCAACTGTCTTATCATGGTGTCATGGTGTAAACGAAAGCCGTCCTTCCAAATAATGTACCACGCTTGCCCCTTGTACGAGTAAGCAAAGAATATGTATATTCAACTTTTACATACCGAACAAAAACGGCTCGATGCATTTGTACCGTTGACTGAACGAGACAACTATTATGACGGCAGCCATCGGAATACCCGGATGGAGCTGGAAGGCGAGTTTGCGTGTGGAGAATTAAAGGGGGGGCTTTAGTAATCGAAGGACCTATCGGGGCCTTGAACTAGTAGAATGGCTAGCAGCAAGATCGTGAATGAAAACAAGAATGCCGCCAATAGAAATGAGACTTGATGACGTCTGCTATCCCTGATATATGTCCATTCCATATAACCACGAAAGCAGTAGAGTACCGCGAACATGAACGGCCAGATCGGGTTGGGCCGGCTTTGATCCATTATCCACACAAGTACCAAGATCGGAATTAACAACACCCATGATCCTATTAGGTACCACTTATTCGCATGTGTGTCACGCATATCTTCTTCGCCTACATCAATGATTTTCTCCAAGAACCATCGGCCCACGATAATAGCAAGGACGATACTTGAGTAGACCCACTCCATGTTCATTCTCCTCTCGCTGCTGCAAAATACTAACCCCCTAAACACCATTATATCTGAACTAACGCTCGAGAGCCGAATGGGTGAAACGACGGATATGATGAACAAGCTGCAGTGCAAAAGGATAATGAACAACTGTTGGATTTCATCGCATAAATAAAAGCCGATTGCCTGCAGAAAATGCATCCGCAGACAATCAGCCTTTATGCCGAATCTATTTGCCCGATCTTGCTTTCGGAGCAGGAGCGGTCGTATCCCGCTCCACCAGCTTAACAGGGATCAGCGCCCTGCCCGGTGTCGGTTTCCCTCGATCCAGCCAGTTTACGACATGCTCGGCCGCTTGGCGGCCGATCTCGTAAAAGTTCTGCTCGACGGTAGTCAGAGGGATCATCACATGCTCCGTGACCGGATTATTATCAAAGCCTATGATGGAGATATCGTCCGGAATGCGGATCCCCCTCTCCAAACAGAGGTTTAACAGGTTGGCGGCAATCAGATCATTTTCCGTCTGAACGGCCGTCACTCCCTCCGTCTTGTAAGAGTCCAGCAGCTCGTTATAAAATTGCTCCACGCCGACCTTCTCCCGGTAACCCTTCATGTTCAGTCTGATATAACGGCTGTCGAGGGGAAGCCCGTGGTCCTTCAGCGCTTGGCAGTATCCGAAATACCGGTCGCGCACCGACGAAGTGGATTCAATGCTGACCGCGGTCAAAAACGCAATTTTTCGGTGTCCAAGTTCTATCAATCGGGATACGGCTTGATAAGAGCCGCTCCAATTATCCGAAACGACCGCCCCGAGCGGGAGGCTGTCAAAGTATTTATCGATGGTCACGATCGGATAATCTTCAAGGCATAGCCGATGCAGGATATCGTAATTCGTATGATCGTTCCGCGGGTACAATATAATGGCCGCAATGCCCTTTCGGGTCAGCATCTCTAGGAGATCGCGCTCCTTCTGGGAGTCATAATCGCTCTGATGAATGCTTAAATAGTAGCCGTTCGCGTTCAGCCAGTCCGAAGCGCCGCGAATATACCCCATCGTACCGCGGTCGTCCTCGGAAGGCAGGATCAGCGATATCATTTTTTCCGTTCCAACTGACCGCTGCTCCTGACCCCGCTGCCGGGGTTTGACAAAGCTTCCGCTTCCTTTGACGCGGTAGATGAACCCGTCCCGCTCCAGCTCCTCGAGCGCTCTTCTTGTTGTAATGCGGCTCACGCCGAAAGCCGTACTCAGCTCGGCTTCGGTAGGAAGCTGGGCCTCGGAAGGGTACAGGCCGGATGAAATTTTCGATTTTAGCTCGTCCATCATCACGCGGTACAGCGGTTTATTGTCTTTGGTCAACTTGGTTCTCATCCCATCTTTATCTATTTTCCGGTTTGATCTAGTCCAACTAAAATTATAGCGTTTGCATCATTGGCATGTAAACCGCCCCGATCGATCATGCCTGCGTCCCGTCATGGTTACTTCACATTCGTATAGCGTTCATACTGCGCCCTTTTGATTTCCAGGTAACGCTGGGCTCCCATTTTGTCCAAGGTCTTCACGTAGTTATCCCAATCCGTGTCCAGACTCGCTTTACCCGTAACAAATTTGACCCGCATCTCCTCCATATATTTATTGATGTCGGTCAGAATCGCGCTGGTTTGGTTGGCTTCGTCATCCGTGGGAACAAAATCCGGCCAAAGCTCTTTAGGAGCCAGCTCATCCAGCTCGGCAGGATCCGCTTTGATCTCGTCAGCGACCGTCGTCCCGCGAGCCGCCATCCGCAGATAGTCGTCAGGTTCAACATAAGGGTAATAAGCGCCATACACATTATCAACATATTGGAAGGCACCCAGCTGCACGCCGCCCTTGTAATTCAATATGTCGTCCTTGTATTTCGGTTTGCCGTCCACCAGTTCGTAAGTTTCTCCTTCCAATCCAAAGGTAGCGAAGTTAATCCCTTCTTCACCGTAGAAATAATCGATCCACTTGATGGTTTCGACCGGATACTTGTTTTTGTTGGTAATTACGAAACCGAAGATCCCTTTGGCTGGTGGTCCCAGCACCCCCGCGACTTTATCGCCGTTCGGACCTTCCAGGGCATGAATGCCCACATAATTTTCAGCCGCGTCCTTTCCGATATATCCCGGCCCTTCCCATACAAACGAGCCGATCAAATTGTTGGAGCCGTCCGTAGACCATTTGGCATAATCGTAGCCGGTCGTGAAATTCTGCTGAGCCAACGAGCCGTCCTTGTACAGATCGCTCATATATCGCAAGAGCTCCCTGTATTTCGGATCGTTGAACGTCGTCTTGACTTGTCCGTCCGTGTCCTTATAGAGATACTGCCCGAAAGCCTTGGCGCCGCCTTCACCCATACCGAAGCTGCCGGCCAGAAAGCTCTCCAGGAAGGTCCAGTACTGCGATTCAAGCACCCAGCCGAGACGGGAGCTGTCCTTCTCTCGAACCTTCATGAGCGCTTGGCGGAACTCCTCGGTCGTCTTGGGCACTTCAAGCCCCGCTTCATCCAACCAATCCTGATTAATATACAGGCGAACGGAATTGAATGCTTTCGAGAAATCGACGTAGGGAAGAGCGTAAATATGTCCGTCCGACATCGTAATCGCTCCTCTGATGTCCGGATTGTCCTTGAGCAGCTTGTTTAAATTCGGCGCATGCTGTTCAATCAAATCCTCGAGCGGAACAAACAAGCCCTGCTTGCCGTATTTCATCAGCTCGTCGGTGCCGAAGGCAATGCGGTAGAACGCATCCGGCAGGTCGTTGGAGCCGAGCATGACATTTTTCCTCTCGGTTACGGCGGAACCGGCCAGCTCCTCAAACTCAACCTCAATACCGGACATCTCCTCGTATTTTTGCCACATCCATAATTGATCGGCTGGTGGATGCACATCGGTATATCCGCGTTTGACGATTCTTAGCTTGATGTTCCCGGGGTCTCCGTCCGTTCCGGCTGGTTCCGGCTCCGCCTTTCCCCCTGATCCGCCGCAGGCGGAAAGCGTCAACGAGCATGTCAACATGAAAGCAAGCAAAAGATTCATTCTTTTTCTCATAAATCCATATCCCCTTTTTCCATGATTATGAGTTCCAAGCGGTATTGACCGCTCCTATATCGGCTTACCCTTTGATAGCTCCCACCATGATGCCTTTCTCAAAGAATCGCGACAGCAGCGGATACAATAGCAGCAGCGGCAGCGCGGATAATACGACGATCGCATATTTCAAGCCTTCCTTAACCATCATCTGATCCGCGTATTCGGCGCCGACCGAAATTCCGGCCATTTCCTTGAAGTCGTTCTGCACCAGGATTTCTCTTAATATCAGCTGCAGCGGGAATTTCTCCCGGTCCGTCAAATAAATCATAGCGTCAAAATACGAGTTCCAGTGGCCCACTCCATAGAACAGGATCATTACGGCAATGATCGGCATGGACAAAGGCAGCACGATTCGGAACAGCATATGGTAATCGTTGCAGCCGTCGACGTAGGCGCTCTCTTCCAGTTCCACCGGAATCCGGGTCTGAAAATAGGTTCTCATAATAATCATGTTGTAGGCGCTGATCGCACCGGGCAGCACCAATGCCCACATCGTATTCAGTAATCCAAGCTCCTTGTTCACTAAGTACAGAGGAATCAGCCCGCCGCTGAAAAACATCGTAAAAGCAAACAGCAGCGTGAATAGCCCCTTGCCATAAAAGCGCTTTCGGGATAACGGGTACGCACCGAATACCGTCATCATGATATTGATCGCGGTACCCATGAGAGCGTAAAGCAGCGTATTGGCATACCCGCTCCATATTTCGCTGTTCTCGAATACTTTGGCATAGCTGTCCAGGTTGAAGCCTGCCGGAAAGAGCAGCAGCGGCTTGTCCCATATTTGGCGCGGATCGGAGAATGACGCAAACAGAACAAAAATGAGCGGGTACAAAATGACGATGGTCACGAGAATTGACATCACTAGTATTATGATATCGGCCAGTTTTTCTCCTGGCGTTCGTTTAATGTTCAGCAGCACTTCTTAGGTTCCCTCCCTATTCCTGCATCGACGGTTACCATAAGCTGGTCTCCCCCGCCTTGCGCGCAACCGCGTTAACGATGATCAGGATGATAAAATTGATCACATTGTTGAACAGGCCGACTGCCGCCGAAAAGCTGTACTGGGTGTTAAGCAGTCCGCTCTTGTACATGTAAGTGGAGATCACCTCGGAGGTTTCCAGGTTCATCGCGTTTTGCATCAACAGGATTTTCTCGAAGCCGACACTCATGATGCCGCCTGCACTCAAGATTGACAGGATGACGATCGTCGGGACGATGCCGGGAATCGTAATATGCCAAATTCGGCGAAATTTACTGGCCCCGTCCATATAGGCCGCTTCGTACAGGTCCGGCGAGATGCCCGAGATGGCTGCACTGTAGATGAGCGAAGACCAGCCGACTCCCTGCCATACGCCCGACCAGACATAGAGATGCCAGAATTTAGACGGCTCTGCCAAATAATCGACCGGTTCCTTCCCCAAGGAGACTAGGATGGAGTTAAAGACGCCATTCGTAGGCGAGATGAAAAAAAACAGGATACCGACTGCAACGACGACCGAAATAAAGTGAGGTGCATAGGATATGCTTTGAGCGAATGAGCGGAATTTGCGATTCCGAATCTCGTTGAACAAAAGAGCCAGCAGGATTGGCGCGGGAATGCCGACCAGCAGTCCGTATAAACTGATCCCGATCGTATTTTTCAGAATCGTCCAAAAATAATAGGCGTCAAACAGCCGCTCGAAATGTTCGAACCCGACCCATGGGCTGTTCCAGATGCCAAGCCCGGGCATAAAATCCTTGAAAGCGATTTGTACGCCGTACATCGGCCAATAATGCCAGATCAAAAAGTAAAGCACTGCCGGGGAAATGATGATATACAGCCCGATATTTCGCTTTAGCTGCCTCTTAACATGCGTCCACCGGGTGGGTTTGGGAGCGGGCTGTGGGGATGCCGAGTTTAATCGGGCGTCCATGCTTAATCATGACCTCCTTTATCTAATCGAATAGCGTGTAGCAGAAGTCTGAGCTGTGCGAGATCATCAGCAATATCTGCTTGGTACAGTAATATGACACCCCCTTCTATTTACTTGTACTAATATTTGTTATGTAATTCATAATTTGTTATAACACATTTTAGTGAGGTTTTATTTTCCAGTCAATATGACATTGAATAATTGCTACTTTAGTTGTATAAACGCGGAATTGTTATGACAAATTTCGACGGTTGCAGCCTTATTAACATCGTCCTACGTGCCGTAGGTTGTCGAAGGTACCTCGCAAGGGAGGGTCGGTATCATTCCGAAAAAAAGAAACAGCCGCGTGGTTTACGCGGCTGTTTCCTTTATTAAACGAGCGTTTAGAAACGCACGGTCGATGTTCATTCCCTTGCTCTAAGCCTGCTTATAAATATGCTGCCAGCTTTGCAAGCACATCCGCCTGTTCATCCGTCAATTTATTGCCGGATTGCGCCCTGACCTGATTGGTAAAAGCGTTCAGCTTGCCTTGCTTAGCAGAGTCGTTGCCTCGATCCTCCGCCTCTTTGGCGCCTTGCAGCTTCGTAGACAGCGATTGTGCGAGTCCCTGATCGCTTCCTGCGAAACGCTCTACCAGCCCGATCAAGCTGTCATAGGTCACGGCTACCTCAAATCGAAAGACGGATTCCGTTTTATTTCCGGCCAGATCGACTGCCGTTACGGATATTTCATGGGAGCCCGGTTCGAAGGAATAGGCAGGACGTTCGAGCAGCGGAAGAGAACAAGGATTGTCAGCTAACCCTGACAGACTGTCGACGGCACTGCACGAAACGTATACGGAGTCGGTTACCGTGTACGTACGCTCACCGGTGAATTCAACGACAGGAGCCGTCTTGTCGATCTTCACGTTTAGCGTTCCAGGTGCCTCGGATACGCCTGAGAAGTTGGTGGCGGAATAGGTAACCGTCGTGACGCCTTCCTCAGTGATTTGAAGCTGAGCCGTACTCCCTTTTACCGCGGTCTTCTCTATCGGCTGCGCGCCTTCCGCATCATATGCAATAGAGTAGGCGCGGTCGGACGAGATGGACAAGGACACATCGGCATTCACCCAGCCGTTCTCGTTGGGAGAAGGCGTTAGGCTAACCGTCGTGACGGGCGGAACACTGTCTTTTACGGTCACAAAGAAATCGTCATAATAGGCCGTTGCCACATTGTATCTGGAAGTTACCGCAATCAGTTTCGCATAAGCTGCATTAGCCGGAGCCTTCCCTCTGAGCGTCACTTTCTGCCATTGAGCCAATCTCGATTCATCCAAATGGGTTTCCAGTGTGGAAATCGTGGCGTTATTGCTGTCAAAGAATCGGAACATAAAGCCCGGCTGGCCCGATTCAATATAGAGATTCATGCCTGCCGTATATTCCTCTCCCGGGACGACGGGAATCGCATCGCTTTGGACGGCAACGGATGCTGTTCTCAGCGTGTCCGTAATCTTCAAACTGTGCGTTCCCGTGAAACTGCGTTCCGTGCTGAGATCATAACGATAACCGTTGCCTGGAGCGAATAATTGACTCCATCCCTTCATTCCCTCTTCGAATCCAGGATTGGTGACGGGAACAGCCGTATGCGGCGGTTCTTCCACGACTTCTCCGTCAACTTCCATCCGATACAGAATCGTATTGGTCTGCATGTCTGTGAAATAGAGATTCCCGTCGGCATGTAAATCGAATCTGGAGGTGTCGGCCAATGTCCGATGCTCCAGCGTTTCAGGGTCAATGACCGTCAGTTTGTTGTTGAACAGCACGTAAAGCAGACCATCCTCCGACCAGCGGAGCGGATGATGCGCCCATTGGCTGAAATTCAAGCTTGGATACACTTTTTTGCTCTTCACGACTTCATACGTATCGGGGTCGATCGCAAAAATATACTCATAAGATGCTCCCCAGATCAAACCGTCCGGACCGGCCGATAGATCTCCGATGAATATCGGTTTATCCAGTCCCGGAACCCGGAGCGGAAACTCGGTGATTTTTTGCTGCGTCTCTTCATCCCAAACAAAAATCTTCGCTTCCGCTTCCGTCGGCTCGGAGCCCAGTCCGCCCCGAATCGTGGTGGAACCGAACACCTTGCCGTCATGAACCGTCGTGCTGAGCACGCTCTGATTCTGGACGACGTTGCGATGAACGTTGATTTCTCCGGTGGCGGTATCATATACGGTCAACGAACCGCCCAAAGTGCCGTAACCGGAAATCGTCGAAATGTAGAGCTTGCCTTTGGAACTGGAGATATCAACCAGCCTCTCCTGATCGTTGCCCAGAACGGCCAGTCTCTTCGGATTGTTCATTCCAGGCTCCGTCGATAAATCGAACTCGTACAGTCCGCCCTCCGGGTACACGCCCATATAGACTTTATTGCCTACGGCATGAACGCTATCCGCTTGGCCGATGCTGAACGGCGTTGAAGTGTTATTGGTCAGATCGACGAGCGAGGAACGGGCCTGCGAGCCGGTGGTGATCAAGTGAGTGTCCGATACGCTTTTCAACCGGTTGACAACGCCGGGCAGACCCGGGATGACCGGCGGCATCAGGTGCACCTGCTTGGTTTCGATGTTCATGATCGTAACCCCGCCGTCATAACGGACGGTCACCAGATTTTTGCCCGGGTATTCCGGATTATTGGGAAATTCCACCCAATCTACTCCCCGAAATCCGCTGTTGTACTCCATGCCGGTCAATTCGACCTCATGCGTGGCAAGATTAAACGTTTTCAACTTCTTGTCGGACATGTAATACAGTTTTCCGTCAAGCGAGTCCGTCGCGTGCAGCCCCGTTACGTTCTCCAGCACAACATCCAGCCAGCTTTCCGTCTGCGTATCGTAGATAAACGCCTCTCCAGGAATGCCGCTTCCGTCCGTATATCGGGCAAACAAATAACGGTTATCAATCGTGCTCAGGTCATACACGGTGTCTTCCTTAACCGGCAGGGAAGCCGCGATATTTGTCTTCTCACCGGTCGCTAAATTCACGCGTACGATCTGCTTATGCGCGGTGCCGGCATATATATTGCCGCCCTGGTAAGCAATGGAGCGCACATATTCCTGGTCAAGCGACCCGATGACGCGGCCGTAATCTTTGGTTTGCTTCGTAGCCGGGTCGTATTGGTACACTTTGCCGCCGGGATAGGTTCCGACATACACACGGCCCTGCTCATCCGTGGTGATGCTGTTCGGAACCGACTGGCCATCGAACTGTGCAACTTGCACAGGGACATGAGTAACCGGTGAGTAACTCCACAGCCTCGCTCCGCCGCCGTCGGCCGCAAGGAACAATGTTCCGTCCGGTGCCGTTGTATGTGCCCATGAGCTTTCGGAGGGTCCGATCGGAATGCTCCTCAGCAGTTGATAATCCTCCAGATCGATCACGTTAAGATGCCCCGGCTTTCCTTTACTGGTCGCATAAAGGACGTTGCGGCCCTCTTCCTTGCCCGTGGTACCGTTGAACACGGCCACCGTATAGTTGTTAGGGACCAGAATTTCTTCAGGTGTTCCGTATGTTTTCTGAGCAAGCCTGCTCTCCCCGGAAGCAGCGGCGAGACCGCCGCCCGAACAAACCAATAACAGACACAATGCCAGCATAAATACCTGGTACTTGCCGCTTTTTGCAAATCTCATAAATGACCTCCTTAGATTTCGGTGTTGACTATCCCGAAAGAGCGCTCTAATAGCTATGAACGAATCCGGCAGGCATTCAGCCTCTGTTTTTTAGTAAACTGAACCTCCTTTGGTCATGATTAGACGCACCCGCTCTGGTGGAATATGGAAGACTAGCGGAACCGTCTGGCCGTATATTAGGCAAATACCGGGATGGTGTCAATCCATAACGATCATGCTATATTCCTCTTGTCCCTTTATTCGACAATGTGGATATTTCAAAAGAAACAGAAGCATCACAGCGGAAAAGTTGTTATTTCTAGCAGTTAACCAAGCTCGATTCTGTCACATAGTTAAGGTTAAACGACAAAAAAGCCGCATCATAAGCGGCCTCGCATAGGCAGCAAGGTACCGTCATACGGATGGTATCTTGCTCAATTTAATAAGCTCTTTATGAATTTCTACAATTGGGATCATAGCGAAATGGCTGAGAAACCGAAGAAATCTCAAATGCGGGAATAGAAAAATAAAAGACTGCCCTTCAGCAGTCCTTCCTGTCATTTCGTATGTTACTCTGATATGGCTGCACCGTCTTCAGTCAGGCATCGAATGTAAACCCGGCCCATTCATGGATGCCTGCATGCCTGGCGGTACTGCCTCGGCGAAACCCCGAACTGCTTGCGAAACTGATCGGCAAAATGATTGTAACTGTTAAACCCTACGTCGTGGGCGGCTTCATTCGCCGTACGGCCCGAATGGCTCATCAATAAAGCGGCATGGCGAACCCTCATCTGGTTCAGATGCTCCAAAATCGTGGATCCCGTTTGCTGTTTGAACAAGTGCGCCAGCCTGGATCCCGAAATTCCGATCTCTCGGGATAAGGCATCAATTTTGACGTCTTCTTTTAACGAACGGGATAACAACCCAAGCGCTTGCTCGACTCTGGGATCGAGCCTCTTGTTCATCCGCTGTGCAAGCAGAAGCAAAATCTCACGCAGGGCGTTCTCGCACAGAGCTTCCCACAGTTCTAACCGGTCCAGCGAATCTTGCAGCACATTACGAAAGGCCAGCTCGACACGGCCTCGGACACGTTCATCAGGCAAGGTTTCGACCAGAAACTCCTCGTTCGGCAGCATCCCGTTTTCCGGAAGCCCGGGATAATGGATCCAAAGAAAGTTCCAATGTGTCCCCTGCACGGTACCGTATTCATGGGCGATGTTGGCGCGCAGCAGGCCGAGCTGCCCGGATCCGCAGCGTTTCTCCCCGGCAGGCGTGCGGAAATAGCCCTCACCCTGCAGCGTGTAAACAAGCAGCCAGTCCTGCATTCCGTTAGGACGAAGCAGGCGATAAGAATCGTCTTGCTCGAAATGATCGCCGAATATGGTTCCGGTGCTTTCTAAAGATATGGCATGCCTATCAGCTGGCGTTCTCAAGCGATCTCTCCTCCTCTGTACCCCGAATAGCAGAATTCCGGTAATATTAAGCAGAAATCATACTTCCTCTCAAGTTAAGCAGACCTTATTCTATTGTCAACAGGAAAACCATTAATTTACGGGAGGAATTGCTATGAGAGAGAAGTTACACGTATTGACGGAAGAACAGCTGCACAAATTCGAAACGGAGGGATTTTTAATTGTAAAAGGTCTCTTCCGCGAGGAGGAGCTGTCGGAGATCGAAGCAACGTTCGAGGAGATCAGCCACACGACCGTGCCCGGCCACTTTGAACCTGTGCTGGACGATGAAACCGTTGAGCCGCTCAAACGTTATCCCCGCGTTATGCATCCGCACCGCTTTCATGCAACCGCGAAGAAATACATGCTGCATAAACCGGTCATGCAGGTATTGGCCGATTTGTACGGGGAACCGGCGCTCGCCGCCCAAAGCATGTTCTATTACAAACCTCCAGGCTCCCGCGGCCAAGCGCTGCATCAGGACAACTTCTACCTGCAGGTGGAGCCGGGCAATTGCATTGCCGCATGGACCGCAATCGACGCGGCGGATGAAGAGAACGGCGGTTTGCTCGTCGTTCCGAAAACAAGCGATTATGACCTGGCATGCCCGGAGGAAGCCGATTCGAACGAGTCGTTTACCACTCATTTTGTGAAGCCCCCCAAGGATAGAAAGGTCCTCCCCGCGATCATGGACAAAGGGGACGTCCTGTTCTTTAACGGCAACCTGATCCACGGCTCCTACCGCAACAAATCCAACCGGTTCCGCCGCGCCTTCATCTGCCATTACGCCAACGCGTCGGCTACCAAAATCGGTGCATTTTATCGGCCATTGTTCCGGGAAGACGGCACGGAGATCAACCTTGACGTCAATCCGAATGGCGGTCCGTGCGGCATCGAATTCGATACGGCTTATCCCCATTGAAATAAAGGCGGCCAGCGTACATCTTAGGGACGCTGGCCGCACTGGTTTCCTCGAATAGAAGACCTCTTCTCATAGCAATGCCCTATTTACTGTAGTACAGTCCAAGTACACCGTTGCTATAGGTTTTACTGCTGGTAAGGTTCATAGTGAATCGTTTATTTGCAAGCGCAAACAACCGTTCCCCCTGTGAAGCGATTACCGGATGTATAAATAACCACAGATCATCAAATAAATCATGTTGGATAAATAATTGCCACGTTCTTACTCCACTCTCTACAGAGATATTTCCTTCTCTATTTTTGAGCATTTCGATTTGATGAGCCATGGAATTTTCACCGTTTACTAGAATTTGCTGAGAGTTTTTCCAAGTTACATCCATTTTCGAGCTGGAAATCACAAATTTGGGGATGGCGTTTATGCGCATGGCTATAGCTCGTTCAAGGTCGTCGGCAGATGAATTCTCAGCATTTTGCCAATGCTGTGCTAATGATGAATACGAATTGCTGCCTATAATAATCGTGTCTATAGTATTATAGTACTCTAAATAATCTTCAAAGATTTCCTCATTTAATGTCATCCATTGATCTTCATTGGATACAATGCCGTCCATCGTAGTCTGCATAGTCAGAATGATTCTACCCATCATTAAGTCCTCCTCGATTCACATATTGAGCATGCACACTGATTTTATCGTACTCAACTATCCATGATTTCTTCTTAATTGCTGATTTCCACATCATTAAAAACAAATAAAACAAAAAACGCGATAATCGCGGTTTCTAGTGTGTATATGTTCTTGTCACTGGATATCACGCATCTGCTTCAACCGTCATTTAGCAATGGATCGGCGTTGCTCCCTCTATCGGTTATCAACGGATCTTTTCCGGTGTTTTCGCGCGTTCTAATACGTGTTGACAACGTGTTGACAACGTGTATATATTATGTGTACAATAGATTCACTACGTTAAGGAGGTTTTGCCCATGGATACCAATCTGCACATCCGTCTATCCAAAGACCTCAAGGAGAGCTTTCAAGAGATTGCAAAGGAGAATAACACAGACCCTTCAACTCTTGTTCGCGACTGGATCGGCAATTATGTAGTTGAGCATCGAGGAACAGATGAAGATACAGCTGCCGAGTTATACTTGGCAGGTTACCAATTACAGCAAGCACTTGGAGGAAGAGAACATGTCAGCAAGGAATTCGCCAAACAATTGCAGGAGTATTCCTTGACGAACCAGAAGGAGTTCACTCAATTGATCTTGACTACCTATATGGATCTGGATCTTACGATTCCTTCGTGTTTATCCAAGACTTATAAAGGTTACGCTTATTCTCAAATGTTTTTGTTGGGTTTAATCGGTGATAAGCCTAAGGATTTAGCATAAAGCGTTCGTTTATGAAGTCTGAGTGGCTTCATATATTAGTGCGCAAGAGAAAATCTACCCATTCCTGCCGGTTCAACATAAAAAAACCGTCTACAAATAGACGGATCGCGCAAGCCAAAGTATTTCCATTTCAATCACGTTTACAATGGATTATCAAACATACCACTTTGTCCTCCAACCGTTCAAGCGGATTTCGAGGACTTTTTATTTTTTTTAAACAGCCATTTCCGGAGTCCATTTTGATGTACATCATCGCGACATCGGTTTGCGTTACTCGGCCGATCTGCTTCGTTTCCATCCAAAGATTCGGATCCTTGATCTTTCGGCGAATCAAGGCCGTATTCGTTCGCAGTGCCTCCGAAAAGGACTCACGCGTGCCGCGGACGACATTTTCCGCCGACGTTTCCATGACCCCGCGGGCCTTCCATCCCCGTGTTCCAGCTGCGATACCTCGATCCAATCCATCTACCAGAAAAATGGTAGCATACCCGTACAGGCCAATAGAATTTTCGATAACCTCCACTCCCGCAGGAAAACGCAGCTAACCGAAAAATCGATTGATTTTGTTATTTAGGCAAAAAAAAGATGACATCCAGAAAGTCGATGGACTGGGATATCATCCTTTTCTTCGTCGCGCTATTTCATCATACGCTTCAGCTCTTTATACAACTTGTGATCAATATAATGAATCAGTTTAGTCAATCCATAGAAAATGATGACAATCATGGCGGTGACAACAGTCATTAGAACACTTGCACGAACGGATAAAGTTCTTCTGAAGAGCCCGATCATCATGAATATGAGATACGTCAAGATGACAAGGCATGTGCTGATCTTAAAAAGACGTTTAATCACCATCACTCACCCTTCATTTAGCGATGGAATCCAACCCGAATCGTTCTAAACATCCCAACAGGTTCGACAATCATTCGACAGACTCCTAGATTATACCAGAAAACGCATACTTGGCTAAAAAAAAGAAGATAAACCTGTTGATTCCCGGATTATCTTCACAGTACAGACTTCGAATAGCTATGCCGAATAATTTTTGTTCTCAATAACAATAACAGACTCCGTTCCGGACCTCGCAGCAGCGGTTTGTTTTGTATGTAGAACGAGTTCACGGATATTGGCGCAGCATTGCTTCGAACCTGCGACCAATAAAGGATCGCCGACAAAACCTAATTTTAATCCTCTGGACAAAAATCCCCCGATCGTCATGATCAATGGAACGGTAGGTGAAGTGTTGGAAAACACAATAGGCTCCGCGTTCTGATATTTGTCTTGAAGGATCAGACTCAAATTTTCTAGAGCTGGAATGACAACCTTGGATGAGCCCCTTCCAAGGGTGTACACCGGATTCCCGTTCTCATCCAACCCGTGAAAAACGAGTTTGCCCATGTCGGACCGATTTAGTTTATTGAAATAGTCAACCGCCAGAATTTCTTCGGTTGTGAGCTGCCGATTCGTAGGTAGTTTATTTAGATGATACGCGGCCGCCAGTGAGGTTGTGTGGGTTCCACCGTAATCATTATAAATAAATATCATTTCATGTACCCTGCCTTCATTATGTAATGAGCTTATTATTCCCGTTAATCTATATCTCATTCCCCCAAAATTACATATCAGTTATGCTAGATTCAGCATGTTTCGAAAATAATAAAAAAAAGCCCTGATCATCAGGGCTCCTTCATTATCGATCATAATATGAAATTATCTTAGTCCAGGTAAACGGCTTTGCCGAGTTTTGCGGATTCGTAGAGAGCTTCTAAAATGCGAGATACAACATAAGCTTGTTCCGGGGTTACGACAGGATCCTTATCCTGGTCGATAGCCTCGATCCATCTTCTCATCTCAACATCCGGAGCTTGCTCCTTCTTGCCGTCATAGAACGCAACCCCGCCGGAGTTCAATTCGATTTCGTTTGTATACAGGCGGCTGAATTTCTCGCCGTTGATGCGAAGACCGTTCTTCATATCGGCTCCGCCTTCCGAACCGCTCAGCGAGCATTTGGCTTCATCGACTTCAAGCGTATTGAGCGCCCAGCTGGATTCCAGCATAATGGTTGCGCCGTTCTCCATCACAATCATGCCGAAGGCGGAATCTTCCACCGTGAATTTTTCGGGATCCCAAGGTCCCCAAGCATTGGCCGCATTCTCCTTGCGGGACAGTTCATGGTATGTGGTACCGAGGACAATCTTCGGCTTGTAATTATCCATCATCCAGAGCGTCAGATCGAGCGCGTGCGTGCCGATGTCGATAAGCGGCCCGCCGCCTTGTTTTTCCTCATCCAAAAAGACGCCCCAAGTCGGAACCGCTCTTCTTCGTACGGCATGCGCTTTGGCAAAATAAATATTTCCGAGTTCACCGGCTTCGCATACCTGTTTCAGATAAAGGCTATCTTCGCGGAAACGGTTATTGTATCCAATCGTCAATTTCTTGCCTGTACGTTTCGCTGTTTCCATCATAAGCTTGGCATCGGCGGCCGTTTTGGCCATCGGCTTCTCGCACATCACATGTTTTCCTGCTTCTAGCGAAGCAATGGAAATCTCGGCATGCGAGTCATTAGGCGTCAGAACATGAATGATATCGATGCTTTGATCCTGCAACAGCTCTTTATAATCGCCATACACTTTTGCTTCCTCAATACCGTACTTGCTAGCCGCTGCTTCTGCCCGATCGATTACGATATCACAGAAAGCCACGAGCTCCACGTTTTTTAAACGGCTTAAGCTGGGAAGATGCTTCCCGTTTGCGATTCCGCCGCAGCCGATAATTCCAATACGATACACTTTAGACATGGATCATCACCATCACTTTTCGTCATTTTTTAAAATTTCATAATTTCTGCTTATTCGAAATGTCTTATAAAACAAGCAGATCGTTGTATGTAATTCTGTCACAACACCTCTACGAATCTCTGAATGGCACATCACGCTCAGCAAAGAGCGGCCGCCAGTCGGCATGTGGATAACCTTCATTCATCCGAAAGGTTGGTGTACGCACCACGTTTAGGGAAGTGGTCCTATGACTGCTCTATCCCTATGACGTCTTAGAAAAAAAGTAACAATAAGGGAAATCACTCCTTCCGGCAGCCCGTCATTTATTTTCCGAACATCCACATATAAGGTATCACATCTTACACATTTTTTTAGTCCAACTATGCGACAAAACATATATAAAATTACGACATCATCGCCATGTCTTCAAACAAGGGCCTGCCCGTTCCGAAGCACCATGGTTTACATAATATTCGTTATGAAAAAATTATAAATTTTACCAACAGGCATGAACCTCCATGCTCCAAATGCATATCCCCATCATTTAAATGCTGACCCCTTACAAAGCCGGAGCCGAACCGCCGTCGATATTGAGGGCAGTACCCGTTATGTAGGAGGCGGCATCGGACGCTAAAAATACGATGACTTTTGCCGCTTCCTCCGTATCGCCGATACGCCCGAGCGGGATGTTATGGCGCGGATCCCTGGCGTACTGGTCCCAGGTGAGTTCAGGTGATTCACGTTTCCAACGCGCCTCAAGCTGTGCACTCCGTATCGTTCCGATACATACGGTGTTTACCCGGATATGGTCTTTCGCCAAATCGTGACTCATCGCTTTGGTCATGGCTTGTCCCGCCGCGCGGCTGACGCTGCTTGGCATGGATGAAGCCGGCGGCGTTTTGGCCCAGGATGTCGTCACATTAATAATCGCGCCGCCGCCGGAATTCCGCAGATGAGGGACGGCCGCACGCGAAAAACGAATCGCGCCGAACAGCTTGAGATCCAGATCGGATGCCCATGATTCATCGTCGATCTGCTCAAACGGCTTCGCTGCTGCGGTTCCGGCGTTGTTCACCAGGATATCGAGCCGTCCGTAGCGGCTGAGCGTTTCGTTTACGGCTCGCATGCAATCCTCAGGTTTCGTAACATCCGCTGCGATGGTTAACGCTTCGGATTTCGATAGATGCCTGATATGATTCGCGGCAGCCCTTAACTGCTCCTCATCTCGTGCACATATGGCAACTTTCGCCCCTTCCAACGCAAACGTAACGGCGGTTTCAAGGCCAATCCCCCTGCTTCCCCCGGTAATCAACGCAACCTTTCCATGGAGTCCCAAATCCATGATCCATCAGCTCCTTTATCTGGATTGCTTGAATCTTTGCCTCTAAAGTACAGCTTCAACATCAACCTGGCGTTTTCCTCTTTGTTCCATCTATTACGCTGCTGATCTGCATGGGCTTTGCCATGAGCGACATGGGAAGCCAATAAAAAAAGCCGCGATAAACTCGCGGCTAACTTCACTTCTATTTGTCTCCAAAATCATGATTGGATTCCCTTCTTGCAAAATCCACAAACTGAAATTTATCCAATCGATGTCTGGATTCCGTATACTGGAAAAGCGTGGTATCTTCCAAGTGGACGTAACCTCGGACGACGACGACATGGGTATCGCTTCCAAGATCCATATAGGACTGGTCCATCGACGTAGCTCGTTCTACGGAAATGATTTTTTTCGAGTAACTGATCTTTAGATGGAGCTCCTGCTCCAAGTATTGATAGATGGAATCGCCCGTAATTTCTCTCGTTAAACCCGTCACGATGTCGGCAAGCAAATAATCCACATCGAGGATGATGCGCTCCCCTTCAATTTCCCTGGATCGGATCACCTTCCACACTAGCCGTTCCGGGCGGGTGTGCAGCTCCTTCGCGATGGCGTCCCCGGCCGGAACGCACTCCGTTTCATACACAATCGTACGGCTTTTCCGGCCAATCCGCTCCGCCATTTCCTTATAACTGACAAGCCCCGAAACCGGGAAATTCATTCTTCCGGTATCCAGCACAAACGAACCTTTGCCTTTCACCTTATGAATATAGCCGTTTTGGGCGAGTAGATTCAATCCTTTGCGGACCGTTTCCCTTGTAATTTGATAAGTTGCTGCCAGCTCGTTCTCCGAGGGCAGCTTGCTCCCGGGCTGCAAAGCGCCGGTTTCGATTTGGTCAGCATAGTCTTTATACAGCGTCCAATAAATGTTGTTCGTCATCCTTTATCACCATCAGCTATTGTACCATTTTCGGAGCAGTGATTACATGTTGCAAAGGAAGCCGTCAGCGTCCATTTCCGAGAGTCAGTTGAAGCACTCGCGTATCGCCAGGAAGCGCCTCGCCTTCAAACTCCGTAACGTTCTGAATGTGATCTTGCCCATCCGGAATTATGACCGGCGTAATGACCGGCAATCCGGCTTGCTGAATACGATCGATATCGAATTCAAGCAGCAGCTGCCCTTTCCTTATCTGCGCACCCGTTTCCACATGTGCCGTGAATCCTTCGCCTTTTAACGAAACGGTGTTGATTCCGACGTGAATCAGGATCTGGATTCCGTTCGTATCCGTCAAAATCATCGCATGTTTGCTCTTCTTGATGAGATGGGCGACTTGTCCGTCAAACGGAGCATACACTTTGCCTTCGGACGGGATGATGGCAATCCCCTGGCCCATTTGTTTATCGGCGAAGGCAGGGTCCGGTACCTCTGACAAGGGAACCACTTTCCCTTTGATCGGTGCCTTAACCTCTACTTCGCCTTGTTGCGTCGCTTCCACGGTTGAAGGGTTTGCTTGTTCCGTCGACGCGAACGACCCGGATTGAAGACTGCCGTTCGATTGCGTATTCACAGCTTGTGCTCTTCCATCTATGTCGGCAGCATTCCCATCCGCTGCAGCTGTATGTCGAGACTGCTTGGACAACTGGTAACGCCCAAACAGCAATGTCCCCGTGAACGGAACGACCAGAACAATCGCCATGCCAATGAAGAAGACGCCCCACTGGTTAGGGAAGATGGACAGGAATCCCGGAATCCCGCCCACGCCGATCGATGAAGCCAGAACGTTGTTCACGGCCAGCAGCACGCCCGCTATCCCGGAACCGATCATACCGAAGATAAACGGATATTTATGACGAACGTTGACCCCGAAGATGGCGGGTTCCGTTACCCCCAAGAAGGCGGAGATGGAAGATGTGACGGCAAGTCCTTTCGCCTTCTGTTCCTTCATGATAAACATCATGGCCAGCGCGGCGGCACCTTGAGCAATATTAGACAGCGCCAGCATCGGCCACAAGAACGTTCCGCCTTCGCTGCCGATGAGCTGAATGTCCACCGCAAGGAAGGTATGATGCATCCCCGTAATAACTAGGAGTGCATACAGTCCGCCATAGATCAGGCCGCCCAGAGCGGCAAAGGAATCAAAAATGCTGACGAGGCCTGAAGTAAGGACGTTGCCGATGGCAAACGTGATCGGCCCCACCAGAACGAACGCGAGGAACCCGGTCACCAACAGGGCAACGGGTGCCACGACAAGCAGCTTGATGGAATCGTGGACGCGTTTGTTCAGGAACTTCTCGATTTTGGCCAAAATATAAGCCGAGACAAGGACCGGCAGCACCTGGCCTTGATAACCGATTTTCTCCACTTCAAAGCCGAACAGGTTCCAAACCGGAACCGTGCCTTCAAGTTTGGCATCCGCATACTGGTAAGCGCTGAGCAGATCCGGGTTTACCAGGATCAGGCCCAGCACGATTCCAAGCAGCGGATTGCCTCCGAACTGACGTACCGCCGACCAGCCGATCAGGACAGGCAGGAAGGTAAAGGCAGTGCTTGCAATCAGATTGATGATCGAGGCTACGTCCGCCCATTCGGGATGGACTTGAATCAACGATTGTCCTTCATAGAATATGCCCGGTCCCGTAAGCAGATTGTTAATCCCTAACAATAAACCTGCCATGACGATCGCCGGCAGAATCGGTATGAAAATATCGGCAAGCGTTTTAATTGCACGCTGAAGCGGATTTTGCTTCTTGCTCGCAATGTTCTTCACTTCATCCTTCGATACTCTTGCACCGCCGGTGATATCCATCATTTCGTTGTAAACCTGGTCTACTAGACCCGGACCGATCACGACCTGAAATTGTCCCTGGGAAGAGAACTGCCCCTTCACCAGGTCGTTCTCGTCAAGTGCCCGGGAATCCACCTTGCTGTCGTCCACGAGGGCGAATCTTAATCGGGTTACGCAATGCGTAGCGGCTTCGATATTGTCTTTTCCGCCGACTGCTTCGACAATGCGTTCCACGTTTTTGCGATCAATGGCCATAGCTCTACGCTCCTGACATTATGAATTTAGTTGTTGTGAATAAGCCACATATAGGAAGCATACGGTCGTAGGGCAACTGTTGGCGTGAGCTTGGGTTCTTCCGTTGTGTTGCCGATTAACAGTTGAACCAATTGACTTTCGATTAGATGATCATGCATCTCCTCGGGAAGCTCGAACGATACGCCGCGGTCGCTGAAATTCGAAATGACAACAAGCGTCTGCTCCGTGTTCGTTCTTGCGTATGCATAAATTTCGGGATGCCCTTCATCCAGGCGAACATATTCACCGTCCGTCATCACCGGAAGGTTCTTACGCATTTCAATCAGTTTCCGGTAATGATGATAGATCGATTGCGGATTATCCACTTCGGATTGCGCATTGATCAGCTGATACCGCTCATCGAGCTTGATCCAGGGCGTCCCCGTCGTAAATCCCGCTTGATCGCCGCCATGCCAAGGCATGGGTAATCTGGAGTTGTCGCGCGAGCGCACCCTGACGATATGGGCAGCCTCCTCCGGCGTTTTTCCTTGCTCTTGGAGGATGGTATACATGTTTAGAGATTCAACATCCCTAAACTCGGATATGTCATTCCATTTCGGATCGGGCATGCCGATCTCCTCCCCCTGATACACATATGGCGTGCCCTGCAATCCGTGAAGCGTCGTAGCCAGCATTTTTGCGCTTTCCGAGCGGTATTCGCCATCATTGGTGAACCGGGTCAGCGCCCGCGGCTGATCATGGTTATTCCAGAAGAGGGCATTCCAGCCCCCGCCCTTCTGCATGCCGATCTGCCAATCGGAAAGCACCCGCTTCAATTCTTCGAAATCGTAAGGCTTAAGCTCCCACTTTTGCCCGTTCGGGTAGTCCACCTTCAAGTGGTGGAAGTTGAACGTCATGGAGAATTCGTTCTCCTTCGG
Organism: Paenibacillus sp. cl141a; assembly: GCF_900109305.1. NCBI lineage: Bacteria > Bacillati > Bacillota > Bacilli > Caryophanales > Paenibacillaceae > Paenibacillus > Paenibacillus sp. cl141a. The sequence goes on from NZ_FNZO01000016.1 coordinate 51,853, forward strand.
GTTCGAGTAACGAATGCAATGCTCCAAGGTTGTGGAGGACATTTCTCCTACCGTGACGAGATTGTAAGGCTTGAACACTTTTTCGTTCAATTCCTTAATGTATTCATGCACGCGGGGGCCGTCCGTATAAAACCTGCGCCCGTCGCCCGGCGCCACGGAACCGTCATCATCGGGAAAAGCGGGATCCTTCGATATGAGATTGATGACATCCATCCGGAATCCGCTGACGCCTTTGTCCGCCCAGAACGTGAGAATGTCCACGACCTCCGCCCGGACCTTCTCGTTCTCCCAATTCAGATCGGCCTGCGTCTTGTCAAACAATGTCAAGTAATATTGCCTTGTTCCCTCGTCATACTGCCACGCCGGACCTCCAAACTTGGATTGCCAGTTATTCGGCGGGCCGCCGTCTTCCGCTGGATCCCGCCAGATGTAATAGTCGCGATACGGGTTATCGCGTGAGGAAATGGCTTCTTTAAACCATCGATGCTCGGTCGAAGAATGATTCACGACGATGTCGATCATCAAATGCATGTCTCTCTTTTTTAATTCGGCAACAAGTTCATCGAAATCGTCCATCGTTCCGTATGCAGGATCGATGCTGTTATAATCCGCGACGTCGTAACCGTTATCATTTTGCGGAGAAACATACACCGGCTGGAGCCACACAATGTCGATGCCAAGTCCCTTTATATAATCAAGCTTTTCCATGAGCCCGCGTATATCGCCGGTTCCCCGGCCGGTTGTATCGTTGAAGCTCTTCGGGTATACCTGATAAACCGTCGAAGTTCTCCACCAATCTTGAAATTGGGTTCCTGGGTTCTGCATGTAACTGGGTCCTCCTCGTCATCTTGTATATACAGGTTGCATATAGGAAAATCATATACATGTATATACAGGTTGTCAACCGTTTAACAATTAATACCCACTTCCCGGACGTTTCGACTACAAAAATAACAATTTAATTGGAATTTTCTTCTGAGTTCACGTAAAAAAGACTCCTTGAAGGAGTCTTTTTTTAACATAAGATTGTATGGATACCATCGTAAAGGTACTCTTTATGTCGTTCAGGCCGGGGAGGAATCAAATATAGGAGATGAGAAAGCTGCGAAATACCTTCGATTGCTTAAGAATAAATATCTCCCCTATCCGTGATAGCGTTTTCAAGAAATAACGACTCAAGTTTAATCCCACCAAAAATACCAGATATCGTGCTTCATTAAATAGTCTGCATAGTGTCCAAGCGTCGGAAACCCGTTCATGACATATTGGCAGAAAATAAAATGCTCCTTGGCGAGCCGCAATGCTTCTTCAAACGTTTGGGGTCGTTTTCCGGCCTGAAGAATCCAAGTATCTTCCGAAACGGCCACTATGTTAATCTGATACTTCTGCTGAAAATGCTTAAAAAACACCGACTGATGCTCGGGCAACGGACACTTGTTATAACCTCCCATCGGAACCCACAGCGGTGCTTCATATCCGGCTTCGGCCGGCAGCGTCAGCAGGATCACTTGCTCGTCCTCTTCCACCTTTCCCTGTACCCATGTCGTATTCCAGTCAAAGGGTTCGGTATCCGATTCGCCAAACTCTTCGTTAAGCATTTCGCTGCCTTCCCATAGCAATGAATAAGAACGATATAATTCCTCAAAGCTCTTGCCTTCTATTTCTTCCGGTTCCAGCGCAATATCCGTATAGGATAATCGCGAAGCCACGATTTTTCCCAATACATCTTTCATGCTTAACCGCTGAACCTGCTCCAGCTCCTTGTTCACGTATTCAGAAAGGGTTTCTTCTTCGCAGATCTCCTCCATCATTTCCACCAGATTGACCAGTATAAGTTCTTACCCTTATTATTTAAAATAATAGAACCATTCGGATAGTCGCTTATAAACAAGTTCAAGAGGACGAGCTTTACGCTCGTCCTCTTGTATATGGACAGCCATGTCCATGCTGTAATGGATTAATTGACGGTCAGGGACGCATCGGTTTCTCCCGCCCACTCGCCTACAGGTTTGATGGTATACGTCGATCCCGGCTTCAATTTACTTTCCTGCTTCAAATCGAATATGCCTACGGCTCCTTTTCGGCTTGAATATTTATAGGTCGCCATGTGTTGATTGCCGTCAGCGTCGGTCAATTCCACGCTCCGGCCGGAGAACAGCTCATCCCCCGGATCCTCGGACAAGGTGATGGCAATGGAACTGTCGCTGACTGCCTCGGCTCCGATGATGTCCAGCGGAGCAAACGATCCTGCAACGAATGACGGGTTGGCAATCAGTGCCCAGTCCGAAGTAACCGTGTAGGTAACGCCCGGCGTCAACGTCTGGCCTTCCGGCAATCGGAATTTCGGCTCTTGCTTGCCGTCGGTGGATTGGGTGAAGGGTACGTATTTGGCCACGATAGGTTGTCCGCCTGCAGGCGTAATCGTAACTTCTCTGGCTTGACCAGAAGATATGATCTGATAGACCTTGCCATCGGCGCTGTTGTTCTCATCCAATACGAAGGCATTGGCGCCGCGGCCTCCGCTATAAGCAGAAATAACATAACCGTAGTCAACGACGCCATTCTTCTTGAGCGCCTCCAGTTCAAATGTATCCTGGGTGACCTGTCTAGCCTCGGTCATGTCCAGCTTCGTGCTGTTTCCTGTAAATGTACCTGCTGTTTTCCCTTTATAGGTCAGCGTATACGATGTACCCGGTTTTTGAACGGAAGTTGGAACGATATAGGTGGAAATAGAACCCGTCTTCAGACGCGGCATATTCGTTAGGGCAAGACCGTCGTTAAATTTAAAATCTTCTTTGGCTTTGGCAAACGTCTCATCGTCCGATGACAATGGAGCATCAAAGGTGACGATCAAGGTAATGGCATTCAGTGCGCGGACGCTCGTGATTTTTGCTTTTTCCGACGGAATTGCGTCATGTGCAATGCTTATCAAATAGGCAGCTTGACCTCGAGTGACATGGCCCTCCTCGGAATAAAAACGTTGCGCCCAGTAATCCACGGACTTCGCATCTCGTTTCAGAGCCTTGGACACCATCTGTACCAGTTCGGCGTGGGTAACGCTTCCCCGTGGATCAAAACGTCCGTCCGGTGCCTGCATAATATCTAGTGCTACCAGCTCAGTTGCGTACCGCTCATACCACGCGTTTGATTTCACATCTGTGAAGCTTGGCTCTGTCTCCCCTTTGCCTTCAAGTCCAAACGCAAGCACCAGCATTTTCGCCAGCTCCGCCCGTGTGATCGAACTTGTTATCCCCATCGTGCCGTCTTGGTAACCCTGCATCACGCGCAGCTGGGACAGCCCTTGAACGGCTTGCTCTATATCTTGGGCAGCGAGCGGCGCTTGAGCAGCATCAGCCTGCAGAACATGAAACGGAAGCGTCGCCGATCCCAGTGCAGCGGCCAGCATCATGACCGCCAGTTTATTCGAATACTTCTTCATAAGTAAGTCCTCCCTATCTTCGATGAATATGAACGATAATCGTCATATCTCCATGATAGATGAGAGTCCTAAACTCCCAAGAAATCCGGGATTAAATGTTTCGAAAATATTTATTAACAATTTCTAAACTCATTCAGACCGAAAAACGATAGCCCGCTCCCCATACCGTTTCAATGTACTGCGGATTGGATGGATCCAGCTCCATCTTTTCGCGCAGCTTTCGGACGTGAACGGTCACGGTAGCGATATCCCCGCTGGAATCCATGCCCCAAATCCGCTCGAACAATTCATGTTTGTTGAACACCCGGTTCGGATGGCTCGCCAGAAATTCAAGCAAATTAAATTCCCGGGTCGTAAACGCGACTTCCTGATTGCGTACGAACACCCTTCGCGCCGTTTTGTCGATGACCAAGCCCCTAATATGAATTTCCGAGCTTGGACTCGGACTTTCCTTGCCCAGAAGCCTTACATATCTCATCAAATGGGCTTTGGCTCTTGCGACTAATTCGCTCGGGCTAAAAGGCTTGGTAATGTAATCGTCGGCACCGAGATTAAATGCACGGATTTTATCGATCTCCTCATTCTTGGCGGATACGATCAGAATCGGGACCTCCTTGTTCTTCCTGATATGGCTGCACAACTCGTAGCCATTCATGCCGGGAAGCTGAAGGTCCACAATGATGAGGCTGTAGTCCTCGTTAAGGGCAAGCTTCAAGCCCTCGTCACCCGTATGGCATAAATCGACGGCAAAACCGTTCAGCTCAAAATAATCCCGCTCCAACTGGGCGATGGTCGTCTCGTCTTCAATGATGAGAATGCGTGTGGCCATGGGTTACCGCGCCTCCTTCCTGTTCGCTCGTTTCAGGGTGAAATACAGGCTTGTTCCGACGCCAAGCTCGCTTTCAGCCCAGATTTGACCCCCGTGTCCTTCAATGATCTGGCTCGCAATCGCAAGACCCAGACCACTGCCGCCTGTTGAAGAGTTGCGGGATGGCTCGGCCCGATAAAACCTTTCGAATATATAAGGGATCGCTTCCGGTGCGATGCCTGTGCCGTTATCCCGGATTTCAACCGTTACCCATTCCGGAGACAGCCGGATCGAGACGCCGATGTTTTTTTGCCCCTTGTCCATGAAATTCTGGGCATTTCCAATGATGTTGAGCACGGTTCGCTTTAATTTCTCCAGGTCGGCAATGACCCCGACAGGATCACCGGGACGTTCCTTCCACTCCAGCAGAATGTCCTTCTCCTCCAGAACATAGCGCTGCTCATCGATGCAGTCGTCAATGAAACCGGTGATATCGACATGCTCGAACATAAACGGCACCTGCTTCAAATCCAGCTTGGAATACAGAAACAGCTCATCCACGAGTTTATCCAGATCGATGGTTTTGGTGTAGATGATATTCACGTATTTATCCATCTTCTCGGGCGTATCTGCGACGCCGTCTCGAATGCCCTCGACATAACCCTTTATATTCGTTATCGGTGTGCGCAGATCGTGTGAGATATTGGAGATCAGCTCTTTTCGGTTCTCTTCGTCCCGGAGCCGGAGCTGAATCGATTCGTGCAGCCGCTTTCGCATACTCTCAAACGTTTCGTTTAGCTGGCCGATTTCGTCCTTCGAATGCATATCCAGGGAAAACTGAAGATTCCCCTCCTTGATGTGTTCGGCTGAATTTCGGAGCAAGTCAAGCGGTTTGACCACGCTGCGCGTAATCCAGCGATATAACATCACGTTCGCAACCACAATGATGCCAACGAGACTCAATACAAGGATGGGCAACAGCTTGCGTGTCACCTCGCCGAAAGGACTTCGCTCCCGGATCACGTATACGCTTCCCTTCGTCGCGTCCGAGAACCGGAAGTCGAATTTGGCATAAGCATAAAAGCGTTCCCCGATGCTCAGCGTATTGCGGATTTGATTGTTGTTCAGGTCGAATGGAGGGAGATTCGCTTCCAGCTCAGGCTGGTTTAACGTCTTGGACTCGTAAACCTGAAGGCTTTCCTTACGGACGTACAGGCCTGCCCGCACGGTTCTCAACTTAAAATCATATTCCTTCAGCAGCTCTTGATCCAGCAGACCTTCCGGATCGTTCTTGGCAAGATATTTTAATTCAAGGAATATAGACTCCTCTTGCTCGGTCAGCGGGTTAACCTGGTAGTGAACTTTATAAAAATCCCGAACCCCGCGAATGTCGCCGGTAGCCGCGACGGTAAACAAACTGGCAGTCAAGACGAAAACCAACAAGCTGATGACCAGCATGCCGGTAAAGGACAACAGCAGCTTGATCCTGATCGACATGCGTCGCCTAAAGCGAACCGGAAACGATGTTGCCCTTAAACATCGTCGCCACGCGCCTTGATCTTCTGGCAATGGCTTCGGCGGAACAAGAAGCTTCGACAAACACGATGCTGGCGGCGTCCCCGACCTGCGGCCATATCTGCTCGCCATCCGGACCAAGCGGCGTCATGCCGCCGGTGATATATTGAAGCGTCCGTGCCAAAGAGCGTTCATCCACCCATCGGGACAGCTCAGCCAGCCGGCCCGCGCGTTCCAGCACGTCCCCGTTTCCGAAAGGCGACCACACGTCAAAAATGTTATCGCAACCGACGGCTACCTCTACGCCGCACTCATGCAGCAAACCGACCGGCGGCATGTTGCGACCGATCGGCACGCTCGAAATAAGGGCAACCCCAGCATCAGCCAGCATTTCCCCCATTTCGATGGCTTGCGACGTCGGGATATCGCCGAGTCCGAATGCATGACTGATCGCCACTTTGCCCTGCAGGCCCGCCTCGATGGTCAGCTGTGCCAACCGCTTCATGGTGAAGGTTCCCAGATGATGGGCATCGTGCAAATGCAGATCAATTCCCGCATTCGCCTCCACGGCGAGCTCCACCATTCCCTGCAGGGAGGCTTCGATATCGCCATCCACCGTCGCCGGGTCAACCCCGCCTACCAAGCCTGCTCCGCTGCGAAGTGCTTGTCTCACCCATTCCTTTGACTTCGAACGCAGCAAACCATGCTGTGGAAAAGCTACGATCTCGTAGGATAACTTTCCTTCAAATGCGTGCAATGCTTGTTGAACCGCTTCTAAGTTAGCCAAACCCACTTCCGGATAAATATCGACATGCGTTCGTACATGCGTCACCCCGGACTCCAGGTACATGTGAAGCAGGCGTTCCGCACGGTCCTGCGTCCGGGTATCCAGGGCCGGAAGCGTTGCTTTCTCGATATCCAAACGCTCGAAAATGCTGGAGACCGGCGTTACGGATCGCCACCGGTCACCGAGCAGCGTTTTATCCAAATGGCAGTGCTTTTCGGTAAAGGACGGCAAAAGCAGCAATCCCTTCACGTCGTGTCGCGGCCATGAATCCGTAATGGTCCTGTCGGATGACACGATCTTCGCGATGTTCCCGTCCTCTATGAACACGTGGCAAATCTCCGTTTTTATTCCCGTAATAACGCCTTCTGAAACTTCATAGCCGCTCTCTAAACGAGCATTCGTTAACCAAAATGCGGTACTCATATCCATCGTTCCTTCCCTTGCCAGATATACGATTATGCTATCATAGGAACATCTATATGAATAATATTAAAAATATAGGATTCACTTAAGTTTTACATATACATAAAAAAGAAAAGCCACCCGTTAGGGTGACTCTGCTGGTGAAGACATGGAAATAGGCATGAGGTTAAACCTTTATGGCTCTTGTCGCAATAAAACTGTTTGCATAACGGTCCAACAATTTCTCGCCTCCGAAGGAATCCTCGTATAACCCGGCAATCATAAATCCGGATTGAATCTGACCTCCCAATTGCTGTTCCAGCGTATGTCCGAATTCCAATGCTCCCCCGCTTCGCACAATTTCTTCTTCCGTCGCATAATCCAGTTCCGAATAGGGGAGGGTGTGCTTCACCCGAAGCGTACCCTGTTCTTCCAGTTCCCAGTCGAATAAATAAAAGACCGGGTTCATAAAGCCGCTTATCAACATGCCCCCAGGCTTTAACACGCGGTATGCCTCCTGCCATACAGGCTGTATATCAGGCACATAAAGGTTGGATACCGGATGAACCAACAAATCAAAGCTCTCCGATTCAAACTTGCTTAAATCCGTCATCGAACCGAGAACCGTCCGAATAGATAATCCGTCCCGTTCAGCAACAAAGCGATCCTGGTCCAATTGAGATTCGGAGAAATCCAGCACGGTTACATTCGCTCCTGCAGCAACCAGAACAGGTCCCTGCTGCCCTCCTCTAGAAGCTAGGCAAAGCACATTCTTTCCGTTTAGATCCGGAAACCGTCTTTGGGCACAGGCTTGGTTGAAGTGACGATAATAGACCAATCGCCCATTCTGGCTTTCTCGATTTCTTCGCTGCTTACAGGAACAGTCCACTGATTTTTCTGTTTGACTTTAAGTTCCCATTGGTCTTGGTTATGCTTGATAATCTCCATATGCAAATCTCCTATTCTTAAATCACGGGCTTTCTTCTTTATTCACGGACCTTTGATCCAGCCAGGCTTCAAACTGTTCCGGTGTGCTTACGTTGTCTTCGAGAACCGCTGTATAAATATCGAAGCTTCGTACACTTTTTCCATATTCAGCACGGCTTGCCCAACGATTTTTGATTCTCAAAATAGCTTCCCGGCGTTCCTGAGTCAGCCTTTCAGGCATCGTTATGATATGTTTCAAGTCAGGTTGTCTCTCCGGTTCATCCACGAACCAAATGTCCAGGGCCCACTCCTTCCCACGCTGAGATATATACTTAAGGCCGATGTACAATCCATCGGGATAAAGGGGACCCGTATTATAATCACCGGTATCGTTGATGAACTTCAGCTCCCGTACACCGGCTTGCAACATGAGCTCCGATGCGATGTGTGCAATTAATGGTTGATTCAGCCGAGAACATTTGACCGTCATGTCCAGGTCTCTCCATACCATCAATCCGAGGGCTGAACTGCCGACACGCACCGGTTCGCCTGCTTGACTTAATAACTCGTAAAGTCGAAGTTCATCTGCTACCTCAGAAGCTTCCACCTGGAGAGCCTCTTGTTGTAGTAGAAGTTCGCTTTCCGCCATACGGTGTTCACCTCTAATCATATCGTTGATATCTCATATGGTATCACCCGATCAGCCTGCTGACCAAGGGATTGAATACTTATAATTAACTTTGACGGACATCGTGTGATTCGACATCGAGCTATATGGAATAAAATATGCGTGCACCCGACAAATAAGGCGTGCAGAAATCGGCGCACAGCTTTGGCATTCGTTCACGCATCCATGCATGCACGGATTCATTCTCCATCTGAAAGACATAGTAGCCGATAATGGCCAGCAGCATGAAACCTTCTAACAAAACAAGCTTCTCTTGTCCTGTATGATCATTGCCATAATATCCTTTCAGGAATATATCCCGAAGAGCTGAAGGAACCATCATGGCACCCATGGCAACATCCGTATAATGGTACCCTGGTCCAAAAAAACCAAAATCGATAAAACTCAGTTCTCCATCTGAGGTCATGATGATATTCCCCAAGCTTAAATCACCGTGGATAAGCCCCCAGGCCTCAACGTCACCACTGTCCACAAGGCGCGTGTTAACCAACGATATCGTTTCTTCAATGATGGAAACATCGGAGGTAGTAAACAAATCTTTCGCCAATCCTTGCTTTATAACTTCAATCATATACAGATTGTAGGCTATCCCCTGACTCGGACGCTTGTCCAAGCCCTCCTGCTCGTATGAGCCATAAAATTTGTGTAACTCCGCAATGCGAGTCCCCAGCTTCTCGACCAGTACCGGGTCGCTTACGTCATCCTTCTGCAAGTCTCTTCCTTCCAGCCAGGTAAGCACGGAGCTGTTCCAACGCTTCCCCTCGTGTTCGAAAATCGTGATCAGTTCACCTTTCCGATTACGCACAGGCCTTTGGACAAGCAGATGATCCCAGCCTGACAAGTGCTCCAGCATTTGCAGTTCGCCCAGCAGACCGTCGTAGGTATGCTGCTGACCAGCCATGCCTTCTTTTAGCGGTTGATGAATGCGCATCAGATATGTGCTTCCGTCATGGCCTTTTACCTTATACGTTCGATTTTCATTATGCCGAATAAAGGAAATTTCCGGTTCCCGGATGTCGTATTCATTCAAAATTTCCTGCAGTTGTTCATTTCGCATTTGAAACTTCTCCTTATACTTCAGAAATGGAACCCGTCAGCCCTCCAGGAACGTATCGTTAAAATACGCTTTGAAATCCGGGCACAAAAATACTAGCGACTCTTTAAGCTCGGCCCGATCCGTTCGATCTTCATCCAGGTCAAACAAAATTTCATGTTCGATCTCATAGATGGCTTCGATTCCCTCGCCGGCCTCTCCACTTACATCGATACACCAGATCTTGCCGTATTCGGAATCCCAAGTGAAAGGGAGATATCCCAGCCGGCACAACAAGGGATTGTACATGTTCCTGACGTTCTCCAACGGCTCGCATACTGCCTGTTCAGGTATGACGTCAAAGTAATGATTGTACGTGGAGATGAATGCTTTATACCACTCGGGAAAATTCAATCCATACTCTGCTTCCATCGCCCTAATCTGCTCTTCGCTCACAATGGAAGGGACCATTTTCCATATGGACCATTCCTCATCGGTATCAACGGTCTTCATCTCTGCGGGAACGTCCGGCCGCATCCACCTGCAGAACCCATCCTCCGAAATTTCGCTGTATTTTGCGTAATAGGCCTCAAACCCTCGTTTGATATAATCGCGTATTTCCATGTATAAAGTCTCTTTATGTAGAAAATCGTCCCTTTTTCATATATTGCTATAATCTATTTTCGGGTTATGATTGGATTCAATCTATTCTATTTTGTTTACAATTCAGAAACAATCCGGAGATTCTATCGATATAACTCTCTTATATACTCAATAGACAGCTAACGAGGAGGGACTACACATGCGCAATACTTTTATCAAAACAATCCTGCCATCCGTCATCATCGGTTCAGTCGTAACAAGTTTGGCTTTATCCGGGTTACCGAACGGTTCCGGCTTGGATAAGGCGGAAGCCGCCGCAGCATCTTCTGCCAGCCTATCATTTTCGAAGTTTTTGGAAAACAACGCCCCTAAACGGACGCTGAGGTCGGTAAACGGGATGAATACGGTCACCAATCTGTCCAGCACGGTTGTGCTCGTCAACAAACAAAGAAATCTACCATCGAATTATGTACCGCAAGATTTGGTCATACCCCAAATTCCGTTCAGCTTCTCGGGACCAAGCCCCAAAAAGCAGATGAAAAAAATAGCGGCGTCTGCGCTCGAAAAGCTGTTCGCTGCTGCCAAACGGGACGGGATCGACCTCAAAGCCGTGTCGGGTTATCGTTCCTATGCAACCCAAAAAGCCATATTCGAACGTAACGCCAGTATCAAGGGCGAGGCTGTCGCTAACAAAACAAGCGCACGCCCGGGGCAAAGCGAGCATCAGACCGGGCTTAGCATGGATATATCCAGTGCTTCCGTAGGCTATGCCCTGGAGCAGAGCTTCGGGAATACGAAAGAAGGCAAATGGCTGAAGGCCAATGCACCGAAGTACGGATTTATCATTCGTTATGGTAAAGGTCAGGAGAAATTAACCGGTTACTCTTACGAGCCTTGGCATGTACGCTATGTGGGCGTCTATATTGCCGGAGAAATTACGAGACAACAACTGACGCTGGAGCAGTATCTGGGTCAAGCCCGGTAATCGCAAATCTTATAATAGCGGGCCCAAACGGGCCCGTTTTTTTCGTATGAAGTTTTCCGGTCGCGCCTTCTGAGGTACATTCGCATATTTTGCAGCGTTTCCTGCGGACAATGTACTCCGCTTGGATGAAGCACGTACATTAACAGCAGTAGACAGGTTAGTTAGAGCTTTCGATTTTTGCAAACGGGGTGAACAATGTGCCTATCAAATCAGGGAAGCAGTACATCGAACGGATCGACCGGCAAAACATCAACCTTCGGTATAAAGGGGAGCGTATCCAGGGACCTTTATCCAAGCACCCTGCATTCCAGGGTATCATTCAGACCCAAGCGGAGCTTTACGATATGCAAGGCGAAGCGTGTTATATCGAGCAGATGACCTACCCCTCGCCCGATACAGGAGAACGGGTGGGCCTGTCTTTTCTCCCGCCGAGGAATGCCGAGGATTTGCAGAAACGCAGATTGATGATGGAACTTTGGGCCAAGAGGCACAACGGCTTTTTAGGCCGCTCTCCCGATTATATGAACACGGCGATCATGTCGCTGTACACGGCTGCCGATATACTGGAGGAACACAATCCGAAGTATGCGGAAAACCTCAGGGCCTATTACCGGTACTGTCGAGATCATGATATTACGTTATCCCATGCCTTCATTCAGCCCTATGCTTGTAAAATGTCCGGACAACAAGATGCTGCAGAGGACACGATTGCCGCCAAGGTGGTTGATATCAACGATCAAGGCATGATCATAACCGGAGCTTTCATGATGGCCACGCAGGGAGCCACGTGCGAGGAAATGCTGGTATTCCCGTCGCCTTCGCCCACGTTGTTCCATGATGTCAATCCAACCGCATTCGCCTTTGCGGTACCGAACGATTTGCCCGGAATGACGTTTATATGCCGTGAGAGCTATGGTGCCGCTTCTTCCTATGATTATCCCTTGAGCGCCAGATACGAAGAGATGGACGTTCTCGTCATCTTTGACCACGTATTGGTCCCGCATGACCGGATCTTTTACTATGGGGACGAGGCCTATGCCGGACGTTTATTCGGCGAGAGTCGCTTTCACACCCATATTGCCCATCAAATGGCCACCCGTTATATCGCCAAAACCGAATTTATGCTTGGTTTGCTGGAGAGCTTGGCAGACGAGCAGAGCGTAGGGCTCGAGCGCCATATGATCGCGAACGTTTCCAAAATCATTGCATATCTGGAGACCTTCAAAGCCCTGAGATTGGCTTCCGAACTTGGCGCCAGCCGGGATACATTCGGTTATTTCGTTCCTTCGGCGGGCCCGCTTATCGCATCCAGCATGTTATTCCCCCAATTTTATCCCAAGATGGTGGAGATGATACAGCTGCTGGGTTCCAGCGGCCTGATTATGATCCCTTCCGAAATGGACTTCCAGTCGGATTCAGGTCCTTACCTGAACCAATATTTAAAAGGCTCCACCACGGAGGCGTGGGATCGAATGGCCTTGTTCCGCCTTGCCTGGGAGCTTGGCGCAGGCTCTTTCGGGGGCCGTCAAACCCAGTTTGAACGCTTTTTCTTCGGAAATGCGCAGACGGTAGCCTATCGCATGTATAACCATTTTGACCAGCATGAACAGCTTCGGAACAGAATTCAGGATTTTATCGCCAAGAACGATACTTCATCATAATTTGACGGTTTGAATGATCAGGCATAAAAAAAGATGCGAGTCCTTAACTCACATCTTTCCATTTTCATTACAGACACAATGAGCTTACGAATGGGAATGCAGGCTCAAGCGGAACCGATACCTCATGTCGTCTTCGAACCACATCATAAAGTTTGTCCCCCATACGTTGTTGTGCAGATTGAAATGAAATCCGCCGGTCAACGGAGCATAGGAGTTGTCGAATTGCAGCAGCCTTGGTTCCCCCGGGCACACAAGCGGCGCGTCCAAGGATTCAATGACCGCCGTTCCGTCCGCCCCCTCATAATATAAACCCGAATTGATGCCATGCATGTTCCGGTTGCCGTCCTTGACGACGGATAACGGAGATATCCGCATGCCCAGCTTATCCATCGACCATGCGTTAGGATTATCCACAAGCGGCACAAACGAGAACCAGCTTGCTTCCGGAAGACGGCATGCCGGTTTGCCCATCCAGCTTAAGCATACCTCAATGACGGGCTCATTCGCATGGAACGAATAGAATACGTTGATTTGGCGTGGAGCCCCGTACTGCTTGCGGAGAACCTCCGGCAGCTTCATTTCTGCGGTCACGATATCATATTCGGCATGCCTCTCCAGGTGCAGTGTTCGCAAGGCCGCGGCATACCGCCGATGCTCCGGCCTCGGTTTGACATACTCGATTCCCGGCTTGCCGAAATCGTTATCCGCCCAGCCATGATGTATATCCAGATTCGTCATGTATTCTTTGAAGAAACGGTCGTAGTTTTCTTGGCCGAAGGTTTCATACATATAAGTGCCAAGTCTCTGATGCTCTTCCGCCCATGCCTTTCCGGATCGATCCATCAATCGGTTAATCGAACCGTCGGCAGCAAAACTCACCTGAAACTGGCCTAATTCGTAAAGCTCGTTCGTTTCGATCGGCTGTTTATGCTGAATCGGCTCCGAGTTAAGGACGGTATGCTGCGGACTCATCCGATCCAGCTCGGTTCTCGCTTCAGCCGCTAGCGTCGTGGGCAGCGATTGAAGGGCTTCTTCAAGATAATCCCGCTGCTCCTGCCAGGAGCTCTCGTAATGGCTGTACGATCTGGTGCCGTTTGCCTGCTGGCATAAGTAATCGAATTTCTTCCGTGTATTGTCTTCAACAATATCCCGTGCTCTTGCTGCGGCTAGATCAGCCGAGGAATAATTCACGAAATCGACGAGATACACGGAATTGTTCAGCCCCCAAGTATGCTCGGGAATCAGCATCAGACGGTTGCAAAATCGAGCGTACGCCTCACTGTCCCTATCCAATCGACCAGCCTCGATCCAGCGATCCCGAAGCCTTAACAATTCGCGGTAGCGGGCGATTTTCCAAGGATCCGAGGCAATCCCGTGTATCCACGAGTCCCCGATCTCTTCGCTGACGACAGGCAAACGGTCTTTCACGGCTGGAAGCCGCGCGGCAAAAGCATCCAATGTCGAGGCCATGATGTCCGCCCCTGGATATTCCCGTCGCAGCTGTTCGAATAATGCCCGGATCTCCTCCATCGTGGATGGACCATGATTATCGTGGGTATGGGCAAAATACAAGGCATCCTCCAGCCCTTCCATCTGATAGGGCTTACCATAACTATCCGCATAATGTACGATAACCTCCGAACCGTCGGAAGCACGCCATACAAACATCTCCGGCACCTTGGGATTTTTGGAGACCATGTTAACGCCCAAATGTAAATATTGTATGCCGTGTTTTGCCAGCAGAGGCACCATGGCTAGGGTATGGCCCGGAACGTCTGTCATTTTTGCGGCAATCGTGGTCTTTCCATACTTTCGATCCAAATCGCTCGAAATGGACATCCCGAATTCGAATAAACTGGCATCCATGATTTCAGTATGCGTCGTAAACGGCAGCCCGTGCCAGACCATGCGTCCATCCCCAATGGCTTTTTCCATGCGCGCCCGCATGTCTGGAGAAGCCGTTTGCAGAAATTCATGGATTAACCATGAGCCGGTCGTCCATACGAATTGTACGTCCCCCTCTTCATTCGCCAGCTGTTCGGACAGCTCCAAGGCTTGGGGTATGAAATGTTCCATATATCGCTCGATTACGTTCTTTCCCAAATCGGTAAACCCGATGTCCAGATGGGTCTTGAATACGACATGAACTCTTTTGATTGATGCTGACATGCATGACCGCCTCCTTCAACAATCATTGGCTAATGCCGAACTTTGAGCCCATTTTACTAGAGCGCTTCGGGCAAGTCTTTGCATGAAAGGGTCATGCTTTTGCACAAAAAGGACACCTGCCGTGAATCGTGCCAGAACTCGGACATGCCGAAAAGCCCTCTCATTTCGGCTTTTCATAAACGTCAGGATTATGTACAATCGTCATGCGAATATTGATAGAATCTTTTCTTGAAGGATGTGGAAAAGAATAGGTGGATTTTGCCGTTTTCCATCCCTATGTGCTGTATGCCACCAGATACCCCTCTTCCAAAGGTCAAAGCAATAACATTCGCCGCTGGAGTATCGGAAACATCAGATGGAAGCCGATTGACTAACGAACTTCGCTCCAATCCGATGTATACCTCGATGCGTATCATCGCTTATAATGTACGATAATCGTGAATAGTACAAGCACAGAATTAGGCGAAGGACCCAAAAAGGAGAGGTTGGAATCGAATGCGCTTTTTATCAAACCTTGGCTCCTTTATCAACGCATGGCGGGATTACCCGGCTGAAGAGAATACGGTGCTGGGGAATCGCTACACCGTCCAAGAAATGATTGGCGAAGGAAGTTACGGCATCATCTATCAATGTCAGGATCAACAGAGCGGACATGTAGTGGCCGTCAAACAGTCACGGCCAAGCAAAGGCGATTACGCCAAAGATTTGCTGAATCGGGAAGCCGCGATATTAAGCTCCCTTCAGCATCCGCAAATTCCGGCATATCGGGATTTTTTCACGGACAGCCGCCATTCGTATCTGGTCATGTCTTATATGGACGGGGATACCCTGGAGGATTTAATATTCGAACATGGCATGAAATACGGGGAAGCCGAATGTCTCCATATCGCGCTGCAGCTTCTAGAGTTGGTCCGTTACCTGCACGAACAAGGCTATGTTCATCTCGACCTGCGGATTCCCAATGTGCTGTTTAAGGATGGCCGTATCCATCTCATCGATTTTGGGCTGGCACGAAGGATCGGTGAACCCCCTCCTCTCCGGCAGCCTGCCCGTAAGAAGTTCCGGCGCGGCGGCACGAGCTCCTCTGTTCAATATAAAGAGTCGAAAGAAATCGAGGATCTCCGCGACATCGGTCACTTTATGTTGTTCATGCTCTATTCTGCCTATGATCCGGACGACGACCCGAGCGCAATCGGGGATCGAAGCTGGCAGGAAGAACTGCATCTCTCGGATGAACTCCGGGATATGATCAAACGCTTGCTGCAGTTGAGCAGGCCTTACTCCGGTTCCTTGCAATTCATGAATGAGCTCCAAACGCTCGCGAATGCAAAAAAAACGCCACTCTGATATGATGGGCAGCGTTTTATTTGATTCCCGGGTTTCATTTATGTTACGATCCGATTAAATGATATGGAATGATTCCGAACAAGAGAGGAGGAAATTCCGCATGTTAAGAAAAATCATGAACAAATTTCTTCATTCGACGTCCCACAGTCATGGCCGCAAGCGTTACAGCAGTTCCGCGAAGAATTACGGAAGAAAATACAGCAGCAGTCATGGGTATTCTCGCCGCAAAGGATCGTCATCCGATTACAAACGCAGGCATGGCAACCAAGGTCATGGCTATTATAAAAACAGAAGAGGCAGCTCAAGCTAATCATTCAACATCATATAGCACACTACCTCCTTCAACGTGTTGCGTGTTGAGGGTTTTTTTTATCCTTTCATCGAATCGTGAAGTTGACGCCGTAATAGGACAATGCCAATTTACCAGCTACTCTCTGGGAAGAAGCATTATCCCATAAGGTACTGTACAACGGCGATGCTCCCATCTTCCGCACCTCGATTGCCCAACCGGCAACAACGGCGGCCGCATAACCTCTCCCTCGAAATTCGGTTAACGTCTCCACCCCGGCTTCGTGCGCTTCCGTAGAAACGCGTACACTCCGGCAGACCGACACCACCCTATGATCTTGGATGATCGCGACACAAGGCTGGGCATAGTCGATTTCCGCGTTCAGCCATTCCAAACCGGCGAGCGAATACTCGGTTATATTGTCTCCGGTGATCGATACCGCCTGCATGGTCGGCGATGACATTGTGATGTCAGGAATCCGATAACAAGGTCCACTCGTATATTGATCAGCAGCCAGCAGATTCATGTAGTCATCGAAGTGCTTGGGTCTCGTTTGAAAATCTTCGTTAAGAGACGGTTCATTTTCAACCAGCGCCGTCAGTTGCTCGGCAAGTTTGTCCGGTATATCATAACGAAGCCTGCAAACGGCTGAACCGTCGATCGTTCGACCTAAGAAAAATCGGGGAGCCGACTCCTCTCCCGGCCAAGGCTCGTTTATGGTTCGTATCCGACTATCCAGGTCATGCGTAAACATAACCCGTGCGTGCATCTCCATCAAATCCTTAGCGGTTGGCTCATTTCCTATCCACTGGTTCATGCTTTCACCCCCATAAGAATTTCAACCATAGTTTCGCCTCATCAATCTCCATCGTAGCAGATTTTTCGAACAACGGGTTGGGCACAAATGAATATAAACGATAAATAAAAAGAGCCTGTCTCCCTTTGAATCAGGGAAACAAGGCCACATATGGGATCGTGCCTATCTATGGTCATATCTTCCTGCCAAGCGAGTTCCGCTGCAATCGCGGTATCCAAGCGTAAGCAAACGTGAAAAGCGGGCTTAGCCACAGGAAAGTTGCATAAGGTGTGTATTCGATGACCGGTACTCCAAGGGTTGATGCAAAGAAAGCACCGCTAACGCCCCATGGAATTAAAGGGTTAACCAGCGTTCCACAATCCTCCAATGTGCGTGACAGCGTCTTGGCCGGTATGTTTCGGCGAGTATATTCCTCCTTGAACATTTGACCGGGCAAAAGAATCGATAAATACTGCTCGCCCGTCATGCCGTTAACGGCGATGGAAGATGCACCCGTCATCACGACCACGCTGCTGCTGCGCTTCAGCGGCTGCATGACTCGACGGAAGAAGGCTTCGATGACGCCGCAATGCTGAAGCAGCCCTCCCAAGGATAATGCAATCAAGATCAGCGATACGGACCACATCATGGATTGCAATCCGCCGCGGTTGACAATGGAAGCAACGGTTTCGTTGGCAACCGTGCTCTTGTAGCCGCTCTGCATCACGCTGAACCAGACATCGACGGCCGCCTGCTGCTGAACGAAGGCCGTCACGATCAGTCCGGTTAATATGCCCGCGATGAGCGTCGGCAAGATCGGCATACGCTTGACGGAACAAGCGATAACGGCAAGCGGCGACATCAACGTCAGCCAATGAATATGGAATCCGTCATGAAGCGCCGCCTTGATTAGATTTATCGAGGACAAATCCAGGGCGTTACTTGTGGGTGCAAGCAGGAAAAAGACGGTTGTCACCACAAGGGCCGGCACTGTTGTGTAAATCATATTGCCGATATGGGTGAATATGGATATGCCGGCGACCGCGGGAGCAAAATTCGTGGTGTCGGAGAGCGGCGACATTTTATCGCCGAAGCAAGCGCCGCAGATCACCGCTCCGGCTGCCAGCGTCGGAGAAATTCCTGTCGTTACCGCAATTCCCATAAAGGCAACGCCAACCGTACTGACTGTCGTGAAGGAGCTTCCGGTGAACATCGAGACCACGATGGTCACATATAATGCGCTCACGGCAAAATAATTCGGTTCGATATAATCCATGCCATAGTACAAAATGGTCGGTACCGTGCCGCTCATCATCCATACGGCAATCAAAATACCGATGAGCGAAAGAATGAGAATCGGCATAATCGCCGTTTGAATTCCTTGAATGATGGCGGATTCCAGCTGCTTCCAGGAAAACCCGAACAAACGCAGCAAGGCCGCCGTACCGACGGTGGTTGCCAAGAGCGGAAGATGCGGCTGTGCTTTCAACAAAAAGATGGAGACAAACAGCAGCGCCAGAATAAACGCGATAAGAATGATGCTTTTTGAGAAACTGAGATGTCGTACCATGATGCTAAGACTCCTTATCCATTGTCGTGGCGGGAGAAAACTCCCGTCCATTGATGATGAATGTTTGACTTTTTCGCTTTTATGCTTTTCGGCTTTTTTGCTTCTTTGCATTGAAGCACAGAGTAACACTATAAACGATAAGGACGGACGCCGTCAATGCAGGAATCATGAACAATCACCCAAAAAAAGACGACTGCTTGCAGCAGTCGTCTTTTTCATATATAGGATGTAACGTTATTTAGCTTGAATGTAACCTTCCGCTTTCAACAGTTCCGCAATCAGAACGGCTCCGCCGGCTGCACCGCGCAGCGTATTATGCGAGAGGCCCACGAATTTATAATCGTAGAGGGAATCCTCGCGCAATCTGCCAACCGAAACGCCCATTCCGCGCTCAATGTCGCGATCCAGCTTCGTCTGCGGCCGGTTCTCTTCTTCGAAATACGTAATGAATTGCTTAGGCGCACTAGGGAGTTCCAGCTCTTGCGGTCTGCCTTTAAACTGCTGCCAGCGTTCCAGGATTTCCTCCTTCGACGGCTTGTTCTCGAACGACGCAAATACGGTAGCTAAATGGCCATCGGTTACGGGAACGCGAATGCATTGCGTCGTAATCAATGGGGATTCAGCTTTTACGATCTCCCCGTTCACAACGCTGCCCCAGATGCGAAGCGGCTCCTGCTCGCTCTTCTCTTCCTCGCCGCCGATATACGGAATCACGTTGTCCAGCATATCCGGCCAATCGGTGAAGTTCTTGCCGGCCCCGGAAATCGCCTGATAAGTGGAAGCAACGACATTCGTAGGTTTGAAATCAAGCAAAGCGTGCAGCGCCGGCACATAACTTTGAATGGAGCAATTCGGCTTCACCGCAATGAACCCGGTTGCTGTTCCCAGACGTTTGCGCTGTGCGGCAATCACGTCGATATGACCTGGATTGATTTCCGGAATGACCATCGGAACGTCAGGCGTCCAGCGATGGGCGGAGTTGTTGGAGATGACGGGCGTGCCCGTTTTGGCGTAGGCCTCTTCCAATGCCTGAATCTCGTTCTTCTTCATGTCGACCGCGCAGAATACGAAATCAACCTCTGCGGCAACCTGTTCCACCTGCGAAGCATCCTGCACGACAATGCCTTTCACCTGCTCGGGGATCGGCGTGGCCAGCTTCCAGCGGCCCTGTACCGATTCTTCATACGTTTTGCCGGCCGAATTACTGCTGGCTGCAATGGTGGTCACTTCGAACCATGGATGCCCATCCAGCAATTGCATAAAACGTTGACCCACCATTCCTGTTCCACCGACAATACCCACTCTAAGTTTTTGTGACATTCGCTACTCATATCCTTTCAATAAGGTCGTCATGTTCCCCATACCGATGTACCGTACGGACAAAAGCATGCAATAAATAAGCTTCTACTAGATAATTATTCAATCCGGCAAGATCCGTGTAGGTTTCCCGCCTCAACCTTCGTATTTCTTTAAATATAAGAAAAAATTTACTTTCTCAGAAGACGGACCGCTTATATCAGAACGGTTTCTTGCGATATAAGAACGGCAAGCCACTGATGTCTAACCTTTTGGATTATAACTTAACAAAAAAATCCCACCCCCAAGACCGTAAGTCTCAGGGACGAGATTGTTATACTCGCGGTACCACCCCAAATTTGCCAATATGTCACCATATTCGCCTCATCGAGTACGGCATTACACGGGAATGCAGATACTCTAGCTCTGTAACAGGAGCTCCTGGCACACCATCCCCCTCCATTGAGAGTTCCTTGTGCTGCTCAGAGTCTTTTTTCAATAAAGAACGCTTCGCCCCTTTTCAGCTGCCGGAGCTCTCTGTACAAGAATTCGTTTATTTACTCGTCTCGTCATCGCATTTGTTATGATTATTATATATAAAACCATTTCGTCGGTAAACCATATTTATAAAATTTTCACGAGAATGATCAAGATGGTTAAGACCTGTTCCTGTCGTGACACCTACTCGGCATAACCGATTTCCCCGTTAATCACCGTCATTCTAACCTTCGTCTCCAGCAGCTCGTCCGGATCCATCCCATCATGCAAGCAGCGATCCACCACCGTGAAATCGGCATATTTGCCCAATTCCAGTGTTCCTCGTTGATCCGCTTCTCCGGCTGCCCCCGCACTGCCGAGCGTAAACAGCCCAATCGCTTCCGTCAGGCTGAGTTTCTCCTCCGGCAAATACCCTGCGTGATCCTCCCCCGGCTTGCGTCTGGTGATGGCAGCATGAATGCCGAGCAGCGGATTCAGCGGCTCTATGGGAGCATCGCTGCCGCCGGAACAAGGCAGCCCTGTGCGCAGCCACTGCTTCCATGCATACAAGCAGCTTGTCCGATCAGGACCTACGCGCTCCAGCACCCATGGAAAATCGCTGGGCACAAACCGAGGCTGCAGGTCCACGGCCAGCTTCAGCTTGCTCATTCGCTTAACTGTATTGGGATGTACAATTTGGGCATGGATGAAGCGGTCGGGAAGC
Source organism: Paenibacillus sp. cl141a (assembly GCF_900109305.1). Classification (NCBI taxonomy): domain Bacteria; kingdom Bacillati; phylum Bacillota; class Bacilli; order Caryophanales; family Paenibacillaceae; genus Paenibacillus; species Paenibacillus sp. cl141a. Next base: position 73,369 of record NZ_FNZO01000016.1, read on the forward strand.
TTCGCATCTCTGCTTAGCGGAAGGATTTCAAGCACATCCGTCATCATCTCTGCCGCGCCGTCACCGATCGCATGAAAAGCAACCGGATAACCCAGCCTACGCGCCATGTCAACAATCTTTCTTAGCTCCTCCGGGGAATGCATGGCCAGTCCGCGGGTATGCGGCGCATCATGGTAAGGCTCCTTGAGCAGCGCCGTTCTTCCGCCAACCGCCCCGTCTACGAACAATTTAACCGCTCCGATTCGATTCCATTCGTTTCCGCTGCCTGCCTTGACGCGGAGCTCCTCCATTTCATCAAGAAAGCCATGGAACATCAGCTGATGGGTACGGAAACTCAGTCCCTCCTCGCGCAGTTCCCGATGGATCCGCTGCATCGCTTCCACGCTGCCCAGCAGGCGGAGGTCCTCCGTATGCGCTGCCGTCAGGCCGAGCCGAAGGGCATCACGGCATGCCTGAAGAATCGCAGCTTTCAGCTGGGACGGGTCAGGCTCCGGCTGGACCATGGTAAAAGGCACCGAAGCATTCTCGTAAATGCAGCCGTTCAACCGGCCATCGGCATCCCGGCCGAATGCGCCGGACTCGGGATCGGGCGTATCTGCAGTGATCCCCGCTCTTCGAAACGCTTCCGAATTACCAAGGAAAGCATGGAAACAGGTTCTCGTCAGATATACAGGATGCTCCGTAGTGATGTCGTCAAGCTCCATCATATTCGGAATCACCGGGTCTGGAAAATGGTTCTCGTTCCAGTTCAGCCCCATGATCCACTCCCCAGGCGGCGTTATCGCAGCCCGAGCCCGCAGCATAGCCAGCATCTCGTCTTTCGAAGACGCCTCGGTGAAGTCCAGCATGCCCAGCTTGAGTCCGTGCATGCCGAGATGCATATGGGCATCCACCAGGCCTGGCAGCACGAAAGCACCCTCCCAATCCACCGTTCGATAATCCCGTCCCGATAACTGCAGGCGCAGCTCGGCTGCACTTCCCATGGCACGTATGATGCCGTCTTCCACATATATCGAATCCGCAGTCGTTGCAGCGTGCGGTGAATAAAGAAGACCGTTTGTAAAAAGAACAGGTTGCATGTGTCTGATTCCTCCGGATTTTTCCCATCATTATACCAGACATGCCTTCAGCTCGTCAGCCGGCGCCGCCTCAAGGCAACCCTCCCCAAAATTAAACAGGCGGCCCCAAACGGGACTGCCTGTCCAAGATTAATTGATTTTGGTGAAAGCCCACTTCTGCGCATCCGTGCCATTGTCCGTCCACTGCTGGACAGCAGCCCCGTCCGCGGTTGAGGCACTGGCTACATCGACTACAAGCCCGCTTACTTTGGACACAAGTTTATAATAACCGCCGCCAACATCAATGATCCTCCATCGCTGTGCATCCGTACCATTATCATTCCATTGCTGCAGCTGAACGCCGGTGGACGTGGACGAATTCGGCACGTCGAGAACTTTGCCGCTGTGCACGGCCGTGAGTTTGTAGTATCCGTCTCCCGTGCTTTCCACCCGGAACCTTTGGTTATTGGCGACGTAGTTGGTCCACTGCTGAATTTTGGCGCCGCTGGCCGTGGACACATCCACGACATCCATCACTTTGCCGCTCGCCTTGGATGCGATCGTATAAATCCCGTTGCTGATGACATTCGATGAACCCGTGTCCTGATACACGCGTACGTAATCCACCAGCATCTGCGATGGGAACGGCGTGGAATTGTTTGGATTGCCCGGCCAGTTTCCGCCAACCGCCAAGTTCAGCAATAAGAAGAACGGACGCTGGAATTCCTCGGTATTGCCCGTTCCGTTCTCAATATAAAATTCATTGAACTGCTGACCGTCCACAAACCAGCGGATGTATTTAGAATCCCACTCAATGCTGTAGACATGGAACTGGGAAAAATCCAGATTGCCGGATACCCGACCGAATTCGGCGTGACCACCTGCATCCCAGTGAACGGTGCCGTTTACGTAGGGATTCAGGTTTACCCGTTCCATAATGTCGATCTCTCCGCTCTTCGGCCAGCCGACCGTGCTGATGTTGCTTCCGAGCATCCAAAACGCCGGCCACAATCCTTGGCCCGACGGCAGCTTGATTCGAGCCTCCACTTTCCCGTAATTAAAGCTCTTTAAATCCTGGGTTTTGATCCGGGCAGAAGTGTAATTCATCCCGCCATAGGATTCCTTCTGCGCCGTAATGACAAGGTTACCGCCGGAGACCTGCAGGTTCTGTGCACGATCGGTATAATACTGCAACTCATTGTTTCCCCATCCGCCGCTGCCGGTACCGATTTCCGGCGTCCAATTGGATCTGTTGAGCGAGGTCCCGTTAAACTCGTCACTCCATACCAAATTCCAGTTCGGCGCCGCATTGGTTTTGTTCACAGGCAATAGAACGACCAGAAGACTAAACAGCAGAACTACACATATTCCTTTTCTTAGCATCATGTTCCCTCCTATTTTCATCGGATTCAGGTTTCATGGATACCTAGTGTGCCAGCATCGTGCGGACCGTCTACTGAAGCTTCGTATCACCTCTCTTTCTCGTTCTCTTGTCTTGCCTTAAACCAATCTATGATGGAAGATTCACTTGTTGTTCTCCTCTAGAACATCTTAAATAATGCGCTTTCGTTTCCATTATATTCCTATCATATGCCACTATCAACCTAAATTAATATTATTTAACATTCGTAGTTTGATTTCCCTTATTAATGCCCTTACGCTTCTCTCCATATCAAAAAGCCGGCTGCTAGTGCCGGCTTCTGTTGCTTTCACTATTTTCTCATATTCTGACTTATTCACGACAAATCATGAGTTTATTCCCATCGGGATCCTTCACGACAAACCAATGGTTGTGCTCGATTTCCGTCACGAGTTCCACGCCGAGCTTCTTCATATATTCCAAAGAACCTTCCAGGTCCTCTGTCATCAGCATGAAGGCGGGAGTATCGATAGACGGTGCTCCCTCGGGCTGATCTCCTCCCCACTTCGGCATCGTATCCAGAATCACGCCCGTACCTTCCATGGGCAAAGGACATAAATGTCCGTTCATAATCTGGCAATCGGCCTCTGGTATGCCCAGCACGCGGCAGTACCAGCTGCGCGACGCTTCGATATTCCGTACCGGAATGAATATGCTGCCCACCTTGTTCTTAATGGGGCTTGCCTGTGTATGGTTGTCCGTATTCTGCATGGATTCGTTCATGGTTTTTCCTCCCTGGATCATCTTTAGCACGCGTGGTGCCATAAACGGTCGATACCCTTCCGGCAGCTCTTTTCCGACAGGCCATCTGCTCATGAGCTCCCTCCATCCTTATGTCTGCTGATTGATTTTAACCGGAACATAACACTTTGCTTGGATCATTCTATCATCGGACGCTCCCTCCAGGTCGTAACTGGCATACCACCGGCGTTCTGGATCCGGCGTAAACTCGCTTGAAGCATCGAGCCATCGATAAATTCGATGAAGTACGCCTGTCATCGTGCCATAAGCACCTGATTCCAGGCAGGCATAGGTACCGCCTTCCAACACAACCTGCACGTCCTTATCTTCAAGGGATGGAAGGAACTCCTCCGGAGGAACTATATAAACCTCGTAGGCGGAGCTTTGCTTCAGCAGAGCGTCGTCACAGTGCATGAAAACGCGAATACGCGAGTCACCCCTAAACCCGTTACGCGATAACCAGGCTATCGAAGCTTCATCTGCTCGTTCCATACAGTCCGGCCCCTTTCTACGAAAAGCTATCGCCTTAAGCGTAGACTGCTCCACAATTTCGATCCTTCCCATCAACTTGCTTCGTTCCACGGGAAGGTAAAGCTTCATGCGAACGATTTGATTCTTCTTCAGTACATATTCTTCCATGAAACCATGCTTTCCTTGCTCGAACACACTGCGGGGCAGCCATTCGGAGAACAAACGGTTCCAAGTGTTCTGAATGCAGTCTTCCGCCACCGATGGCGTTCGGACCACTGCATACAGCCCGCCATCAAGAACGATGCCATGCAGTTCCGGATGATTCATCATCCGGGCCCGCTCCTTTACGTCAACAGCGAGCAATTGATATCCGAACGGCTTGCTTTCATCCTCCAGATCCACGTTCCAACCGAAGAGCCTCAGCTCATTGATATCGATATGGTGAGAAGACATAAGCGCCCGGAAATGATCGATCGCCGCGGTTTCTATCCCTTTCTCATGCTCTGCAGCAAACAGACAACCAATCCCTTTCCGGGGAAGCAAACGGGTAACCCTTACTTCAGGAAAGCGTTCAGAGTCATCCCGCTCTCCCATGAATGTTATCCGTTCATTCAGGTTCATCCGTTCAAAACTGTAGACCAGCCGAGCTTTCCGGTATGCTCCTGGAGTTAGACCTGTGCACCTTTTAAAGGTTTTCATGAATGCCGGGTAGGACTCAAATCCACAACGGTACCCGATATCGATGGTCGGCAGGTCGGTATTGCGCAAACAGCTGGCAGCCTCACTGATCCTGCGTTTGCGTATGTACTCCTTGACGGGGTGTCCCGTTATACTGTGAAACAATCGATAGAGATTCGGCAATGACATGGCTGCCACGCCGGCAATTTCCTCGAGTGCCAGCGGTTCCGTGAGATGATCTTCGACAAAATCAATGGCGCGTTGAACGATTTCACCGGTCTGCATTTCTTGTCCTTTCTCTCACTTATGAATGTAGCTTCCTATGAAGACATCATACCAAATTTCATCGAAGGCGAACTGTACTTTTTTATCAAAAAATCGATCTCGTCATGGCAAAATCAAAAAAGCAGTCTCTTCATTGACAGCAAGAGAACTGCTTTCCATTCAAATTGTTAACTTGGTCGGCTTGCTTGGAGATGCTGCTCCCGTAGATCGCCATAAGTGCGATGGAGCCCTTCTTCCAGTGAATGTTTAGCCCCATGAGAAGAAAGTGAAGATTGCCTTTCTTACCTCGAGAAAGAGTCCATCCTTCATCCATCAACCTGTGACTCTCGGCTTCGTCGGATCGCAGTTCGGGCTCTGTATTTCGCCCAGAGCAGCCAACTTGGACAGATAATAGCATTCCTCTCGATACATATGATCCGGCATCAGCGGATTGATCCGGTCCAGCACTTCCCCGCGCAGCTCAAACTCCTCGAGTTCCGACAGAAAGTGCATGAACACTCTCATTTCCAGGTTTATATCGGCATGAAATTTGCGCAGCGCGGGAAAATCCTTCAGGCGGGTCCGCAGATACCCTGTCATTTCAACAGCCTTCAGATAAAACCCTTCAAAATCTTTCTGGAACGCCATGCTTTTGGCAATCAACGGCTTCTCGGCAAAATCCAGATCGGCGGCCAGACTTGCCGCATGACCAAAGGCATCCTGCAGCCAGACCATATCATAATGCAAGGGATGGAACAGCGGCACTCCCTTCCCCTCTTGCAAGGCCTGCAAAATTCGCAGGTATTCCTCCAATTCATTTACCATGTGGTTGACGAAGGACGGGGTCAGGAGAAAATCTATGGTGCCTGCAAGCTGCCGTTCTAATAAATTCAGCTTGAATTCGCGCAATTCTTGCGAAGCATGAAGGGCTTGTTCGTTCAGTTTAGCGATGAATGCGGATGCATCCGGTCGACGAGATTCACTGAGGAGCCTATCAAATCGGGTCATTAAGGATTCTGCGGTAGCGATGTCCGCTTTTTCCTTAGGCGACAACGCAGTAAAAATAAACCGGCAGTGGTCCCCACAATCTGCAGCCAAAACCGGTGCTCATACAATGGATCACTCATTGGCCTTGCCTCCTCTGGCAGCTTTATTCTCAGAAAATATATGCAGCTGCCATGGGAGTAGAACGATTGACGGCTACAGCCGGAGCAATCGCTTGCCTTCGATTAGAATACCGACAATTTACGGGATCATCTTAACGTTCACGATTAACCATATAGTTCAATAGATGCTTGAGAAACGCCGTATTGCGCGGCATATCCTGCAGCGCCTCCATCGCCTGGCAATAATGATCCCACATTTCCCGGCTAGCCCCTTCCTGCCCCAGAATGCTCACGAAGGTCGAGGTGTTGTTCTCCGCATCCTGTCCCCCGGGTTTGCCGAGCTGTTCCACGTTTCCCTGCACATCCAGCAAATCATCCTGAATCTGAAAAGCAATGCCTGCGTGGTAAGCAAATTTCTTCAGAATTGCGATTTCCGTCTCCTTCACCTGAGCCAGAATGGCGGGCATAACCAGCGATGCCTCGAACGCGATCCCCGTCTTGTAGTAACAAACCGTATTCAATTGCTCCAATGACAAGGCTTTCCCTTTTGAATTCAAATCCATCGCCTGGCCGGAACACATATCTCCCGCTCGCTGGGACGAATAGCGTATCAGCTTCAACACCGTTTTCGGGTCAAACCCTTCCAGGGAGGACTGTTCTTCGATCGCCTTCTGTATCAGGAACAAACCGGTAATTTCCGCCGTGGCGCTATCGTGAACCTGATGCAAGGTCGGCCGCCCTCTACGAGTAGAGGCGTTATCCTGGGAAGGCAAATCATCGAATATCAAGGAAGCGGTGTGCATGTATTCAAGCGATCTCAGCAGCGGCACGATGGCTGATGCCTGTAGTCCATATTCCTTCACGGCCATTACCCAAGTCAGAATGGGTCTCAGGCGCTTGCCATCCCCTTGGAGCGAATAATTGGCTGCATCGATCAGCGACTCTTTCATCGGCGGTATGCCGGGAGTCTTGTCGATTTGCAAATGTTGATTAATCTCATCTCGAACGGATTTAAAGGTATCGATAAAATAATCCTTCTCTTTCCGCTCGTTTCTAAGTACGGTTACCATCTGATCACGCAGCAATTTATCAAGGAAATCCACCTGATCGGCTTTAGTAACCATGTGCTGGATAAGACGATTGAATTCCGGGTTCCCGGAAGCGAAAATATCCATAATTTCATTGTATTTCTCGGTGCCGACGCGTTCTTTGCAGCGCTTCAGGCCATTGATGGCCCGGTCGAGCATCACCTCTCGCGTCTTGGCGTCAGATTGGTACACGTTATGAATCAGGTGGGAAATCACCGCCCAGTATAATTCAAAAGGATTGATGAGGTCCTGGCGTTGGCCGCGATATTTTAGATAGTAAGTGTAAGGTGTTACCGCCCCGTCATTCAAGTCTTGAAACATATCGGCAAAATCATCGGCCAACTGGTTGTAGATCCCATAATAGAACGTTCGGTCCTCGAAGCCTTCATCCGCCCCTGCGCTTATTACGGAACGGACAATTAATCGCGAGGAAGAGGATTTCAGGATGATCGGCAGATATAATTCTTCATTGGTATAATCGGGATTCGCAAGGTCCTTGATACGGTCAATATGCTGCGAATGAAAAAACACGTTGGACTGCTCGAAAAAAGTTTGCTGCGTTTCCGGGCGCTGCCGTCCTTGAATATACTCGAATGCATCCCGGAGCTCCTGATGCACGAAATGAACGAGCTCCATGTTTTTACCGCTCCACTGGCCAAGTTCGGGTACTCTCCCGGTAAGCAGGGCCTGCCGTATCATGTGGGAGTACTGTTCCTTCTCCTGGGCATTCAAGACCCCTGAATCGAGCAGGTCGTCTATGAAAGGGTAGGTTAACCCGTAGGAATACCCCAGCCGGATCGCATCGTCAAGACGCGATGAGCGTTCCGCTGGCGATGTTTCTCCATTCAAATCTTCCATTACATGCATGACAACCCCAACGATAATTTTGATTAATTTGCGCTGGGCTTGCTCTGCATCCATCTTGTCCGGGATATGGGAGGCAACATGCTTCAGTTTGTTGATGACCCAAATCACGGCTGTTTCAATGCCTTCCTTCTGGGCCCAACGGTACAATCCCGCCAAACTCATAAAATTCGGCGCGTCTCCCTCTTTGGCTTCATTTGAGCGAACCAGAAGTTTTCGAGTACTCGCAGCAACGCGTCGTATTCTCTCTTTCGTATCAGGGGAATCCAGCGGCATGCCCAGATCCCTCATGTAAATATAGGAAATGCTTCGATCCAAATAATCATCCAGTTCGCCTGTATAGTTGAGCCACCCGATGTATCTATGATAATCCCGGTTATCCGGTTTTTTTTTCGCCGGCAATATAGAGGACAGCCATGAGTGACGTTGAACATGCTTTCGTTTCCATATTAGAATGTCCTCTGTCAGGATAGGCACATAACTCTTATCCTTAACCTGTACATGGAGCGATGCAAAATACTGAGCAGCCTTCTGCTCAGCCTGCCGATATCCCGTATCGGCGTAATCTGTATATGCCACATTCATATGATGGAATCCCTCAACTTCTTTAAATGTTAAACATGCACCCATGTTTATAACCTTTATACGCAGAAGTTTCAATCGGGTTACATTTCAGTTACTGTTACAGGGATTCATCCATGGACTGAAGCCATCTCCCCATGGCCTCCGACACTTCGTCCAACTGCTCGGCATCGGTGATGGCGGGTTCATGGTCTCCTTTTTGCATACCGTAAGCTCCAAATTGCCCGTGATTCCCGCCCTCAATCTCTACATAGGTGGTAGCGTCCGGCAGATTCTTTTGGGCAGCCTCCCATTTTGTTCGATCAAGAACGCCGTCCTGCGTACCGGTGATCTGAAGCGCGGACAGGTTTAATCCGTTCAGATTGCCTCCATCGTCAGCGTATGAGGCCATGAAATATACGCCGTCAATGACATCCGCATGTTCCTTGGCATATCTCGCGGCAAAAACGCCGCCTAAGGAATGTCCGCCGATGACATATCGGTTGTCTGGATGCTCCGCTATGAAGGAATCTGCCTTGTTCTGTCCGAATATGGCAAGATTCAGCGGCATGGAGGCAACATACACGCGATGCCCTTTCTCCGCCATTCTCTTGGCAAAAGGCGCGTAACTTTCGGGCTCCACCAATCCGCCGGGATAAAAAATAATGTCGGGCTGAATCACTTGCCCATCCACGGGCTCGAAGCGATAGCTGTCTTGGAGACGTTCAACCGCTACCTTCGCGTCGCTTTGAAATACCGTTTTCGCTTCATCCAGCGGCTCGTAAGTAAGTGAATCCAGTATGGCAAGACCTGCGATAATTATGATGGCCAAGATGGACAATATCCATATGAATGGCCTGATCCATCTTGTGCTCCTCGGTTTATGGGTTGGCTTCATGTCTATCACGGTCCCTTCCATCCAAATATGATGTCATTTCAAATTATACCGCAGGGTTAATTAAATTCCTACGCGCCTGTTCGGAAATCCCTTACATCCTTCATAACGAAACCAAGCTGCCGAGTTGATCGGCAGCTTGGTCTATTTCGCAAGTTATGAATCTGTTCGCTCAAATCGGAACCAGCCAAAATCAAACTGGCTTCCCGGCAAGAAGATGAACGTCACCTTCTGTTTGCCGGCCACGGGCTCCAGATCGAATACTTGCTCTTCATATTCGTAGGCTTGCCTAAATTCCACCAGCCGGTTGCTATCGCCATCCGGATGCGCAAACCGAATATGAATCGTATTTTTATCCAAGGCAGATCTGCCGTACACCACCAGTTTCGAAGCACCATCGGCTAAAAAATCCATCTCGTCAAACTCGAGGGAGACGTTATTTCCTATCCCTTGGACAAACCTGTTGTCCAACATCGTAAAGGTATCCCCGTAAATCCGGTCGCAATCCGCGGCAAAGTTAGGCTCAAAGGCTCGATTCCCCGTTTGAAAATAAAACCCTTTGATGTGCACCTTCTGACGAAGGACAAAGCAAATCGACGCAATGCCGCGCAGCTTCTTCGACAATCGGTAGGTTTCCTCCTGATACACGTTCCATTTGGTCTCCTTCTGATAAATGCAATCCGCCAGCAGGGAGCTGCCCTCTTCGCCAGGCATGCCCTCCCAGATTTGCAAAGCGTACGCTTCGCTTGAAAGCGCAAATATCGGAATCGTGATCGTATCGGAGCCATGGGGGCCAAAATCGATGTCTCGGAACCCGACGTGCGTCTCACCGTCTCTGCTCGTGGCTACGCCTCTTTCGTTTCCGTTCCCGACTTCACCTTGACTGTAATCATATAATCCAGCAGATATGAAGGCGTATGGATCCTTGTATGCTGCACCCAAACCGTCGACTTTAAATTCAAGCTGGGAGATGAGCCGGGTTTTACCCGTCCCGTTCCGGCTCGTACATCTTAATCGAAACTCCCCGTCGCCAAGGGCTGTTACGACGGCAGCATGGCCATTGGCCTCGACACTCGCAATATTGGATTCGATGCCTGCATCGTTTACGACCGCCCATTCGACTTCCTGATAAGTAGCTATCCGTGGATGCAATATGGCCCGAACTGTCATTTGTCGATTCGCAGGATCAAAAACCTGACCCTTTTCGCTGATCAGCTCAATCTTGCGAAGCGGAATCTCGTCCCTGTTTCCTGTCAGGCATGGGCCCTCCTCATTCCTCATGCTCGCGGATATTCCCTGCGTCACATCCTCCTGTACGGGTATGGAAGTCAAATGAAGAGATTGACGTTCCATACCTGTGGAGGACACCTCGATCCCGATTCCGCCGGGCTCCAATGTCGCTCCGATGATCGCCATCAGCTTGCCGCTGAACAGTCTTCTGCTTAGGCCTTTGTACGGATCGTAATCCGTGCTGTCCCCATTATCGAGACCCAGCAGCCGCCCCGCCCCCGTGACATGGACCTCCACCCGGTTATTGGCATTCTCGACGGAATGCCCATCCTCATCTTCCATCGTGATCTCAACAAAGATGAGATCTGTTCCATCGGCTCTTAGCTCTTCTTTATCCGGACGCAAGACGATACGCTTGGCATCGCCAAACGATCGTCTTGCATCCGTGGCTACGATACGGCCTGTTTCGTCATAAGCGATCGCTTTCAATTCGCCTTTGACGTAAGGAATCTTCCACCACCCAACCAGTTCTCTTCCTCGTGCATGGTCAATGTCATGCGTACCCGCGGTTTCCCCATTGAGCCGTAATTCTACTTTTGGCGCATTGGAGCAGATGCGAACATCTATCATCTGACCGTCATTGAAATCCCAATAGGGCAGCAGATGCACCATGGGCTTCGTTTTGTAATCCGTCCAAGCGGCTTGATAGATATAATAGGAGTCCTTTTTGAAGGTTGCCGTATCAATCTGTCCGAAATAAGAGTTTTTTGTATGGTACGGCGTAGGCTCACCAATATAATCGAACCCGGTCCATATGAATTGGCCGAGCGAGAAGGGTGTATCCCGTTCAGCCAGAATGCATGCCTCCGCCGATTTCGCTCCCCAGCTTGTCGAGCTGTTGCCGAGGGAGGAACACTGCTCGTCATCATCGGCCAGGATGGATTTTTCGAACGGGAAATGGTAGATGCCTCTGCTTTGTACAACGGACGCGGTCTCACTGCCATATATGATCCAATCCGGATGTTCCCGGTGATGGTTCTCGTAATATTTCTCGGCATAGTTATACCCTGCTACCTTCACGATATCGGCACATTGCTGCGCGTTCTCCCAAGGCATATAATTCGATCCGATGGTCACCTTTGCATTTTGCTTAGGATCGTATGCATAGACCTCATCCATCAGCATTCTTGTGATGTCCTGCCCCCTCTCATCGGCATGAGTATCATATATCTCATTCCCGATGCTCCACATGATAAGGCTCGGATGGTTGCGGTCCCGTTTGACCCAGCTTTTCACGTCACGCTGAACCCATTCCCGAAAGAACCTGGCATAATCATAAGGCGTCTTCGGCCTCTCCCACATATCGAAGGCTTCCGATACAATCAGCAGCCCCATTTCATCCGCAAGCTCCATCAGCTCCTTAGCCGGCATATTATGGGCGGTGCGAATCGCGTTAACCCCCATTTCCTTCAGAATCTTAAACCTTCTCGCCAAGGCGGTTTTGTTAAAGGCTGCTCCCAAAGCGCCGAGATCATGATGCTCGCAAACACCGTTCAATTTGAATTTGCTGCCGTTCAGCAGGAACCCTTGATGAGGATCCAGCCGAATATGTCGGAATCCCACGTTATGAGTGACGGCTTCCAAGGTTGCATACTGCGAAATTGCGGAACGCTTGGTTCCGCTCAGCTTCATCTCGGTCACCAATTGATACAAGTTAGGTTCTTCCGGGCTCCAGAGCAGCGGATCCTTGACAATTAATGTTTGCGTATTTATGACGCTGCCTGCACTGCTGCCCGTGTGATTGGCGTCGACCCGGTCAGAAGCCTCAGCGATGATCTGCCCATCCTTCAAAATCACATGCTTGATCAACACATCATCCACGACCTTCATTTCCGTCTCGACTTCAACCAGCCATCCATCTTCCTGATGCTTAGTCGCTATATAAACACCGTCCGTGACAATGTGGTTGGATTCCCTTGTCTTTAACCACACATTCCGATAAATGCCTGCCCCGGAGTACCATCGGCTGTTCGGGCTTTGATGCACAACCTTTACGACGATGACATTCTCACCGCCCCGGAGCGCACCCGTGATCTCGTGTTCAAATGAAGAATAGCCATACTTCCATTCGCCCATTGGACGACCATTGACATAGACGGAGGAATCCATGTACACGCCGTCAAAACAGAGGAAGACCTGACCGCCGTCATTATTCCACAACCATTCCTTCCGGTACCAGCCAATGCTGTTCTCGTATAAATCCTCCGTGTTATGTATGAGCCAATCATGAGGAAGATCAACAGGCTGAAATTGTAGATTCTCCGAATCTTCAACGTCCAAACCGCTTTTTGCAAACATCCATCCATCATTAAATAAAGCTCTTTTATTCATGGGTGACATCACCTTCTTCGTTTATTTATTAATCAATTGCGGGGCCGCATGTTCAGTCAATCCTACTATATCAGCATGCTATATCGTTTGAGCCTTCTTCAAAAAAGTTCTAAGGTTTTCAAAGGATGATCTTTAATTTCTGTATATCCTTGCACTGGATAAAAAAAAGAGCCCTTCGCATGCAGCATGCATCAGAGCTCCTTGTTTCATTATATTGCAGATGTGCCAAAAGAGACCAAGCGTCCACGTCCCAAATCTCTTTGGATATCTTTATGTTAATGCAAATATCCCGTCTCCACCTCGTCCAAGACTTTTCTGGCTTGTTCAACCCACATATCGTCCACCGAGGCGTCAGGGTCGATCGGCGACTGGAATTGATCGAAGAGAGCTCCCAATAAACGTGGTCTCGCATGCTTATCGGTCCCCTTATTATAGATATGCCTGAAGACAAATGGTCGGCCAAGCTTGATCGTTGCATGGCATCCGCCGCATTCGCCATCCAAGCTGCCCTTGGTTACGTGAAAGGGTATGCGAAGCCACACCATCCGTTCCTGATCCAATCGCCTATCCAAATAGCCATGCTTGTAATCCCAATTGCTGGCTAACGTAAAATCGTGTTTGCATAGATAAGTATCGATGTTTACGAAACGGTCCTCCATATTCTCCAGTCGCGATTCCAAATTAATCATGTTAACGCCCACCTTCACATTTTAGTTCTAGGATGGACGTGATTTCCCGCCTTTATACGGTTCGCAGCTGCTTGCGGCATTCTGATGACCGATTGTGTTCGGATGCTGAAATCGCATATGCTTACCCACTGTCTTAAATTACTAGTCATGATGACATAGCTCTCCCATTCGGAATCGCAGCTATTAAATTTAATGCTGACCTTACCCAAAACAGTGACACTGGACCAACCAAGCGCCTAAAACGCAACTTTCTTCCTAAGCTGTTAGCCTTATTCTTGTTCATATTCATATATTTTATGTCATTTAGTTATATTATTCCATTTTGTATCTAGTTCCTTTTATACCGATCACCCGTTCGATTGATTGGTGTCTATAATGTCCCGTAAGAACTTGGGCTCATCTTTTTTTGAACTATCAATGCTATAATAACCCCGTTTACTAAACAGAGAATACGTGGAGTTCTCGCAGAGAAACGGAGGGAAAACATGAAAGTGAAAGGTTACCAGAAGCTTGCCAGCCTCTTGGTTGTTATGCTTCTGGTGGGGCTGCATACCCCGGCTTATGGCGAAAATAATTCAAAAAAAGCGACTTGGATATGGCAGACGGACCTGATACGGGATGGCGGCGAAGAGCTGCTTGATTTTTCCCGCGAAGAAGGCATTAATCTGATCTACTTGCAGATCGATCGTCAGCTGTCGTCGGAGATATACGAGGCGTTTATAGAGCGTGCGCATGAGGACCAAATCGCGGTCCATGCCTTGGGCGGAGACCCTAGATGGGCGCTCACCGAACATCTCGATGACATGCTCGGTCTCGCTGATTGGGTAATTGACTATAACGGCAAGGTTGCGGCAGGTGCCCGATTCGACGGGATTCATCTGGATGTAGAACCGTATGTGCTTGCCAAGTGGGACACTGAACAGGACCAAATCATCGCCACCTGGGAACAAAATCTTAAGGCGTTCCTGAGCCTAGCTTCCGGAAAGGGACTCGAGCTCGGGATCGATATTCCTTTCTGGTTTGACCAATACGCCTTGGCGGATGGAACCGGACTTAATGAATGGCTGATCGGTGCGTTTGACCATGTTACCGTCATGGCTTACCGGAATGAAGTGGAATCCGAGCATGGGATTCTGGACTTGACGCGGGCTGAGCTTGAGCTTGCTGACAGGCTTGGGAAACAGATTCTGATCGGAGTTAATACCAAGGAGATGCCAGGCGAGTCTTATACCACCTTTTATGGACACGGGAAGGACAAGTTGAATCAAAAATTGGATCATCTCTCCAGTGCGCTCGGTTCTTATCCATCCTTTGCCGGTGTCGCAATCCACGATATTCGCAACTGGCAAAGCATGTCTGCTGATGAGATCGTTCCCCCTGGAAGCACGGATCCCATTTCCCCATCACCGGCCCCGGAGCCGAATCCAGATCCAGAACCCGGTGAAGGCGATCGCGTGCCGGATGCGGATCCGGTGACGAGGGATCCTATGGTAAGAGGCACTTATATATGGGAAGCCCATGAAGTCGTTCAAAACAGTCAGGAAATTCTTGATTTTGCCAAAGAGAAGAAATTGAACTGGCTGTATGTACGCCTTGATCTGGAACAGCCGTACAGCTCATACTCGTCGTTTGTTAAACAAGCGGCTGCGGCAGGAATCGAGGTCCATGCCATGGGCGGACATCCGATATGGGCCCTTGAGGAGAACCGGCCGAGAATGATGCGGCTCGTCAATTATGTGAAGAGCTACAATCGCGCCGTTGAAGGCGATGAGCGTTTCCACGGCATTCACCTGGACATTGAGCCCTACGTGCTGCCGGCATGGAAAGAGGATTCGCAGCAGGTTATTTCAGAATGGACCGCGAATCTGGATGCATTCGTTAACGAATTGAAAAAGGATTCTTCATTGGAAGCCAGCATGGATATGGCCGTGTGGCTGGATAGATATAAAGTCACCGGCGAAGACATGTCGCTCAGCAAGTGGATGATCAATCGTATGGACCATGTTTCCCTCATGGCATTCCGGGATGTAGCGGAGGGATCCAACGGCATCGTCGGGGTTTCCAAGGAAGAGATTGCATTTGCCGATGAGCTGGGCAAGCCCATCAAGATATCGGTTGAAATCAAAGCCAGTCATGAAGGCGATCATATCACCTTCCACGAAGAAGGTGCCGCCTACATGGAGGAAGAGCTTGCCAAGCTGCCTGCTTTATTAAAGGATTCACCTTCCTTTACCGGCAGCGTCGTGCATGCTTATGCGTATTGGAAAAGTGCGAAGCCGTAAAATGTAAGAGGAAGAACATAACCCCATTGCTCATAAAGGAGCGATGGGGTTATTTCATTGACGTTTCAGCCGGTGTGACGTACTCTCTTCACTGCATCGTATATTTTGCTTGTACGGATGGTAGTATCGTAGCCATCTGGATCATCAACCCAAGCATGGCATAAACCAGGTGTATGAAGGAAACGGAATCCAGGATATACACCTGAACCATAATCCAGATAATTAACTCAAAACCCGAATATAAAGAAAAGCTCCAAGACCAATGCTTTTCTTTGAAAATATTGAATCGTTGAGCTGCGTCCCACTCCCACTTTAGAATCAGTCCGGAAGCCGTGATCACAGGCAGGATGCCAAACACGCAAAATAAAAGAATGCCTGGAATTAAATAATCAGGAAAGAAAGAGTCCTGCAATAATGAGCTGGGCATCCCCATGAGTTCACCACTAGGATCCGTTATAAGCATCGTTCCCCCTGCCAACGCGCCGATCGCCAAGAATGCTTGAAGGACAATCAATGCATGGGATCGCTTCCCTTTGATATTGACCATTTCCTAACATGCCTCAATTCTCTTTAAGATTCGAAGGTCGCCTACATCGAATCTATCCCCTCTTCTCTAATTAAGAAATCATATTTGTCACAATGCCATGGCAGCTGGACCAAGACTCAGAGAATAAAAAGCCTGACTACTCAGGCTAAAGTGATATTGCTTATAGAAGCGCAAGTCCGTGATTCATTAAACGATGCACAGTTACGAGGCTCGCTGTTAGCTTGAAAACTCCAAAAATTGCAATAGCACTCGGCAATGGTTATGTAATCATTGCCCAGTCAGATGGTTTATATCGAAGGAAGATATGGAACACACATAGTTTATTCTCCTCGCATACCCGGGGACACCCGCCGCGGATTAGTTCAGCAGTTCCTGTATCGATACGTCAAAGGAAGACGTGTCTTTCACTTCCAAAAATTGTTCGTCATACGTTTCGACCGTCAACCGCACCTCACCCTCATTCACCGTAATCCCGGAGATATGGCGGGATCCGTCAATCGCATACTTCTCCTCAAGCTTACCGCTCTCCAGGGAGTAGACCAGTAGCTGCTGCGTGGATGGAATGGTTCCGTACGTGTTGCCGATCGAAATCAGCAAATGGACATCGTCCAGCCACAACACCCGGTTAGGGGATTTTCCGTCCGGAAAGTTGTCTGAGGGCAACATCTTGGTATGTCGCTGTTCCGGCCATTCATACAGCCATATTTCTCCTTGCAATTCGAATTCGAACGGGGCGATATAGATCAATTTCTTACCGTCCGGTGAAATCACCGGTTTGGAAGGAAATTGTTCCTTCGAGCTGATAACGGTATCCGTATCTTCGCTGCGTATCGTGATTTCCGGGTGAGTTTCATCAAAATGAACATTGTCTCCATAAGTTAAGACATCGCCTCCCGGAGCTGAAGGCTCCGAAGGTCGATCAGCGCATCCGGCGATCAGGACAGCTGTAACCCAAAATGCCAGAACAAGGAATAAGTGTCGTTTGCGAAGCATGAGTCCCTCCTATATTACAAAAAATGGTATGTACATTCCATGAGGTTATTATAAAACAAAAGCCATCGGCTGAGGTTACGATAATATGAGTTTCCGGTTTCAGAATTGAAACGCTGATAACGGTAGTTACATAGCAAGGCAATATGAAAAAGCCGCTGGACGTTCTCCGGCGGCCGCGTCCATACGGATCATGATATCATGTTCACATTAGTACCGTTACCAAGCTGCCACGAAACTGTCCGTTCTGGACTCGCTCCCGCCGCAATGAACGCCGGTCGACTCGTCCAGGGAAAACTCAAACCCGCGATTCAGGAGCGCAATGCCGGTACCTGGCACGACAAGTCCTGACCCGAATCCCGTATAATTGCTCTGAATGAACGAGACCATGTTGCCATCGCCGCCCGCAGCCGCAAGTTACACCGTTCCGCTCCCTTTGGGACGGCCAGCCGAAGGCATTTTCCGCTTCTTCGCCGATGAGGCGGCGACGCAGCTCGCTGTATTCCTCCGTCAACTCCGGGTTATTCCCGGCCGTGAGGGATTTGACGAGCCGCGGGATACCTTGGCCATCGTCCGCATAACGACCAACCCGATACCTATCTGGAAGGATAGCCTTTGTCGTCTCTATGCTAGGCGAAGCTTGATTTCCGCTATCGTGCCTTGGCCAACCTCGCTGCGAACCTTAATCTCCCCGCCATGGGCGATGACGATATCATGCGTAATTGCCATGCCAAGCCCCGATCCCTTATGGAGCAATCGGTAGCGGCTCTCCCTGAAGGGCCTTATGATGATACGGCTCATCGTTTCGTAGGGCAAATCTGGAATTTGGGTTAAGGCCGATTGATACAGGAATTGAAACTGGTCATGCATATAGGCGGTTTTCTCATCCTCTGTCAGCCGGTATTCAGGCTTCAGCACAAAACCCGGCTGATATAGCGCAGCGGCCATTTCGTTTCGCGCCTCATTTCCGAGCACGTCGTCTATCGTTTGGAGCAGCTCCTCAATCGTAGCATTTTAGTAGACATAACGTTTGAAATATTCCCTCATCATGGGGTCAAACATCTCTTCGCCCACGGAACGATACAATTGGTAGATCGCTTGGCGGCCTTTAATGCACGATAGCGGCAGCGCTAAAGGCCGAACTGATTTTGTTTGCCCCCTCCGCAACGGACTGTATCGCCGTATCATATTTCAATGAAACAAAAGTGAAGTAAATGACGATACTAAAAATCATCGAGACGAAATACAAATAGTAATTCGCGAGATTTTTGCGGATGTTTTTTCTGGCAATGCTAAACACTGTCATCATGTTCACCCCAAGCTGCGGCCAGCACTTCGAGTATTTGATCAAAAATACCTTGCGCTATTGGTCTTCTTGATGAAGCTCCTGGTACAGCCGGCCGTCTTTTATGAAAATGACGCGTTTGCAGAAGCTTGCCGCATGTGTTTTGCCTGTAATATAGTTGTCATATGGCTTCTCCTTCAAGTCGTCGTTTGTTAAGCACCGATGTAATTATAGAAGGCGAACCTTACACGATTTTTATACGAACCTTACATAAAGCTCAACTAAACAGCAGTAACGACTCGGACTCATCAATATGTATCCATGGAGGGGTATAAACGATGACATCTCCCGACCTCGAAGCCATCCGGCAGCGGCTGCCGGGCTGGCTGAAAGCAAGCTCGCCATGCTCAGGCAGAGGCAAAGTCGCCTCTTACATTCCCGAACTGTCCAAAGCTCCACATGATGCCTTGGGCATTACCCTTCTAAGCGCTCAGGGAGAATCCGTCACAGCCGGGGACTGCGGGCTTCGTTTTACGATGCAAAGCATCTCCAAAGTATTCACGCTGATCCTGGCACTGATGGACAACGGAGAGGAAACCGTTTTTGGCAAGGTTGGCATGGAGCCGACCGGAGACAACTTCAATTCCATGCTGAAGCTGGAGCTGGTTCGGCCCGGCATTCCCTTCAATCCGATGATTAATGCAGGCGCGATTACCGTGTCTTCCTTGATTCGCGGAAACAGCCCGTATGAGAAGTCAAGCAGAATTCTTCAGTTTCTTAAAGAGCTATCGGGGAACGTCGACTTGGATTATGATATGGGCGTTTACCGCTCGGAATCGGATACCGGAAATTTAAATCGTTCCATAGCGTTCTTCTTGAAAGAAAACGGGGTTCTCAGCGGAGATGTTGAAGAAGTGTTGGAGGTATACTTCAGGCACTGCTCCATTGTTGTGGATTGTGCCGATTTAGCCCGGATGGGCTTGGTTCTGGCCTGCAGCGGATTGGATCCGCTAACCGGCAAAACGCTCATTCCTCGCAGGTATGTTCAAATCGCCAAGACGTTCATGACGACATGCGGGATGTACAACGCGTCGGGCGAATTTGCCATTCAGGTAGGATTGCCGGCCAAAAGCGGCGTTTCAGGAGGCATATTAACATTAGTACCGGGACGTTACGGCATCGGCGTGATAGGCCCGGCACTGAATGATAAAGGGAACAGTTATGCCGGCGTGCATCTCCTGCAAACCCTATCCAGGGAGATGGACTGGAGTATGTTCTAAGTAAAAATCCCCCTAAAGCAAGAGCATATGCTTAAGGGGGATTATAAGGAAGATTCTGACTCTCTTCGGTCAAGCCGTCCTGCCATCTTCGTATGAATCCAACTGCTATTTTCTGAAAAACAATCTGCCGATCCGATCCGCAAACTCCTGCATGTTCACGCTGGATGGATCAAGACGGTAATATCCGTTCTTCACGGCTTCCAATACCCAAAGCGGCAGCTTCTTGCCTTCAAGCAGCGGATATACATTGTCGTAAGCCCACATGAGATGCTCCCATCGCTTGTCGTTGCCATCCTGAACATACTCGGATACATCGAGCACCTTCCCTCTGCCATCCTGCAGCAGTACATTCTTCAAATGAATGTCACGCGGGTTCAAGCCCCTGCTCCGCACGAAGGAGCGTGCTGCTTCGACATCCTCTATGACCTGCCTAGGAACGGGCACACCGTAGAGCAGGCAATCGTACAAGGTTAATCCGGATTCATGGCTGATTGCCACATAACGCTCGCCTTCCCCATAAAATACAGGAAAATATGGACTGCCCATCAGCTCTTGATAGACCTTGATCTCCGCTTCCTTCTTGGGCAGCGCCTCCACAGCATACAATTTATAAGCATATGCCGGCATAGGTTCATAGACGAATACCGCAGCATCCGTGCCGATTCCGACGCAGCGCAGGTCATCCGATTCGCCTTCAATCGTTACCGGATCGTTGGTGCCGTTCTTGATCACTTCCATACAAGCCAGCGCGGTTTCTGCCTGCTTCCATTGTTCGTTATGCATGGGCCACCTCATTTGGTGATTATGGACTTGAATCAGTATGATCGTACCATAATCGAGCCCTAAAAACATCTTTGCCGCCTTGAAGTGCCGTACGCACAAAAAATTGCAAAAAAACCGCGAAAGCATTCGCGGTTTCTTGCTTGCTAATCTGAATATCGTTACTCAGGCTTCACGAAGTATCCGATGCCAGCGGCATAATCCATCATCTTTTCAAAAAACGGCTTGTCCGGCAAAGCGCATTTCACGCCCGTGTTGCGGAGGAATTCCGAAGTTTGCGGACAAGTATACCGGTAAACGGAATTCTTCGCCCCGTCGCCTTCAAACTGTGCCATGGCCAGCTCCAGGCCTTCCTTGTTCTTCGGCTGCTGCGGATCCAATAACCATGTCTCGTATTCCTTCCAGTCCATCAAGGAAATGTCATATCCATAATCTTTAAAATGCTCCACCATATCCTCGTAAGGAATGGCAACCGGATTGCAGATATGGAATACTCGGCCGACGGTCTCTTGCTGAAGCAGCAGCGCAGTAATCGCTTCCCCCGCATAGTTAATCGGCGTAATATCCACTTGCCACTTCACGCTTGGCGCTTTCTTCAACAGCACCATCGCTTTCAGCATGCGATAAAACGCGTTGTTGTCTATGTTCTTCTGAAACATTCCGTTCTCGGAGTGACAGGACAAATTGCCGACCCGGTATATCGCTGCCGGAATGCCTCGTTCCTTACCGGCTTTGATAACCAGCTTCTCGGCTTCCAGCTTGCTGTTCGTATAGACATTCTCGATAGAAGACGCCTCGTAGCCCGTTCCGGCAACGATCGCCTCCCATTGGCCGCTCAGCGCCAGGTCCTCCGGAATGCCAAGCGTAGATATAAAATGGAAGCGGGTATTAGGTTTCTTTTGGGCCAAAGCTAGTAGTCTGTCCGTGCTCTCAACATTAACTCGGGCAAAATAGCCGGTATCCCCGAAATGCTTCACCTCAGCTCCGCAATGGATGATAGAATCGATGCGAGCTTCGATCATGGCAAGGTCTTCGGCCCCAAGCCCCAAAGACTCCTGCTCCAAGTCGCCCTGAATCGCGATCACCCGCTTGTCCATTCGAGACTTTATGTCTTCGCCAAAATATCCCGTCATGACCTGCTCCAGGCGGACATACGGCTCCATCAGCTTTGACGGCCGAACCAGGCAATATACGGTTGCGGTGGATTGATACAGCAGTTCGTGCAGCAAATGAGATCCCAAATACCCCGTTGCGCCGGTTAGCAAAATATGCTGCTGGGCATACACCGCTTGTTCCGAAGCACGATTGATAGGAAAAGAAATCGGATACTCCGCCAAATCCTGAATCGGCAGATCCCGTTCCTCCAATGGATCGACCAGGATATCCTGGCTGCCTAATTCCGCAACTCTCTCCGCTAGTTTCGCTATGGTTGGAAATACAAAGAAATCATTGATCTTCAACTGCGGATATCGAGGCTTAAGGAGGACCAGAATCTCCAGGATTTTCAGCGAATAGCCGCCGATATCGAAGAAATCGTTGTGGATGCCGATTTTGGTCTGTCCCAACGCTTTTTCCCAGGCTGCGGCGATATCCCGTTGGGTATCGTTAACCGGGGCTTCGTATGGGGAGTTATCCTCTTCCGCCTCCATCGACAGGTCGTATATAGCCAGCTTCTTGCGGTCTATTTTACCCGTCGGGGACAACGGCATTTCTTCCACGAAACCGATGTATTTAGGAACCATGTAACTCGGCACTTTCCGGCTTAAGAATTGTACCAATTCCTTGGCGGGGACGGCCTGTCCATCATGTGACGTGTAGAATGCCGCCAGCACTTTGCTTCCGTCCTCATCCGTTCTCGGAATGACCGCGATATCCTTCACGCATTCATGCTTTGCCAGATTGTCCTCGATCTCCCCGATCTCAATCCGGAAGCCTCTGATTTTCACCTGTGAATCTTTTCTTCCCCGGTATTCCACCTGCCCGTTCGGCAGCAAGCGTACCAAGTCGCCCGAACGGTAGAACTGTTTGCCTGATTCGGGCGTTATCGGATCCGGAATGAAGGCTTCCTTGGTCTTCTCGGGCTGATTCAAATATCCCTTGGCGACGCCTACCGAGCAGATGAGCAATTCCCCCGTTACGCAAGTCGGACATAATTCATCATGTTCGTTTACGATATACAATTCATAGTTGGCAAAAGGCGTACCGATATACACGGTGGCCAGATCCTCCGAAATCGGATAATCCACGATATGCCCTGTTGCTACGACGGTCGTTTCGGTAGGGCCGTATAGGTTCACGATTGGAATCGGAAGCTTCTTCCGGAACATGCGAACGGTTTCTCCCGCCAAAGCTTCCCCGCCGACCACGATCGATTTGATGTTACTGTATTTGTGCGTGTCCTCCATTGGCAAATACGCTGCCAATTGATTGAAGAACACCGTAGGCAATATCGCGACGCGCGTTGCGTTGGTGTCTGCCACCGCTTCCGTAAAGGCGTCTATGGAGAAGCGCTGCTCATCCGATAGTAGATGCAGACGCGAGCCGCAAGCCAGTGAGCTGAATATATCGTAGACGGAAGCATCAAAGCTGAAGGTGGAATATTGAAGAATAATATCCTGTTCGCTCATCTGCAAATTCTCCCGATTGGCCAGTGCCAGATTCACGACGCCTTGATGGGCGATCAATGCGCCCTTCGGTTTGCCTGTAGAACCGGACGTATAAATAATGTAGGCCAGATCATCGCCTGACACGCTCACGCCGCAAGCTTCTGCCGGATAGGAATTGACATGGTCATCGAGACAGAAATATTCCGGTTTGGTTTGAACTTGGGCCAATAGTCCATTCAGTTTCGCCGTGAAATCCGGATGCGTCAGAATGATGTTTGATGCCGTATCCTCGATAATATAGGCATTTCGTTCATCCGGATGGGAAGGATCCAGCGGGATATAGGCTCCCCCGGCTTTGAGGACGCCGAGCATGCTGATAATCGTATCGAGGCTTCTCTTCATGAATATCGAGACGAACTGGCCTTTACGCAGCCCCTTGTCTATGAGCATCTGGGAAATTTGGTTCGACTGCCTGTCAAGCTGTTCGTACGTGATCTGCTCCTGGCTGGAAGATAATGCAATTCGCTTCGGATATTTCTCCACAACCGCAGCGAACATCGCCACAAGCGTCGGATCTTCCGGAAGCTCCATCTTCGTGTCGTTGAGGATTGCGTAGGCATTCCGGTCCTCTTCCGTCAGCATAGGCAGACGGCTAACCGGCATCTCCTGATGTTCAAGAGCGGCTGCCGCAAGCAGCTCGAAATGCCTGCTGAATTTTTCAATCGTTTCTTCTTTGAACAATGGCTGGGCATAGGAAACGCAAAGTGTCCATTGATCCCCTTCCTCCTCCTGAACGACCCAGTTCAGCCCGCTTTCACCGTAGGCATAGCCGTTGCCGTTCCGGCCGTAAATCGTCCGCAGATGGAGCGGTTGACCGATAATACCTTCGATGTCAGAAAGGGAAAGGCGGCTTGCCTCAATTTGCTCCATCTTGGCCGAAATTTGCTCATACAAACGAGCAAATGAATCATCTTCGCTTATGCTGACTCTTAGCGGAAGCAGATTGCCCTTCTCGTTGTTCACGCCGATCAGCAAATCCGAATCATGCGTCATGCGGTGCAGAAACACCGCATAGCTTGTCAGCATCCATGGCTTGATGTTATACGTTTCGCGGAACCGCTGGATTTTACCGGTTTCGATACGAAGGGGAATCGCCATGCGATCGAAATCTTGATGCTGAAGATGCGCTGGACCATCGGTGTACAGATAGAATCCCGGTAAAGGTAGCTGCAGTTCATTCAACCAATATTCTTTGCCTTGTTCGATCATCAACGTAGTATTCAAAGGTTTCAGCTCCATCTTTTTCTATGCTTTTTCTATTCCGTCGTCATTACACTCGCAGTCTGTTTACGAGGGCCTCCAGTTCGGCGGATACCTGATTGATCTGCTCGGCAGATTCGAAGATTTTGGCGAAGGAGGCCTGCTGCTCCTGGGCACTGATCCGGATCTCGCCCGACACGGTCGAGTTCTTCTCTGCGAGCTCAGCCAGTTGTTTAATCGCAGCGGTGATCTGTTCGGTCTCGGCCACCATCTGCTGGGTTGCTGCAGACACCTCTTGAATTTGGCTGGTTACCGTATCCGTGGCCACCAGCATGCCTTTGAACAGCTCACCGGTTTCTTTGACAACCTCCATCCCCTTGGCGACGTTGTGTTCGCCTTCGCTGATGGCTTCTACCGCGGATGCCGTCTCATCCTGGATGTAACGAACCAATTCAATGATTTGGTCTGCCGATTTTCTCGATTCCTCCGAGAGCTTCTTCACTTCGCTGGCAACGACGGCAAAACCTCGTCCCTCTTCGCCCGCTCTGGCCGCCTCGATTCCTGCATTGAGCGATAACAAATTCGTCTGAGAAGCAATTTCGGTAATAACCTGTACGATCTGTCCGATCTCATGGGAGCGGTTCTGCAGCTTTTCGATGATATGCACCGAATTTTTGACCGAATTGTCAATCGAATTCATCTGCTCGATCACCTGTTCCACATTGTGGTTCCCTCGTTCCGACTGCGCCTTCATCTGGATGGATATTTCGGATAAATCCGATGTATTGCCGGCAATCGTCGATACGCCGGATGAGATCTCCTCAAGCGACACCACGCTTTCCGTTATCGAAGTGCTCTGGACAGCGACCCGATCGGACATTTCCTCCATGTTCTTGGCAATCGCCGAAGAATTGTTATTGTTGATTTCCACGGCCGAGAAGAGGAACTTGGACTGCTCAGCGGATTGCTCCGACACCGATTTGATCGTGGTAACAAGCTCATTGATATGATTCACCGTCGTATTGAACTTGGCATTGACCTGCCCGAGCTCATCATCGCCTGCTTTTAACTGAACCGTGAAATCGCCTTTGCTCAGCTTGTCCAGCGCTCCCATTAAAGCCTGAATCGGGGCGAATGTGCGTCTAATCGTGAAGTACTGCAGGGCCAATACGATCAGCAGGGTGATCAACAGCGCAAAAAGCGTGTTGGTGAGCAGTTCCTGCTTCCCGGAGGCGATCAAGCTGGCATCCACGTCGATGCCCATGTAAGCGAAAATTTCTCCGTTCGAATTCTGGAAGGGATGCAGCACGGTGATCCACGTCCCGTAATTGTCTGTATACGCTTTGGTATAAACGATTTTTTTCGTTTTCATCATTTCACGGACCGCGTCGGCATGAATTTTCGGCTGTTCATATAGGTCGCCCAGATTCAAATTCTCTTCGGCAAACATGTCGAGCACCGCCGTAGGCATGGCGATAATCGAGGTCTTGTTGCCGTCCTCCAGCTCAGGTCCAAAAATATATCCTTGCGCGATGTTAGGATACGTAATGGACAGCTCATCAAACGTGCCGGTTAGCTTCTTCTGGATGTCCGAATTCCGGTCGGTGGAACCTTTAACCGCTTCAGCATCTTGTACGGATACGGACTTGACCAAAGTATCCATGATTTTCCCCGAATCGGATTGCAGCTGCTTGGTCAGCACGTTGTCCTGGATATAAAAGCTTGCACCAATGACGATGGCGCCCGTGATCATGATATAGAGACTCGTCCATATCATGTTTCTTGTCACAATGCTAAGATTTTTGAAACGCATACCTTTAGAGAACGTTTTTGTCTTACTCACTCGGTGTCTCTCCTTTGATAACTCATATGTATTTTCATCTATAACAGCGATCCCTTTTAACTCACTTTTCGCATCACCTACTTTCCTGGACACAATGAAAATTTCAGGGATTTTTCGTAATACATGACCGTTTTCAAAAATGTTCAGATGTAAAGAAGCGCATTCTCCCTCCGTTATGATTCTGGTAAAGGGTTATTTCTCGAAAACGTCTTGTTAAGCGAAGCGGGGGAACAACGATGCATTTGCTATACATGGTTCCATTAACCTTACAACTTTTGTACTATTAATAGATCGGCTATTCCATGTCGATTTTTAATACTTTAGTAATATCCGAGTGCAACTAAGTCCAGGTTTTCGACAATTATTCGAACTTTCATCCGAAGGGATCGCGTAGAGCAGCATCACAAAATATACGCAAAAAGGCGACATTCCGGTAAGTCAGAAGACTTTGGAATATCGCCTAATCCATTCATTGCATGAAAAAGAGGCCTAGTTAACGAAATTCATGATTTGATTTAATTTTCGCTCTAACTCCCCGAACTGTACGAATCGATCTTCCCTCACAAGCTCTTTGCCCTCGACGAATAGGAGGAGCGCTGGTGCGGTAAATATCAAAAATCTCGAAGCGATTTCCCCTACCGCTTCGGCCTGGATACGGCCCAACGAGATACGCGGGAACTGTGTTAACAGCTCTCTAAGTTTGGGTAATATCGCATGGCATACGCTGCAATCTTCCCGGGATACATATAAAAAACTGAAGGTGTGATCTTCAATAAATCGTTCGATCGCCTCGATGGATGTCAGTTCTTCCAGATCTTTCATGATGAACACCTTGCTTTCCGTCGACATGCAGGCTGTTGTTCAGTCCAGAACGGCTGTGATGTGCTCCGTTGTTACCGCCCAATGGGAAGCCGTCCAGTACTTCGCTTGGTCCTTGACGTAGATGATTTGCGGCGATTCATGCTTCACGTTCAAATCCTCGGCGATTTTATTCGAAACCGGACGGGATTCGATGACTTTGACCAAGGTGTAATCCACATCGCCGTTTGGCGTCTTTTTCAAATAAGATTCAAACTCTGCCAAAGCGTTGGCGCTAACCGGGCATGTCGTGCTGTGTTTCAAAATGACCTGACCGCGTTCGGAGGATTTTCTCAGAATGTGTTCCCATTCTTCCAGTGTCGTGATTTCATTCCATAACATATGATTTTCTCCCCTTAGATGTGATATATCGCACTGCATTCATTATACAACCAATAGCTATTATACACATAGATTCCGCTATTTTTCATATGAAGTTCAATTGAACCTGAGTTTAAGCTGGTTTTACTCCTCATCCGACACCCGTATCGTGTTACGACCGGAGCGTTTGGCTTCGTATAGTGCGCCATCCGCCTGCTTCATTACCTTCTTTAATTCAGTATCCCACCAAGCTTCTTCTGCTTCCGCATCGACTGCGCCGTTATGGGATCTTGTCTTCACCGCGGCAACGCCGAAGCTGGCTGTAATCATCATCGGTCCTTGCGGCGTAGTCATCGGCTGCGCGAGCAGCTTGGCACGGATCCGCTCCGCAGCGGCTGTTGCCTCCGCAGTCGAGAGGCCGGGCATGGCAACAGCGAACTCTTCGCCGCCATATCGTGCGAACAAGTCCTCAGCCCGCAGTGTCTTCCGTGTTAATTCGACGATGTGCTGCAGGGCTTGGTCGCCAATATCGTGGCCGTAAACATCGTTGATCCGTTTGAAATGGTCGATATCGAACAGCAGGAAAGCGAGCGGCTCATGATTCCGAACCGCCTGATTCAGAAGGGCGTAACTGAGTTTCATAAAGTGCGAGCGGTTATAGATTCGGGTCAAACCATCGTAGTAGGCCATCTGCCGCAGCTCCTCCTGAAGACGCGCCTTATCGGTCACGTCGATCAGGACGATTAATCGTCCGGCCTCTTGTCCTCTCTGGTTGCGAACGGTAGAAGACCTGATCTGATAATGAAGCGAATGGTTACCTAATTGCCAGCGAATCTCTTCAATGTCCGCTTCCCCAGTCTCCGGACCTTCCCGTTCCTCCATACCGAAAATGGGTTCTGCGGTGTGAAGCTGCCACATCGCATGTAGCGGTTCTCCAATGGCCGAAGGACTCAGCTCCGGCATCATGGTTGCCGCAGCCGGATTGAAGTCAACCAAACGGTTGTCCAGATCCAATACAAGAACGCCCTCCCGCATGCTCGAAAAGAGATTATCCCTCGCAATCGGCGCCACATGAAACAAACCCTTGGATGTCAATGCCCAGAGATAAAGGGCCGAGGTCAACGTCATGATGACGGGGATCGGATCCATACCATCGGGCGTGAGTCCGCCAAGATAGAGAAAATCGCCGATAAGGGGCAGGACAAGGCCAACCAGCATCGTGCCCAGCTGAAAGCGGTAGGATGGCATCTTGCGCCAGCTGCGAAGCAGCAGTACGACCCCGCCTATCAAGCAGGCGAAAGTGTAGGCGCCTTGAATGATATACCAGGGTCCGGCTACGATATCCACCTTCAAAGCAGAAACGTCCGGCCGTAATAGGATATCCCGATAATATAGATGATGTCTTTCGTTGGTCATAACAAGCAGCAGGGTTACGACCGGTATGACAAACATTGAAATCAGCAGACCGGGTCTCAAATATCGTTCCATGCCCAAATAAGTCAGAATGATCAATAAATTAAGGGGCGGCAAGAACGGCATCCCCAGATATTCAAACTTGATCCAGAACTGAATCTCTTGAAGCGAACGGCTGGACAATTCGAGTGCAGCACCGAATGTATAAATCGCGGCCAGCATGCTGAAGATGAAGAAGGTTTTTACCGTTGCAAGCTTCGAGCGTCCTGACAGCACGTAAAGACCCATGATAATGTTCAGTACGCCTGCCGTGACGATCAGCGTAATAACAGCGGAGTAAGGTGTTCCCATTATGTAGGCTCCAAATCTGCGTGTGGTGAATCGGCCATGATCACCGATCGAATCTTATTCCGATCGTACCATAGTACACCTATCGGAACAATGTTCCATCTGTTGGAAGCTTGATCCCCGTACTAGTAAAACGGTTTGCTCTTCTGCGCATTTATGCCGAAATGAAAGCAAAAAGAACTGCGATGTTCGCAGTTCCCCTTTTAACGTATGTTAGTTGTTTTGGTGGGAGTTGGTTCAATCCCCCACTAACTGCGCCATTTGCGATGTAATCCATTATATTATTTTGATTTCCGTGCCTTCACAATCAAGAAATGAGGATTCGTCATTAACCGATCATACCATTTTGCCATCCAGGCCTCCGCCTCCGGCTTGTCTTTATGCTCTAAGCTCGGCTGCGGCTCGACCATCTCTTCGATGCTGAAACAGGAGGAAGTCACGTTGATGATTTCTTGCATCGGTCTGCGATAGAAAGCGACCTCGACGGGACCGGACTCCGGTTTGTTCCAAATCTCCGTCAGCAACTCTCGGGCAAAGTAGTCTTGCCGGTCAAAATGTTTAAAATCCATGAAGGGATGATGCACGGAGAAAATCAAGCGGCCTCCGGGATTCAGCACCCGCTGAAATTCGCGAAAGGTTGGCTGCCAATCCTTAATGTAATGAAGCGTCAATGAACTTACGATGTAATCAAAAGCTTCATCAGCAAATGGCAGGGCCTCGGTCAGATCGCATGCAGCGATGGTCGCTTCACTGCCCACTCGCCTTTTGCAGGCTTCAATCATCGACGGGCTCAGATCGATCGCCGTTACCCTAGCCCCCCGTTGAATCAATTGCTCCGTATACCACCCGGCGGCACATCCGGCATCCAATACGGTCATCCGCTCCATGCTCTTCGGCAGCATCCGGAGCATGGCCGGCCTCTCGTAAAAGGCATTGTGCCCGCTCTGTGAATCCACATGCCGTTCGTAATCCCCAGCCAGTTTGTCGTATGCCTTCAAAACCTTCTCCTTCATGGTTCCATAACCTCCATATGTGCCTGCTGTATTCCTGCACTTCAACCATCGCTGCCTTAAAATATTGCTCACTCGCTTAATTGACGATCAGCTTGAGTACAGGGAGCAATACGTGCGATCGAAATGGTTGGCCAGCAGATCTTCTTTTCGAATGAAAAATTGCAGTTCTCCAGCATCCCACCAGCAAAAACCGACATCGTCGTCCGAATCGACAGCCAGCAGCAGCACCGTATCCTGAATTTCCTGCTGCGCGCGTTCCGCGCTGCCGCCGCAATGCTTGGTGATCTGCTGCATGGCCGCATCCATAGAGTAATTGTACTCCGAGCCGGTTAACAGCATGAGCGCAGCCTCAAACTCGCAGTCGCCGTGCTGGGTAGAAGGGTAGCCAAAGATGGTCCCGATATCGCCGGAGTCCAGGCCCGTCAATTGAAAGCACAACTCCTCGTATGATTCATAGTCATGCTCGTCATCCTCGATGAGCTCATCATCCACATAACCGTAATTAGGCGGCTCCAGCGTGGCTCGGGCTTCCACACGGTAGCCGGTGAACACCTCATCTAACGCGGTTTCCTCGGGAGCGCGTCGGCGAACCGCTGCCAAACCCGTCCCCTCGGGAAGATAGAGCACTCGGTGCTCAATGTTATAGGCGGGTTCATCCACGCCAACGAAGAAATACAGCATTCCGCTTGTCGGCAGCGATCTAGTGGCGTCCTGAGCTGCCACATCCTTCAATTGCAGCTGTGCCAGAAACGTCATCGGTGTTCCCTCCGAATTGAGGGGCCACTCCACCTCTTCGGGAAGATCCGGGTCACCGCCAAACCGTGAGTTCTTTGACTCGGCGTAATCCTCCAGCTTCTTTTTGGATAGTCTTACGCCTTGCCGCGTATGCTCCATTAAATACTCTGCGGCATGTTCGAATTGATGCTCCTTGATGATATTCTGCATTTTGCTCAAATTTTGATCGGTTAGCTTCATCGTCCGGTTCCTCATCTTTTCATAAAATTTAATCTGCCATAATTACGAAATCGCCCTAATCGGAAGTCCCTTGTTATCCTTCCTTAAAGAGATCTTGAATGATCGACTTATCATAGCCATTGGTGATCCTGTAGGTCCAGGAATATTTCTTATGTATGCCTCTATGCGGAGAAATCCGGACGATATCCGGTTACGTATAATGGATTAGATAGTGCTTGTATTCGACATCAATCCAGATCCAGTAATCCGTTCCTCTTGGGTATTGCTCGATCCTTTGTAACTTCGCATCAGCGAAGCTGTTCAAGATCCGTTCAATGGTTGCCGGATCGGTAATTTTTAGTCGCTCCGCATCGTGAGAGCTGTCCCTTTTCTCAATGACTATCTGATCTATCTTCTGTGTGTCGTGAATCTGATCGCCCATTAACTCCTTGTAGGACGTTCTCGATTGAACTAAAGAAAAGGCCACTCCCGACAAAATGATCAACGCCACGATTGCAAAAAAAATTCGCCATGACCTGTCACTCATCGCGATACCGCCTTGATTTCCTTTTCTTACTCACTTTTATCATATCCCCCTCCACTAATGAACGTTAATGGTGCGTCACTCTCATAATATAAACCCCATCAACCATGGTTTAGTTGCCGGATAATTTAACATCTGTGGGTTTGATCTGTCAATCCTCTCTACAAAAGAATGCCGAATCTCTAAATGTCCTCCGGAATCCATGAAAAAAGCGGCAGACCGAACGCCTAACCGTTCATTCTGCCGCAACCACCGCACAAAAAAAGCCGCACAAGGTGCGGCTTCTCCGAAATTCATATCCTGTTAAATCCATTAAACCAGTGCGACGAGTAACCACCCGAAACGTCCAAAGTCATATCGACCTCAATCAAACCGCCGAAAGTTTGAATCTGCGGCTGCTACACGTTCAGCGAATAGGAGGAACGGGCGATTTCCGTGGCTTGAACCATGTTACGAAGGGAAGCAACCGTTTCTTCCTTGCCGCGCGTCTTGAGACCGCAGTCCGGATTGATCCAGAACAGCTTCGGATCCAATACGCGCAGTGCCCGTTCGATCATGCTGGTCATCTCTTCCACGCGAGGCACCCGCGGACTGTGGATATCGTATACCCCGAGCCCAATCCCCAGTTTATACGTATTCACCTCGAAGCTATGGATCAGCTCGCCATGGCTGCGCGAGGTTTCGATCGAGATGACGTCGGCATCCATCGCCTCGATCGAATCGATCATGTCATGGAACTCGCAATAACACATATGCGTGTGAATTTGCGTGGTCGGCTGCACCGTGCAGGTCGTCATGCGGAAGGCTTTTACAGCCCATGCGAGATACTCGGCTTGATCTTCTTCCTTCAGTGGCAGCCCTTCGCGCACTGCGGGCTCGTCAACTTGAATCATCCCGATGCCAGCCTGCTCGAGCGCCTCGACTTCCTGTCTGAGGGCATAAGCCAATTGGTACGCAATCTGTTCCCTTGAGATATCCTCGCGTACGAACGACCAGTTCATGATCGTGATCGGCCCGGTCAGCATTCCTTTCACGGGACGACTCGTCTTCGACTGTGCATAATTTGTTTCTTCTACCGTCATCGGCTGCTCGAATGCCACATCGCCAAAAATAACAGGAGGCTTCACGCATCGGGAACCGTAAGACTGCACCCATCCAAACTGGGTGAAAGCAAATCCTCCAAGCTTCTCTCCGAAAAACTCCACCATATCCGTTCTTTCAAACTCGCCGTGCACCAGCACATCCAGACCGATCTCTTCCTGAAGCTTGATCCAAATATCGATCTGCTCCTGAATGAATTGCTCGTACTGCTCGTTATTCCACTCCCCCTTGCGCCAAGCCTGGCGAGCCTTGCGCACCTCGGCTGACTGCGGGAAGCTGCCGATGGTCGTCGTCGGGAATATGGGCAGCTGCCACTTATTTTGTTGGGCGACATGACGCTCACCGAATGGAAGGCTGCGAGCCGGATTCTGAGCGCTAACCTCGGCTACAGCTCGCTGAACGTCGAGTCGATTACGCTCTTCCGACTGTTTAAGCGCCTGAAGCGCAAAATCGTTATGTTCCAGTTCATTCGCGATTCGGGCAGCTCCCGTGGAGATGGCTTTTGTGAGCAGATCCAATTCAATCAGCTTCTCGTCTGCAAATGCGAGAGCGTCCTTTAATTCAGGCTGCAATTTCGTTTCCTTGCTTACCGTCACCGGTACATGGAGCAAGCTGCACGAAGACTGCACGATCAAGCGCTCGGCGGCCACATATTTCGTCAGCTCCTCCAATTGCGACAGCTTCTCTCGAAGCGATGCCTTCCAGATTCCGCGTCCGTCGATGATCCCCGCACCCAAAACCTTGTTCGCCGGAAATCCGGATTGTTGGATGGCTTGCAGATTACCTTTGTATCCGTGCACCAGGTCAAGGCCGATGCCGCTAACCGGCAGCTGGATGATGTCCTGGTAGTTTTCCACCGATTCGAAGTAGGTTTGCAGCATGATGTTGAGGCCGGGTGCCGAAGCCGCAAACGTTTCATAGATGGTGTTTAATCGCTCCAAATCGGCTTCGCTTAATTTCGTAACCAGGATCGGCTCGTCGATCTGTACCCATTGAACGCCTTCGTGTGCGAGCTCCCGAAGGATCTGAACGTACAGCGGCAGCAATTTATCAAGCCAGGCATCCGTTTCCGAGGCTTGGTAGCCTTTGGACAACTTCAAGAAGGTGAGCGGACCGACAATGACCGGCTTGCCTTCAATGCCGAGCTTCTCTTTGGCCTCCCGATAGGCTGCAAGCGGCCTATTCTCGGTAAGAACCGGAACAGCTCCGTCCAATTCCGGCACGATGTAGTGATAATTGGTGTTAAACCACTTGGTCATTTCACTTGCTGTAGCATCCTTCGTGCCGCGTGCAATCCCATAGTATACAGACAATGGAACAATGCCGCCCTTATATGGGAACCGCTTGGGTACGATGCCGAACATGGTAGCCGTGTCCAGGATATGATCGTAATAACTAAAATCATTGACGGCGATCAGATCAATTCCGCTCTCTTGCTGCTTGCGCAAATGATTCAACCGAATCTCCCGCAGCTGCTCGTGAAACTCCGATTCTTCGAGCTTGCCCGCCCAGAACGCTTCTAAAGCTTTCTTCCATTCCCGATCAGCGCCAATACGCGGATATCCCAGTACACTGCTTTTTGCCATCTATGTAACACTCCTATACAAATTGTTACAAGAAAGATATCACGTATTGCCCGGTATAGTGTAACTCAAATAAGCTATATCTAGTTATAGCCTGCGGCTATAGCGAGAGAACTGTTATGATGAATGAAGACCCTCCTTCAAGCGCTTGTCATATGAATGATCTGAAAAAAAACCAACACAAAAAACCGCGTTACTACGCGGTTTCTCATGACGGACTTCCATGCGATTCTATTATTTGAAATAAGATGACTGTAATGTCTATGCCGAATCTCGGATCCAAGCATCCAGCAAACGGAACGTTTCCTTCGCCGAATCGATGATTTCATCGGAATCCTTCAAGCCGCTCGACAGCATCGCTTCCCGGAATTCGGTCCATCTTGGCTTAGTCTCTTGACCGTATGCGTGAAAATAGCGAATGCCTGACTCGGGACTCACGGGCAAGAACTTCATCAGTTGTTTCGTGATGACTTGGCCACCGAGTGTGGACCCCTCTATCACATAGAGATACCCCCATATTTGCGCAGGCGTGCCCAGCTCGGGCAGCCGGCTGCACAGCGGAAGCTGATTTATTTCATCCTGAGTCATATCCAGATGTTTCAGATCTTCTTCCAAAAGTTTCGACTTCATCCGAATCGACATATCCAATCCTATATCGTTCACGGCATCATCTGCCATAAACTTCGTTTCGGCCGGTTTAATGAATCCGTAAAACTTCGCTAAATACGATCGATATTGATCAAGCGTCAGGGTCTGGTCGAATGCAGCTTTCGCGTAAGGATTCTGTTCGATTTGTTCATGCTGCGGTGCCGTCTCTTCTCTTAACCGTTCTAAAATCCGCGTGCTCAATGGATAACCCCCTATCATCTTTCGAGCTGTGTTGCTGGATCAAAGCACATCTTCAGCAAACCATAAACCGAGGTGCCCGACGGTCGATGAACCCTGCGATAAATATATCATAACGAGATTCATATGAATACATAGCAGGCTCCTCGGTTTCGAAAGCCGGGAACGAAAAGAACGAGAGCGATCATTATAGGTTGTCTATGCTGTTCAGCACCAATATCAGTCCCGCAATGCACAAAACCCATGAAAGCACCGATCCGGAGCTCTGGGCGATCTTCAGCCGCAGCTTCTCCAGCGGACGCTGCATCATGCGGCCAAATGCAAGGCGTGCAACAAGCAATAGGAGCGGAGGAAGCACCATGATCACATTATACGCAGCCAGGACGGGTACCCATTGAACCGGTGTTAGTTGGGCCGATGTCATGAGACCGATCGCCGCAAAATAGGGCAGTGCCGTTGCCACCTCCAGCAGGGACGTGGTGAAGCCAAGCCCGATCATCGCCCCGAGGCTTTTGGATCTTGGACGTCGCGGTTCCGTCGTCTTTTTCGTCGGGACAAAAAAACTGGCAGCAAACAAAACGCTGCCGGTAACAGCCATAACCCAACTTACCGTTCGATTCTGAAAAATGCCTGTTACGCCCCGAAGAACAGCATCCAAACCGAGCATCAGTGCGGCACCAACCAAGAAATAAAAGCCTGCCACCGTGAACAAATAGACCCATAATCGGGTGATCAACCGATCCCGCTCCGTCAACAGCAAATAGACCGTTACGCCGAGCGTGGCGGGGCTCAAGGTATCCAAGAGCGACAACGCACCTACGGAGAGCAGCAGTTCCGTTGTCATGATGTCTCCCCCTCTTCGTCTAGTTTTTCTACCACTCTTGCAGCATAGATATTAAATGCCAGCTCCATAAACTGAAGAAGCTCTTCCTCAATGGGGTACAAGCCCATCTGCTCGGACTGCGCAGGAGATTTGCGGATCTCCCACAATTTATCCACGAAGGGGTCTTCGCCTTCAAAATGCTCCCGGCGTTTTTCATCCATGCGCCTGATGATCCTCTGTACTTCAGGAGAACCGGGTCCGTTCTCCATGCGCTTTTTAAGCTGTCCCAGCAGAGCGATCCATTCAAGCGAATCCGGATCTGTGCTGTTCATATTCGGGAGGAGGTCCAACAGCTCTTCTTCGCGCCTCTCAAACATTTGTTGTCGGAACGCATGCTTTAATGAGGGGTCTCTTCCTGAGAGATGGATCAGCTTCTGAATCACATCCCAGCTTGTCTCCCCTTCCACGGCGATGCTATGCAGGACGGCGCGGAGCGCGGATTCCATTTGGTTCAGCTTGTTTTGTTCATTCTTCACGAAGTCCAACTGGTTCATCAAACTGGATGACCAGTTCCATTCCGGGTTCGAAATCATATCCGAAATTTCCTGCAAGCTGAAGCCCAGTTTCTTCAGAAACTGAATTTGCTGCAGCTTCTTTAGCTCCTCCTCGCTGTATATCCGGTGTTTACCCGGAGTCTTGGCAGCCGGAATCAGCAGGCCGATCTGATCATAATAGCGAAGCGTTCTTACCGTAATGCCCGTCTGTTTGGACAATTCTTGAATGGGAATCGATTTCATCACCTGCTTTCTTAAGTTCTCCGGTAACTCCACTATACAAGATGACGCAACGTCACTTTCAAGTCATTTTCAAAAAAAATCATGTCCATGCAGATAAAAAACAAAAAAAGCCCCGGCTTTTGGGCTTTTTCCATACGATGCTGGTTTCATTTCAATCTGAGGATTTTCGTTCGCGTTATCCCGACCAGATAGAGGACGATGGGAATCACGATCAAGTGGAGGAGCGCATAGCTTGACCACACGTTCTGAATGATATCGGCGACATAAACGGTGTTGATGTATGTATTCCAGGCCACGATGGCAAACAGCACGGACAACGGATAGATTAACGAATTCTGGTCCTTCAGTCCGAACACGGTTTTCATGCCTTGAAGAATCGAAAGATACAGCAGAGAAATCTTGATAAAAAAAGTCAGGATCCACAGCGTAATCAATATGCCTTCGACACGTTGAAAGAAGTTTCCTAAATTAATCGTCTTCGCAAGGGCATACGCCGGAAACGTGCTGTTCTCCGTCTGTTCAATCCCCAAAACTAGCACGCTGAGCAGGACGGTAATGCTAAGCACGAGCCCGCCTGAAGCGGATCCCTGCATCAATGCCCTCTCCCCTTTTTTCCCTCCATTAACCAAGGGCAGGAATACCATCAGTACAATCAGCTCCTGGAACATAGAAGAATGGAATCCGGCCTTAACTACGGGCATCCAGCCTTCCTCCAGCATCGGCTTGATATGGTTCCAATCGATCTGGGGTATAAGCGAGAGGACAAGGACCATAAACAGAAATACGATCCACGGAAACATCAATTCACCGACGCGGGCCAACAGAATGATACCCATTCTGGCGCACATGACGGCTGCTATTAAGAACAAGATTTGAATGGCCTCGATCGGGGTTTCCGGCATGATTTCACTGCTCAGAAAAAAGCCCAGGTTGCCAAGTAAAGTACCTGTAAGAATCAAAAAATAAAACAAATAGATCAGCGAGAGGAGCTTGCCCAGCAGCTTCCCGAGCACCTTCTCGTGGATCTCGAAGATCGATTGGCCGGGATAGAGACGCGAAATGGCTATATACAGCACGACCATGAGGAGGTTAATGAGCAAACTGAAGAGAGAGGCCATCCACGCATCTTCCCGAGCAGTATGCGCTAATCCGGAAGGCGTAACCAGGATCGAGGTACCGATGGTCAAACCGAAGGCCAGTATATAAAATTGCCGTGGTGCGATATCCTTGTATTTAATCACGTATTACCAAACCCTTCCTCATTATGAGATCCATCCGCTCAGGAGCTGCACCAAGGCGCCGATCCAGTCCAGCGGCTTTAAATAAGGCACCTCCATCATATCTCCGATCAAAGCCAGCAAGGTTACTCCCCATACCGCATAGAATACGATGATGTCCCGGATGGAACGCAGCTTCAGAAGATGACGAGTTTCCGTAACGAGAACAAAGGCTAGAAAGAATATGAATAACCAATGCCAATTCACGGCTCATCCACCTTTTGGTTTAAGGGTTGTATGATGGATCCGATCCGGCGGATCGCAACATCGGTGTCCACGCGGATACTCATCGTTTTAAAGCTTTCCCCCCAATGATCCCGGTATTTTTTCCATACGTCCGGGTATTTTCGGTGCAAAACCTCGCCGAATCCAAAAACGTCAGCTCCATAACGCTGCTGGACCAGCCCGATGTGCTTCCGAATATTGGCGTTATATTTATCCTCGATGTCCTTCTCCAATTCGTCGATGACGGCAGGTTGACTGATATCAATCGCGCATTGAACGGCATTCACGTCGGCCTCGATCTCCAATTCGGCTGAAAAAGCGGGGGTGCCATCCGCATTGAGCGTAACGTCCAGCGAGGTGTCCGCCCGGTTCACGGCGAATCCGACGATGCCGCTGTCCGGACATGCAATGAATCCCGTCGTGGTGTCGACTCTATTCAGGACATAATTGACGGCCTTGCTGGGGGGTTCCCCCAGCCATCCGACCAACCGGTCCCCCTTGAATACGCCGAGCCCCGTATGCTGAAGAAGCGTGGAAGGATTGATTTGCTTCACGTTCTCCATGGTCTGGCCTTCGGCTAAGCTACCGCTTAATTGGACTCCGGATAATACCGGATCTGAGCCGTTGCGCTTTAGCTCCGTCACGAACTGCTGCAAAGTGACTTTCCCCGTCGCCGCCCATTTTTTTTCCGAGATCAGAATAGAGGAATAGAGCGAATTCGCCGGAACATACTCGAATGGCGTAACGACCTCTAGGATCTCCTCAGCCTTTCCGTTCTTGGCGACGAGCATGAAGAAATCCGTTCGAAGCTGATGATTCCGGGAAATATAATCGAGCACATCGTTGACCCCTGACCTGGCCAGATCCTCACCGAATACCAACACGCGAACGTGGGACAGATAAGGCATCCGGGGTGCCATGCTCAACATGCGCTGCAGGGCGTCTGGGATGGTCTTGCCGACGGACTTGTAGGTTACGACCGGAAGACTGCCCATCGATCCGCCTATTTTGGAGCCGGCCTCGGCGGAATTGAGCACTTGAGCAGAAATGGCATACCCATTCTCATGGCTGTCGATGCCAAGCGCCATGACGACGGCCAGCTCATTCAGTTCTTTTCTGCTCCAGCATCCAGGGGTGAAGGTCAAGCATAGTACGAGCAGGACTGAAAGTATTTTTCTCTCCAACACGATAACCAGTCCCCTCTGTATGGAATGGATAATTCGAATGCAGGTCCTCGCTATTTGACGGCTTATGTCTTGGATCTGGTCAAGTATTTTTTCATGTTGTGGCGGGACAATCGCAACAAGGCATCCTTCTGGCTCCGCCATCTTATGGGGGCGAATGAGGTCATATACGGAACCCCCATGGACTGCAGGCTGCATAGGTGAAGGCCGATGATGATCATGCCGATGATCATCCCGTACAATCCGAATGACGCAGCGATTCCCATGAGCCCGAATCGCAAGATCCGAACCGAGATTCCGATATTGAAAGCCGGCAGGGCAAAATTCGCAATCGCCGTCATGGACACAACGATCACCATTGCGGCCGATACGAGACCCGCTTCCACGGCGGCTTGCCCGATGACCAGCGTGCCTACGATGGAGACGGATTGGCCGATCGATTTAGGCAGCCGAATGCCCGCCTCGCGCAGAATCTCGAACGTAATCTCCATGATCAGGGCTTCGATGAATGCAGGGAAGGGAACCCCTTCCCGCTGTCCGATTAAGCTGGTCAACAGGTCGGTTGGCAGCATTTCCTGATGGAACGTGGTAATCGCAATATACAGGGAGGGAGTAAGGAGCGCTATTCCGAAGCATAAGTATCGAAGCAGTCGAACCAAGCTGGCAAAATCCCACCGCTGGTAATAATCCTCGCTTGATTGAAACAGCTGGACGAACAGCGCGGGAACCACCAGAACAAAGGGCGTTCCTTCTAAGAAAATAGCAATGCGCCCTTCCAGTAAAGCAGACGCAATGACGTCGGGCCGTTCTGAATTATATACCGTAGGAAAAGGACTGTAGCGGTGATCCTGAATCATCTCCTCGATGTAATTGCTTTCCAGCACGCTGTCCAGCTTGATTCCATCCAGTCTTCTGCGCAGCTCGTTCAGTACGTCGACATCGCATAATCCTTCCATGTACATCACAGCCAGCTGCGTATTTGTGTGCTCGCCGACGGTTCTCTCTTCCAAGCGCAGTTTAGGGCTTTGAATTCTCCGCCGGACCAAAGCCGTATTCTCTCGAAGCGACTCGGTAAAGCCTTCCCTCGGACCTCTCACCACGGATTGCGAGCTGGCTTCCTCCACCCCCCGCTGTTTCAGCGTTTCCGTCCCCACATACAGGGAGGTGGCCGCTCCATCCATGAAGATGATCGTATTGCCGGAGAGCAATTTCTTTTCAACCTCTTGAAAGGTCCTGGCTTCTCCCACTTTTCCCATCGTGATTGTCAGTTCTTGCAGCATTTTCATCCGTTCTTCCGGACGTTGGTCGGGGAGATTCATGAACAGCGGCAAATCGGCATGAATCGCTTCGATCAGATAACGGGGATCTCCCATCCCCTCAATATAGATCATCACCGAGGGGATGGCGCCTAGTTGAAGCTCACGGTAAATAATATCTCCGCTTTGTCCGAAGCGGCTCTTCATATCGTCAATAAATTGCGTCAGGGATGCCGGCAAATTTTCTTGCTGGGCTTCGCCCGGCGTTAAGTTCTTCATCATCATGGAAACGACTCCTCGTGCCTTCGCGGCCAGCTTTGCCCTACAAGGAATTCAAGTTACCTTCATTTATCTTTTCCTCTACTGTTCCCGGAGTTGGATATATTATACTATTTAAACATTTTGGCAAAAAAGCGGTATACATTTCTGACATTGGCAGCCTTCCCATTCAGCTTTAATCCAACCAAAAAAACGATCCGAGGTTTACCTCGGATCGTCGTTTTGCCCTTGAAGGGGTACGCGTTATGCTACGAACTTTTTCCACTTTCTGATCTTGGCTCTGAAGCTTTTGAAAGGGGCGACGGAATTGATGTGCAGCCATTTCCACATCGGCCAGTTGGCGCTGGTTACCGTCCATTTTCGAACGCCCGGACGAAACAACTCTTCCTCGGTCAACCGGTTGATCCATTCGCACCATTCATCCGTCCTCTGTTTCAGCATGAAACGCAATTCTTCCAAAGAATAGCCGTCATACGCTTGGTAGAAACGCTGATACAGTGCCCCCAATTGATTCCATTTATAGTTAGGGGCTGGCGTCGTAACTTCGATGCCGGCTCCTTCATCCCGCTCCCAGCTCATGACGAGAGACAGCCACCCAAGCTGATAGGCGATCATTTCTTGCGGCGTTCTGTCGACTTCGCCAATGCGTTGATTCTTTCTATCCTCCGGGACATCATCAAATTCTTGGTCAAACAGCTTATACGTTCGTCGAATTTCAGCGATGAAAGCCTCTTTGCTCGGGTACGTTTGCAACGGTACTCTCTCCTTCATCATTTACATATACCGCTTTATAGGTACATCCAAATCATACCATGACTTGGGGGCGCACACGGTGACGAAGATCATCCCGCTCCCTATGCGGAAAGCCGCGGCTACAACGAAAAATTAAAATTCTTTTGACTCTATCTCGTTCCGAAGCCGTTCTATGACATGATCTATCGCGATCTCGCCAAGCTCGCCCTCGCCCCGTTTACGAACCGATACCTGATCGGAGTTCATTTCCTTCTCGCCAAGGACAAGCGTGTAAGGCGTTTTCAACAGTCCCGCTTCACGGATTTTATAACCCAGCTTTTCATTTCGGACATCGACGTTCACCCGTATGCCGGCATGCTCCAGACGCTTCTTCACCTTCAAGGAATAATCGATATAGTGATCTGACACCGGAATGATCATCACTTGTACGGGAGCAAGCCACATCGGGAAGGCCCCGCCGTAATGCTCTGTAAGGATCCCGATAAAACGCTCGATGGATCCAAACACCGCCCGGTGAATGACAACCGGCCGATGCTTCTGATTATCTTCTCCAATATAGGACAGATCGAACTTTTCAGGGAACTGGAAATCCAGTTGGATGGTGCCGCACTGCCAGCTTCGCTTTAAGGAATCGAGGATATGAAAGTCGATTTTGGGTCCGTAAAACGCTCCATCCCCTTCATTAATCCGGTACGGCAATCCCAATTGATCCAGTACCTGCTGCAGCGAAGACTCCGCTTGCTCCCATAGTTCCTCGGAGCCCATGGAATCCTCCGGTCTTGTCGATAACTCGATTGTATACTCAAAGCCAAAGACTTGATACACTTGGCTGATAAAATCGATAACCTGTTTGATTTCTTCCTGGATCTGATCGGGCCTTACAAAAATATGCGCATCATCTTGACAAAACGTGCGCACCCGCATCATGCCGTTAAGAGCGCCTGAGAACTCATGGCGGTGAACCTGACCGAACTCGGATATGCGAATGGGCAGCTCTCTGTAGGAGTGCAGCGAGTTTTTGTAGACCAACATATGCCCTGGACAGTTCATCGGCTTCAGCGCATACTCCGTCTCGTCTACTTGCGTAAAATACATATTGTCTTTGTAGTGATCCCAGTGACCGGACATTTCCCACAGGCGCTTGTTCATCATCAGCGGAGTCCGCACTTCATCGTAATCGCGATGGAATTGAAGCCCTCTTGCGAATTGCTCCAGCTCATTGCGAATGATCATCCCGTTCGGCAAAAAGAATGGCATGCCGGGCGCTTCTTCCGAGAACATAAAGAGGCCAAGCTCTTTTCCCAGCTTCCGATGATCCCGTTTCTTGGCTTCCTCTAGCAGCAATAAATGCTCATCCAGCTGCGATTTCTTGGGAAACGCCGTACCGTATATACGTTGCAGCATTTTATTGTCCGAGTT
Organism: Paenibacillus sp. cl141a; assembly: GCF_900109305.1. NCBI lineage: Bacteria > Bacillati > Bacillota > Bacilli > Caryophanales > Paenibacillaceae > Paenibacillus > Paenibacillus sp. cl141a. Next base: position 116,692 of record NZ_FNZO01000016.1, read on the forward strand.
CCCCCGCCAATAAGCACCCGCCACACTCATTAATTTGAATGCCTTGATTCTGCCCGTTGAAGGAAGATGCGGCCCCCTGCACAAATCAACAAACTCGCCCTGCTCATATACCGAAATGACCTCGTCCGCCGGCAACTCACGGATCAGCTCCATCTTGTACGGATCGTCTTGGAAAATACGTTCGGCCTCCTGACGACCCACCTCCTTGCGAATAATCGGCAGGTCTTCCTGAACGATCTTCTGCATTTCTCGTTCGATGGCAATCAACTCTTCAGACGTAATCGAATGCTCCAAATCCATATCGTAATAAAAACCATCCTCAATGACAGGTCCTACCCCAAAATGGACAGACTGACTACCATAGATCCGTTTAACGGCCTGGGCCATTAGATGAGCCGCGCTGTGTCGATATACGTACAATCCGTCCTCGGAATCCAGTGTAATGATGCTTACTTCCGCATCTTCACGAAGCTCATGATTCAAATCCACGAGTCTGCCATCCACTTTGGCTGCAACCGCATTTTTCTTCAGTCCTGAATGGATGGATTCCGCGATTTGGATCATCGTCGTTTGTGCGGGATACTCCTTCTTGCTTCCGTCCTGCAGCGTTACTACAATTGACATTGTGATCCCTCCATCTAATTTAGATTGAACGCAAAAAAGCACTCGATCCCTAAGGGACGAGTGCGTTCAGCTCGTGGTTCCACCCTAATTTGATCCGAAAATGGCAAACGCTCGTACTGCCGCGCGCTTTGTCGGATCCTCATTCAGACATCCGGTAACGGGGATGAAACGGTGTTTTCTAGTTCCATTTCGATTGTCGAACGACCGATCTGGGTTCAAAAACACAGCTACAAAGGGGTAATTCAAGAAACAAGCGCGGAAGAAGCTTTCACCAATCGCTTCTCTCTCTGGACAGGTCGTTTCACGAATCATGTCTTTGATCATTGCTGATAGTAAAGTACTATAAGTCAGTTTTTTCTAATTGTCAAACCTAATTTCTAAGATAGTTCGATCATCTTTTCCATGTTTACGATTCCTCGTCCTTCAGGGTCGTTTTGATCAAATATCCAATACCCAAACCGACCAGAACACCCGGAAAAGCATAGTCTAAGGTTAAACCGATTCCGGCCCCGATGATGACGCAAGCGTAAATAATGATATCTCCCTTTTTCAATTCTCCCATCTCCCTCTTGTCGAAATGTATGACATTCTCCGTAATTTTCATTGACGAATTTTATCTTACAAGATGACGTCGCGTCACTTTCAAGCGTCTATTGAGAATTTGTCAGATTCACGAATGAATCCATAACTGAAAACAAAAAAGCCGCTGTTATGATATTATCCCCTTTAAGTAGACAGTGTGTAAAAAGCGCATTAAAGTCTACTTGGAGGGGATTTTTTTCATGGGCGAAATACGAAAGACATAT